>MHZN01000116.1:0-13570 GCA_001830395.1 Pseudomonadales bacterium RIFCSPLOWO2_12_59_9 | reverse complement strand
CGCCAGCGCTGCCGGGCCTACCAGCGAGGCAATTACCAAGATCAGCAAGAGCGGCAACATAGCCTCCAGCACCATCTTGCCGGACAGCAACAAGAACGCCGCCATGGAGCCGTCATCCAACAGTACCGCGCGTGGTAGGTCGAAGTTTTTTTGCATCATAGCGAGCAGGACGCGGCCAAAATCGGCGCCATAGACCAATAAACCGCCAATCCCCGACAGGGTGACCGCCACCGTATTGAGCTCCCGTGAGCGGGCCACCTGGCCTTTTTTGCGCGACTCCTCTAAGCGTTTGCCCGTGGGCTCTTCACTCTTGTCGGCGCCACTCTCGCTTTCTGCCATGACGCCTCCTGAGCGTTAGCGCGCGCGCGCCAACTCACGCAATAGCTGTAAGCCGTCACTGGCCAGGTCTTGGTACTGGGCCAGAAAATCACCCAAGCCAAGCCAGAAAACCACCAAGCCGAGCACCATGGTTAGCGGGAAACCAATCGAAATAATGTTCAGTTGCGGCGCGGCCCGGGTCATCAAGCCGAACGCCAGGTTGACCACCAACAGGGCGGTGACCGCCGGCAGCACCAACAATAAACCGGCACCGAACACCCAACCCAACTTGCCGGCCAACTCCCAATAGTGGGCCGTCGACAAACCCGTGCCGACCGGCAAGGTAATAAAACTCTCGGCCAACACCTCAAACACCACCAGATGGCCGTTCATTGCCAAGAACAGCAAGGTCACCAGCATCAGCAGCATCTGCGCCAACACCGGCACCGAGACGCCATTGCCGGGATCGACCATGGACGCAAAGCCCAAGCCGGTTTGCACCGCGATGATCTGCCCCGCCACCGAAAACAAATGAAAGAACAACTGCAGGGTGAAGCCCAGCATCACCCCGATCAGAATCTCCTGGGCGATGAGCAAGATGGCCTCCAGGCTCACGGCATCGAATGGCGCAATCGGCGGCAGCGTGGGCGCCAGCACTGCACAAATCGCCAAGGCCAGATACAGCCGCACACGGCCTGGCACCAGCTTGGTCCCGATGATCGGCATCACCATCAACAAAGATGCGATACGAAACAACGGCAGCATAAAACTGCCCACCCAGGCGCCGATCTGCTCGGTGCTCAGCTCCAGCATGGGCTTAGCCGATGACCCGCGGAATGTTCTGAATCAAGGTCTGGGTGTACTCCATCAGCTCGCGGACCAGCCAGGGGCCGGCCCACATCAGCGTCAACAGCATGACCAGCAGACGCGGCACGAAGCTCAGAGTTTGCTCGTTGATTTGCGTCGCGGCCTGAAACATTGCCACCAGCAAGCCCACCACCAAACTCGGCAGAACCAGCAAACCGACAATCACCGCAATCAACCACAGCGCCTCACGGATCAGGTCTACCGCCACTTCGGGAGTCATAAGCGTCGCTCCACGTGCGTACCTAAAGGGTGCCGAAACTACTGGCCAAGGTGCCCATAACCAGCGCCCAGCCATCGATCAGCACAAACAGCATGATCTTGAACGGCAGCGAAATAATCAGCGGCGACAGCATCATCATGCCCATCGCCATCAGCACGCTGGCCACCACCATATCGATGATCAGGAAGGGGATAAAAATCATAAAACCGATCTGAAACGCCGTTTTCAGCTCCGAAGTAACGAACGCCGGTATCAGGATGGTCATCGGCGCCTGCTCAGGCGAGGCAATGTCGGTGCGCTTGGACAGCCGTACAAACAGCTCAAGATCGGAGGCGCGGGTCTGCGCCAGCATGAATTTCTTCAGCGGCACTTCGGCCTTGGCAATCGCCTGCTGGGCCGGCAGCTGCTCCTTCAAATAAGGCTGCACCGCATCTTGGTTTATTTGATCGAACACCGGCGCCATGATGAACAGGGTTAAAAACATCGCCAAACCGGTGAGGATCTGGTTCGACGGAGTCTGCTGCAAACCCAGCGCCTGACGCAAAATCGAAAAGACGATGATGATCCGGGTGAAGCTGGTCATCAGCATCACAAAAGCCGGGATAAAGCTCAGTGCGGTCATGATCAGCAGAATCTGCAGATTGACCGAATACTCCTGCTGGCCTGCGGCATTGCTGGACAACGTGATCGCCGAGATCGACAGTGGATCGTCGGCGCCCAATGCCAATGGCGCGACTAAAGCCAGCAGCATGGCACACAGAATACGCAACGCAGCCATCAAGGTTTGTCCCCACGGGACCTTTGCCTGAGGGCAAAGGTGAGCAAAACAATAGATAAGCGCAGCAAAGCCTGCATCAAGGTTTGTCCTTCTGATCCTTGCCCAACAACTCCATCAGGCGCTGGGCAAACTCGGTACTGGCAGGTTCACTGTCGGGCAGATGCACCGGCTCTTTCAGCACATGCAAGGGGGTGATGCGACCCGCGCTTAGGCCGAGCAGAATTTGCTCACCGCCAACCTGCACCAGTACCAGCCGATCACGCGGCCCCAGTGCCTGGGTGGCCAGCAGCTTGATGACCTGCGCGCCACGCGGACCAATGCGCTGCACCCGGCGCAGCAACCAGGCGAGCAGGAAGATCAGGCCGATGACCAGCAGCAGCCCCAGCAGCATCTGACCCAGTTGGGCACTCAGATTGCTGCTACTGGCCACCACCTGTGCAGTCGCCGCGCCGGGGCCGGATTCCGCCGCCAGGGCCGTCAACGGCAAACCGCACAAGAGCCAAAGAAAGCCGCGCATGGGCTTAGCGCAACTTCTTGATGCGTTCACTTGGACTGATCACATCAGTCAAGCGAATGCCAAACTTCTCGTTCACCACCACCACCTCGCCGTGAGCGATCAAGGTGCCGTTGACCAACACGTCCAGCGGCTCCCCGGCCAGCCGATCAAGCTCGATCACCGAGCCCTGGTTGAGCTGCAGCAAGTTGCGAATGGTGATTTCGGTATTGCCGACTTCCATGGAGATCGACACTGGAATATCCAGAATCACATCCAGGTTCGGTCCATCCAGGCTCACGGGCGCGTTCGAGCGCGCCGGCGCGCTGCCGAACTCTTCCATTTTGGCCCGTGGTGCCGCGGGCTCAGCCGCCGCACTGGCCATCATCGCATCGATGTCATCCTGATCGGCATCGCCGGCCTCCGACAGGGCTGCCGCCCACTCATCGGCCAGAGCTTGCTCTTCGGGGGAGGTGGTTTCGTCTTCGTCTGCCATCGTTTGTCCTCGGCGGGTTCTAAGAACCGGCTCAATGTCTAATGCGCCTGCGCATACCGCGCGCGTGACGAGCTTAAACAGCTTCTAAAATGTAAGGGGTTAAGCGGCGCGCATCAGCGCAGGCGCTCAACCGGGTTGAGTATCTGGAAGGCCAACTTGCCTTTATGCGCCCCCAACTTGACGGTAAAGGCCGGCACACCGTTGGCGCGCATCAGCACCTGATCGGGTAAGTCCACCGGAATCACATCACCGGGCTGCATATGCAAGATGTCGCGCAGTTTCAGTTGACGACTGGCCACAGTGGCGCCCAAAGGCACGCTAACATCGAGAATATCTTCGCGCAGGGCATTCACCCAGCGCTCATCCTGATCGTCCACATCGGACTGAAAACCGGCATCGAGCATGTCGCGAATCGGCTCGATCATCGAATACGGCATGGTCACGTGCAAGTCGCCGCCACCGCCATCCAGCTCGATATGAAAGGTGGAAACCACCACCACTTCGCTGGGACTGACGATGTTGGCCAGGGCCGGGTTCACTTCCGAGCTGATGTACTCGAAATTGATATCCAGCACCGCATGCCAGGCTTCCTTGAGGTCGACAAAGGCCTGATCGATGACCATCCGCACCACCCGCAACTCGGTGGGGGTGAACTCACGACCTTCGATCTTGGCGTGGCGACCATCGCCACCAAAGAAGTTGTCCACCAGTTTGAATACCAATTTGGCATCCAGAATAAACAAACCGGTACCGCGCAGCGGCTTCATCTTCACCAGGTTAAGACTGGTGGGCACATACAACGAATGCACGTACTCGCCAAATTTCATCACCTGCACGCCACCGACCGCCACATCGGCCGAACGGCGCAACAGGTTAAACATGCTGACGCGGGTGTAACGGGCAAAACGCTCGTTGATCATCTCCAGGGTCGGCATCCGGCCGCGCACGATGCGGTCCTGGCTGGACAGGTCATAGGTTTTCGCCGTGCCGGGCTCGGCCGCCTCCTCAGTCTCGACTGCACCGTCATCGACACCATGCAGCAGGGCATCAATTTCGTCTTGTGAGAGCAGATCTTGCACAGCCATTAATCCATGCTCCTACTGCAATACGATATTGGTAAACAGCACTTGTTCGACCGCCAACTTGCCGGTCTCCTTTTGCGCCAAGGCTTGCACGCTGGCAGTGGTTTGCTGGCGGAGCATTTCCTTACCCACCGGGGTGCTCAACGCCTCGAAATCCTGCCCGGAAAACAGCATGACCAGGTTATTGCGCAGCACCGGCATGTGCTCATGCAAGGCATCCAGCTCGGCCTTGTTGCGGCCCATCAACGCGACACTGACTTGCATATAACGCTGACGGCCCTTGTAGTTGAAGTTGACCACGAACGCCGGCGCCAACACCTCATAAATAGCCACTTGCTTGCCGGGCTTGGCCTCTCCTTCGACGACTGCATGCTCTTCGGTCTTGGCGTCGTCTTTCTTCTCGCCCTTATGCAAAAAGAACATCGCCCCGCCCACTGACAAACCTATGACCAGCAGTAAACCCACCACAATCAAAATAATCAGCTTGAGCTTACTTTTGCCGGCAGGCTTGCCCTCGGCATCGGCCGCTGCTGGGGTTTTCTCTTCTTTCTTAGCCATGCCAATAATCCGTCACTGAGCGTTTTATGTCAGCGTTCAAGGGGTTAGGAGCAAGTGTTATGCCAGTTTATGAATAATCTGGTTTAACCCTGCATTGTTCGACTCGCGCAGCGGATATACCAGTAAGCCCCGGCACTGTCACCCAAAAACAAGTTCGCCCGGTTCCCCGGGCGAATTGAAGTTTAGATCAGAGCGCTGATTAGCTAGGCATAGTAATCCACCAAGCTGCGCGAATTCAGCAGGCTGCTAGCGCGTAACTCGGTCACGCCGCCGACTGACTCTTCATCGCTAGCAGCCAACAACCCCGCCGAAGTACCACCACGGCGCGCGCCATCACCGGCGCCCCCCTGTTCCTGCCCCTGCCAGCCACGACTCAATGACTGATCGGAAACGTTCACATTAAGCAAGTTCATCCCCTGTTCAGTAAACAAGTCGCGCAACCGCTGCATTTGCCCTTCGAGGGCATCACGCACGCCGGCATGGGGACTGGCAAAGGTCACCTGAGTTTGCTCCTTGGCGATATCAACCCGTACTTCCAGGCGACCCAACTCAGCGGGATCCAGTTGGATTTCCGCCGACTTTAGATTCTGGCTCGACAACCACATCACCTTATCGACCACCGCCTCGCTCCAGCCACCTTGCTGCATCGCCAGCGGCTGACCGGGGATCAAGCCCAAGCGCGATGTCGCCGGGGTTTGCTGGCCAATGGCTTGGCTGAGGGCACTCAGCTTGGCAGTGAGATTTTCCGTGCGCAGTTCTGGCGAGGCATCGTTGAGACCGTCAGTCCCCTCCACACCAAGCGCCTTAAGCTCGCTCAGCACACCTTCGCCAAGCTTCACCTCAGCGGTAGGCAATCCAGCAGCGGCCATTGCGCCAGCAAAGTCCTGGGTCACATTAGCCGCGCCCTGAGCCACTGCGGCACCGCCTGCCTGCTGCGCCGCCGCCTGGGCCTTAGCGCCAAGATCAACCACCAATTGCACGCCTGCGGCACTGGTTAGCGTGTCTAAGGTTGCATCATGACTGGCATCGGTCATGGCCGCGGCTGCGCCGCTGGTCAAACCGGCCACCACCGGAGTCAAGCCAGTAAGCGCCGTCTGCGCGACGGGTTCCTCAGGTGTTTGTTGCGCCGTGTCGGTTGCCGTTAACCCAGGCGGTAATCCAGCAGGACTGGCTTCAACTGCGGGTAACTGACCACTGATGGCCAGCAGCAATAAAGGATCGAGCTCAGTCTCGGGCTCCGCCTCCTCATCCGCGACAGTGGTCACGCTGACTGTGGTGTCGTCCGGCAAAGGTTTGCCGCTAGCGGCAACCTGCTCTTGCTCTGGCAAGGGTTCAGTCGCGCTGCTGGCATCCTCGCAACAGTCTGAGAACCGCTCGCGAGCCCCCTTAGCCACGGGTTCAGCGCGCTCGACAGGCTTGTCTTGACGCTCACGGGCATACACCTGAGCGAAGCTTGGAGCCTTACGTTGGCTGGGTTCGGGCGCCTGCGCCTGCGCCCTGGCGGGCACCCCACGGGGCTTGGCTTTGGCTGCAGGCTGCAGCAATAGATCGGGGACAACGGACATGGGCACTCTCCAGTGCGGCCATGAATGGCCGCTTGGGTGGGTCGTGCCAGAGGTAATGCAAGGCTAAGGCCAACTCTGTGAGCGCTGCGCGTCTTATTGCCCAGCTATCAGCGGTGACGCTGCAACTCGGCCTTAAACAGGATGCGCACTATCGCAAATTCGCGCTGCACCTGTTCGAGCACGGGCGCCACTTCATCCAAACGCTCGCGGCGGGCCAGCTCTTCCAGCTCCTTACACAGGCTAGCCAGCAACACGGCGCCCATATTGCTGCAGCTGCCCTTGAAGCTGTGCGCCGCCAAGCGCATGGCCTGGGCGTCGGCGCCCTGTGCGGTGTCTAGCAACAAGCGCAAGCGCTCCTCGGAGTCAGCCAGAAAGGTTTCCAGCAACAGCGAATATTCGTCCTCCATGACATCGCGCAAAGTTTCCAGTACGGCATTGTCGACATGTAGTTCAGCCACCTATGACTCTCCTCCAGAACGCGCGCAGATCATTTCGCCGCCGGCCATGAGAACTCCACGCTGACACTGCGACCATCGGCCGAATAACTGCACCGCTCAGCCAATTGCCGCACCAGGGCCAGCCCGCGACCACTTAAATTGACGCCGCCGGGCTGCGGCTCAGGCGCCACCTGCGGGTCAAAACCCGCCCCACTGTCCTCAACCCGCAACGTCAGCCGTCCACCACCAGCCTCTGGCACTAAGGCCAGATGAAAACGCACAAAGCCCTGGTCCAGGCCGGCCAGCTGCTGATTGCGTTGCGCGTAATACTCGGCAAAGCCCTTGGCATCGCGTTTAAGCCCGGAATCCAGGCCCATGACCCCATGTTCCAAGGCATTGGAATACAGCTCGGCCAGTACCGTGTAGAGCGCGCCAGCTTGGCTGCGCAACTCTTGCACCTCAAGTAAAAATTGCAATAAAAACGGCAGCGGATTGAAATGCCGCAAAGTTTGCGCGCGAAACTCAAAGCTGGCCGACCAGTCGAGCGGGCTCACCTGCCCGCCGTCCGAGAAGGCCAGCGCCGGACGGTTGAGCAGCGCCTCCTCAATCAGCACCACCTCGACCATGCTGACGTCGTCTTGTGCCTCGCCACGGAACTCAGCAATAGCCTGCTGAATCTCGGCAAACAGCTGATCCGCTTGTTGATTTTGCGCAAACACTGCCAGCAAACGCTCTTCACCAAACATTTGCCCGTCACTGTTGCAGCCTTCCAGCACACCATCGGAGAGTAAAAACAGCCGATCGCCCAACTCCAGCGGATAGATCTCGCAGCGATCATCGAAGGTTGCCGCGTCGCGCACCCCCAGCGGTAAATGCCGGGACACCAGCGGCACCCGCTCGCCACTGGCGGCGCGGTACAGATAGCCATCCGGCAAGCCGCCATTCCAGACTTCGACCACCCGCCGATGAAAACTGACATTCAATAAGGTGGCGCAACAGAACACCCCAACCGGCAAAATCCGCTTGAGCTTGCTGTTCATCTCGCGAAGGATTTCCGCCATCGAGTAGCCTTTGGCGGTCAACCCGTAGAACACCTCGGCCAAAGGCATGGCGCCAATCGCCGCGGGTAAACCGTGGCCGGTAAAATCACCAAGAAACACATGCATGCCGCCGGAAGGTTTAAACGCGGCCAGCAGCAAATCGCCATTGAACAAGGCATAGGGTGATTGCATGTAGCGAATATTGGCCGCGCTCAGGCAGCCCGAATGGGCCACTTTGTCGAACACCGCCTTGGCCACGCGCTGCTCGGTGAGCAAGTGTTCATTGTGCTTGGCGATCAGATCACGCTGCTGCAGCACCGTTTTTTGCAAGCGCCGCAAGCGATCCATGGCATTGATCTTGGCCTCGATGATCACCCGATTGTAAGGCTTGGCGACAAAGTCATCGCCGCCGGCCTCCAGACACCGCACCAGCGCCTCGCTTTCGGTCAGGGAGGTCAGAAAAATAATCGGCACCAAGGTCTCGCCGGCGCAGGCTTTAATCCGCCGGGCAGCCTCAAAGCCATCCATCACCGGCATCATGGCGTCCATCAACACCAGATCCGGGCGCTCCAGGCGAAACAGCGCCAGGGCCTCCAGCCCATTACAGGCCTCCAGCACCCGATGCCCCTGGCGACTGACGATGGTCGCCAGCAACATGCGATCGAGTGCGCTGTCCTCGACAATCAGAATCGTTAAGCGACGGCCCGGCATCATCAGCGGCCTTAAGCGATTTTAAACAGTTGCTCAAAATTTGAGATGGCGAGAATTTTGCGCACATCGGCGTTGCAGTTGGCCAAACGAATTTGCGCGTGGTCGCCGCCGGCATGATCGCGCAACAGCAACAACATCCCCAACGCCGAACTGTCCAGATAGGTGGTGCCCTGCAAGTCCACCAGATAGCGTTTAGGGGTGCTATCGACGCGCTCGTAAGCGTCACGAAACTCTTGGTGCGCGCCGAAATCGAAGCGCCCTTGAATGAAAATCGTCAGTTCTTGCTCGTCGGCAGACATCTGCGTGGTAATGGTCATACAAAGCTCCTTATTGTTATCGACAGCTGGCAGAACATTTAGCACTGCGACCGCCACAGGGCAACCCCTATTCAGCGGTGCTCTGCGCCGTTCGGGCGTTGCGCCAGCTCATCGAACATTTTTTGCTCACGCTTGTCCTCGGCCTGCCGCGCCTCGTGTTGATAGCGCAGCACCAGCTTGCGTAAAGCTTCCAGACGAGCATAGCGCTGCTGCCAGACTTCGCGCGCTTTGTTCACACTATTGAGGTGCCAGGACACAGCTTGCCGTTGCTGGCCGATGGCCGTCTCCAGCTGTGACAAAAAGCGCTGATAGCCCATCAACCACTGCCCGGAAACGCCCTGCCGGCCTTGGGTTAACCATTGCTGCTGGTAATCGCCAAGGTAGCGCTCCAGCTCACCGAGCTTGATTTCGGCCTGGGTCAGTAACGACTGGGTGCGCCCCAGCGCTATGGCCGCCTCGCGCTCGGCGCGCTCGGCCATGTCAATCACTGGCGCCAGCCGGGCGGCACGGTTTGGCTGCATGAATTAAACGCCTGCCTTAGGGTTAAACAGCGCAGTTAATTGCAAACCGCTCTGCTGCAGGCTTTCACTTTCATCCAGGCCTTGGCGCAGGTACATCGCCATGGCTGGTTGCAGCGCGATGGCCAGATCGGTCTGCGGATCACCGCCCGGCACATAGGCACCGACACTGATCAGATCGCGGCTCTGCTGATAGCGTGACCAGAGTTGTTTGAAGCGCTGCGACTCGCGCAGATGCTGTGGCGTAATCACCTGCGGCATCACCCGGCTGATCGAGGCCTCGATATCAATGGCCGGATAATGCCCCTCCTCGGCCAGGCGTCGCGACAGCACTATATGGCCGTCGAGCACGCCACGGGCGGCGTCGGCGATAGGGTCCTGCTGGTCATCGCCCTCCGACAACACGGTGTAAAAGGCGGTAATCGAGCCGCCACCGGCTTCGGCATTACCGGCCCGCTCAACCAGCTTGGGCAGCTTGGCAAACACCGAGGGTGGATAGCCTTTGGTCGCTGGCGGTTCACCAATCGCCAAGGCGATTTCCCGCTGAGCCTGGGCGAAACGGGTCAGCGAATCCATCAGCAACAACACGTTCTTGCCCTTATCGCGAAAATATTCGGCAATCCGCGTGCAGTACATGGCTGCCCGCAGGCGCATCAAGGGCGCGTCATCGGCAGGGGATGCGACCACCACCGAACGCTTCAGGCCCTCCTCACCGAGGATCTGCTCGATGAATTCCTTCACCTCACGGCCCCGCTCACCGATCAGCCCGACCACTATGATGTCGGCCTCGGTAAAGCGCGTCATCATCCCCAGTAGCACGCTCTTGCCCACCCCCGTGCCGGCGAACAAACCCAGCCGTTGGCCACGGCCCACAGTCAGCAGGGCATTAATACTGCGAATACCGACATCCAAGGGTTGATTGATCGGCTCACGTTTAAGCGGATTGATAGTCGGGCCATCGAGCGGCACCCAATCTTCGGCTTTCATGCCGCCCTTGCCATCCAGGGCACGGCCGGCGCCGTCGAGCACCCGGCCGAGCATCGACATGCCCATCGGCAAACGCCCGGAGTCCGGCAGCGGCACCACCCGTGCGCCCGGCGCAATCCCGGCCAGATTGCCCACCGGCATCAAGAATACCCGGCCACCGGAAAAACCCATGACTTCGGCTTCAACCTGCACCGGATGGTCACTGTCTTGATTGATCACCATGCAGCGACTGCCGAGGGCGGCACGCAAGCCTTCGGCCTCCAGGGTCAGGCCGACCATGCGTAACAGTCGTCCCTCGACCACGGGCTGCGCGGGCAAATTAACGGCGGTCTGATAACCGCTCAAGCGTTTGGCGAAACTGCTGCGTTCAAGGCGCATCAGACGGCTCAGCAGTGATGTCGGCGGCAGCGCTTAAATCCAGCAACAAATCTGCCGCAGGCGGATTGCTCAGCTGTTCGCGCTGCTGTTCAAATAATTGGTTGAGGGCCAGTTCCAGGCGGGTTTCGACGCTGGCATCAATTTGACTGTGCTCGGTCTCCACACGGCAGCCGCCGGCCAAGAGCTGCTGATCTTCGAGAATTCGCCAGTTTTCTTCGTGGCGCTCGCGCAGGGCTTTAACCAGCTCGAAATCTTGCGGATTGATATGAATACGCAGATTGCCGGCGCCCATCGGCAGCAATTTGAGGGTATCGCTTAACACCTGGGTCAACTGGCTGGAATCGCACAGCAACTCGCGGCGAATCACCTGTCGGCAAACGTGACTCACCAACTTCACCAAGACCTGCTCAATCTGCTGATCTTGCTCGGCAATCGGCGCCAACAATTGGCCCATCAACTGCTCGAGCCCTGCAAGCTTGGCTTGCAAAGCCACATCGGCTTCTTGCTTGGCTTTTAATTGCCCGCCATGGAAACCGTCTTTCTCACCGACGGCAAAACCTTCGTTGTAGGCATCCTGACGAATCGCCTCAAGCTCATCGAGCGTCAAAGGTTTGACCGACTCCAGCTCAACTTCCTCACTCTGCAGCGCGAGGACTTCAGGCACGGCTTGCGAGCCGGCCATGGGCGTCTCCGGCAGATACGCAGGCTCGCTCGCAGCCACCTCAAAACTGGGCAAATTCCAGCGATCAAACGCGCTGACATCTTTGGCGCGAATCAACTCGCTGGGAACTTCCTTGGCTGCCATGTTTGCGCTTCTCGCTTGGATTACTGCTTAGATCATTGCTTCGCCGCCAGCACCACCGAGCATAATCTCGCCAGCGTCGGCCATGCGCCGGGCAATGGTCAGAACTTCTTTTTGCGCCGTCTCGACATCGCTGACCCGCACGGGGCCGCGGGCCTCAAGGTCATCACGGAGCAATTCTGCCGCTCGTTTGGACATGTTCTTGAAGACTTTTTCCTTGATGCCCTCATCGGCGCCCTTCAGCGCGATCACCAGCACATCGGAGGACACCTCGCGCAGCAAGGCTTGAATGCCCTTGTCATCGACATCGGCAAGGTTGTCGAAGACAAACATCAGGTCCTCGATCTGGGTGGACAGGTCTTCATCGACCTCGCGGATCGAGTCCATCAACTGGCCTTCGATGGTGCTGTCGAGGAAGTTCATGATATCCGCCGCCCGCTTAACCCCGCCCATGGCGGCGCGGGTATTGCTTGAACTGCCGGAGAATTGTTTCTCCAGAATCAAGTTGAGTTCTTTCAGTGCCGCCGGCTGCACGGTATTCAGTGAGGACACCCGCAGGACTATATCCAGGCGAACTTTATGGTCGAAATGGCCAAGCACTTCACCGGCTTGGTCCGGGTCCAGATAGGCCACCACGATGGCCTGAATCTGCGGGTGCTCGAAGCGAATCACATCGGCCACCGCCCGCGGCTCCATCCACTTCAGGCTGTCCAGGCCACTGGTACTGCCGCCCAACAGGATGCGGTCAATCAGGTTGCCTGCTTTGTCTTCACCCAGGGCCTGGGTGAGCATTTTGCGGATATAGCCGTCGGCGCCCACCCCGACACTGGTTTGATCGCCGACTGTTTCGACAAACTCGCCCATCACCCCTTCAACCTGTTCGCGCTGCACATTGCCCATGTGCGACATGGCCACGCCAACCCGCTGAACTTCCTTGGGGCTCAAATGGCGCAGCACTTGCGCGGCATCGGTTTCACCCAACGAAAGCAGCAAAATAGCGGCTTTATCGACCTTGCTCAGCTTGGCTGGGGTGCGTGCGTCACTCATCTGGCTTGATCCACTGTTTATTCACCATCATTGATCCATTCTTTGACAACCTGGGCCACGCGCCCGGCGTCTTCAGCCACCAACCCCTTGATGGCGTTCAATTGTGCATCATAACCCTCAGTAGGGCTGGGCAGCAGGATGCTTTGCGGGCCACTGATGCTGACCCGATCATCGGACAGATCACCGCCATAGCCGCCCATGGCGCCCAGCTCAACATCGCTGCCACGACCACCGCCCGCATGCCCCTTGCCGGCACTGCTGATGTTCTTCAACACCGGCCGCAGTACGCCAAAGACCAGCAGCAGGATAAACAACACGCCCAGCACCTGCTTGATAATGTCCCAGAACCAGGGCTGGGTGTAGAACGGGATGCTGATGATCTCATCGCCGTCCTGCGCCACGAATGGGGTGTTAATCACGCTGACGCTGTCGCCACGGCTGGCATCAAAGCCCACCGAGTCTTGCACCAGCCGGGTAAAGCGGGCGAGTTCGGCGGCCGTCCAGGGCACATGGGTGACTTCCGCGGTTTTCGGGTCGACCTTGCTTTGGTCGTCCAGCACCACCGCCACCGACAGCCGGCGTAAACGGCCTTGCTGCTGTTTGGTATAGCTAACCGAGCGGTCCAACTCATAGTTACGCGTCGATTGTTCACGTTTGTCTGCCGGGAAAGGCGCCAGCATCGGCTGCCCGGTGGCCGGGTCCATCACCTGCTGACCATTGGCATCCAGCAATGGGTTGCCTGCGGCAATCGCCGCCGGTGCGCCCGCTGTCGCCGCGCCGCCAGTTTGCTGGGGCGCCGAGGACGGTCCCGGCGGTTGATTGCTCAACGCACCCGGCACGCCCTGGGCGCCCAAGCCGGCTTGACGCTGCTCGTTAACTTTTTGTTCGCTGCGCAGCGCCGGCTGATCGGGGTTGAACATCTCCGAGGTGGACTCCACCGCGCTGAAATCCACATC
>MHZN01000115.1:4682-12543 GCA_001830395.1 Pseudomonadales bacterium RIFCSPLOWO2_12_59_9 | reverse complement strand
TGTTCGGCGACGCCTAGGCGTTCGAAGCCTGGATGTCGGCGCCGGGCACGGCGCTGAATGTCGCGTTGCAAGGCCTGCAGCAAGCTGCGCTGGCCGGCATGGCGCAGTTGGAAGTCGGCGCTGCTGCGCAGGTGTTCTTGCAGTTGCCGACGGGCGCGACTGACGGGCAATTGCAGCGGGCCTTGGCGCAAGCCGGCCGCCCACAGACTGGCGGCAATCAACAGCGCCAGCGCCACCAGCGCCTGGGGGAAGTGCTTGAGCAGCAGGCTGAACAGATCATCGCGGTCGGTGCGGTAGAGCAGGGTGACCTCGCTGTCTTGGGTCAGGTACCAGAGCAGCCAGGCATTGTCGTAATCGCCAATGTTGGCGTTTTGCCAAATCCAGTTATCGGTCAGTACGGTGAGCAAGCCTTCGCCCTGATCGAGTTGCAGCATGTGGGTGCTGTCGGCGCTATTGGCCCAGGCATGGGCGAGGTCTTTGGCGTCGTTGAGGTGGAAGTCGGTATCGAAGTCGATATAGGCCGGCGCGTCTTCGTTTTCCAGGTACAGCTGGGTCAGTTCTGGATAGCGCGGTTGATCTTCTGCTTTTTGCTCTTGGTCCTGGTCCAGGTCGTTATCCGTCTCAAGCGCATGCTCGCTGTCGCTGTCGCTGTCGGACGTGTCGGTGGCTTCATCGGTCGCGGGTTTTGCTGGCTCTTCGCTGGTGTTAGCCGGCGTTTGTTTGGCGGATTGTTTGGCCTCTTGATCTTCTTTGGCCAGGTCTTCGCTCATATGTTGTTCGATGCCGAGCGGGTCCAGCAGCAAGTCGCCGCTGGCTTGATCGTCTTTGTCCCACAGGCGTTCGGCGATGACGATCAGATGGCCGCCCTGGGCGGTCCACTGGCTCAGGCGCTCGGTTTGTTTGGGCGTCAGGTATTCGCGCGAGCCGAGCATGACCAGGGTTTGCCCTTTGCTGGGCAGGCTGGCAAGCACTTCCAGGCTGTCGGCGCGCTGCACCTTGCGGCCTTGCTTGGCGAGAAACTGCTCGGCAGCCAGATACGGATTGCCCTGCACCTCAGGCGCCGGCCCGTGTTTGATGACCTTTTGGTAGGGTGTGGCGATGCTCAGCAGGTAGATGCCGAGCAGGCCGAGGAGCAGGAAGATCCCCGCGCCGAGGAAAAAGCCCGTGCGCCGGGTCATGGGCGCACCTGCGGGTCAAGCGGCTGCGGGTTAAACAACCGGCGCCAGCCTTCGCAGAGGCCGCGCTTGAGGCTGGCCGGCGGCAGTTGATGGCCATAGGCAAGGTTCTGCCAATGGCGGGTCAGCACCTGGGCGAAACGGCTGAGTTCGGCCAGTTGCAGCTGCTCGGCCAATTGCAGCACCTCGCCCTCGGTGTGTGAGCCTTTGAGGGCCAGTCGATAGTCGTGCAGCAGGCGGCTGAGCAGGGCGCGATAGAGCAGGCCCAGGGCTTCGCGGGGTTGCTCGGCCCAGAGCTGTTCGGCGGCGCTGGCGATGTCGTCGGGTAGGCTTTCTGGTGCTACCTCCAGACCGAACAGCTGGGTAGGGGCCAGTTTTTGGCGTTTTTGTGGCAGCTTCAGCCGCCCGCCAAAGGTGCGTAGCCACTCGCGGTAACGCCAGGCCAGGAGTGTCAACAGGCTAAGCAGCGCGGTCCACAGGATCACTTCGACAATGATGGCCAGTTGTTCGAAGTTATTCAGCAGGCCAAGTTGCTCCAGCAGTTTTTTGATTTTCGCCGCCAGGCTTTTCGCCTCGGCATCGCTGGTTTTCTTGGCCTTGGCCGGCTCGCCAAATTTCCAGCGGGTCACGGTCTGGCGATTTTCAAAGGGTGGCTGGTCGAGCAGTTGGCTAATGCTGTCTTGCGCGGCCTTGCTGTTCAGCGGTTGCTTGAGCAGGCGTTCGGCCTCGGGCCCAGCTGGGTCAAACTGCGGGATCGGGCAACTGCCGGTTGCCGACACGGCCCAGGCGGCAGTCGGTGGTTGCAGAAAAAACAGGCCGCAAGCCAGCAGCAGTACGTAACTCAGCCCGCTCAGGCGCTGGCGCAGGCGGCGAAACGCCAGTTCCAGATCCCAGGCTTCCAGGGCGCTGCGGCGATTGAGATAAAGGCTAAAACCGCAGGCGACGTAAATTGGCTCCCAGACAATCAGCAGCAGTGCATAGAACAGGTTGTACAGGTGCTGCATCCACAAGCTGACGTCACCCTCGGGCGCCATCAGTTGGCTCCAGTCCCAGTCGGTTTTTAGCTGTTGCGGCAGCAATAAATACAACAGGCTGAACATGCCGAAATACAGCGCGGTTTCGATATGCACGCCCACCACGGTCAGCCAGGTGGCGGGGCCGGTATCGCGCTGACCGAGCACCATCAAGCGCTGGCTGCGGGCTTGGCCGCCCAAGCCTTCAAGCTGCAGCACCGGCAGGTCAAAGCTGCGGGTGACGCTCAGGCGGCGCCAGGTCAGGCTGGCCAGCAGTTGCGGCTTAAGCAGACGCGGTAAGGCCTGGAAGGCTTGCTTGAGGCTTGGCGTGGCGCCGAATAAAGCCTGGGACAGAATATGCAACGGCAGTCGTTCATACAGCGGCTTTAGCCACCAAAACAGCAGCATCGCCAGGCTGGGGTATTGCCAGAGCAGGGCACTGCAGAGCAGGAACACCGGCAAGGTCAGCAGCGCCCAGCTGGCACTCAATAGCCCGCGATGCCGGCGGGCCAGCAGCACGCCAAGATCCAGGGCTTCCCAAGCGCTGCGCGGGCGAATGATCACGCTGGCGTCGGTCAGGCGCATACAGACCTCATATGCGCTGGGCGATTTTTGCCAGAATTAGTGGGCGTCATCTTGACCTCGTCCTGCGAAGCCAAAATAAGCGCCGACTAATAACCACAGACCACCACCCACCGCGAATTTAACGTTGGCGCTGGTATAGGTCATCGACGACCAATAGGCCTCGATAAAGGCCGCAATCAGCAGCAGCAAGATGGCCCCGGCGACCAGTTGCACGCTTTGCGTGGCGGCCAAGCGCAAGGCCTCGCTGCGTGGCCAGCGCCCCGGCGCAATCAGCGCCCAGCCAAGTTTTAAGCCGGCGGCGCCGGCCACTGTGATGGCGGTTAGCTCGAAGGCGCCGTGGCCGATGACGAACGACCAAAAGCTCAGCCCGGAGCCGATCTGGCTCAAATGGCCGGCGACGGCGCCGATCATCAGGCCGTTGAAGAACAAAAAGAACAGGCTGCCCAGACCAAACAGCAAGCCACTGGCGAAGGTCTGAAAGGCGATGCCGATATTGTTCATGATGTAGTAGCCGAACATCACCCAGTCATCGCCAGAGTTACGCTCGCCAAAGCGGCCCAGGCGCTGGGAATCGGGGTCGTACATCGACTCCATCGAATGCACCTGATCGGGCGCCACCACGCTGTAGACCAGGTCGGGGAACAGATAAACCAGCAGCCCCATGCCGAGCAAACTGCCATAAAACAGCAGGCTGGCGTACAGCAGGCTGCGCCATTCGCGGCGCACCAGCTGGGCAAAGCCGGTCAGCAGGAAGCGAATCAGATTGGCGCCCAAATGGCTGCGATGGCGATACAGCTGTTGATGGCCACGCATCACCAGTTGTTGCAGTTGTTCTACCAGATGGCTGCTGTAGCCGCGTTCTTGGGCCAGCGCCAGCTGTTGGCAGAGGTGCCGATAACGGGCGGCAAAGTCTTGGCTGTGCTCAGGCTTGGCCTTGCCGCGCTCAAGGGCGTGCAGTTGTTCGGCAAAGCTTTGCCAGCTGCTTTGGTAGTGGTTTTCAAACAGGCTTTGTTTCATGTCGGCCCCAGTAAACCACGGGCAATTCCGTTGAGTTGGGCTTGGGCCTGCTCGGGCGGCACCTGTAAGGGTTCGGCCAAAATGGCCGCCACTTCATCGCGGCGGGCGCTGGACAATCCGCTGTGGCGCTCGGCAAAGGCCAAAATGGCCCGTTGCTCGGCCAGATTCATATTGAAGGGCGCGCGCAGCGGTTCAACCTCTGGCAGTGCGGGGCGGCTTGCCGGTTTTTCCTGATAAACCACCAGGGTGCCAGCGGCCAGATCGCCCAGGCGCTTAAAGTCCGGATTGCTAAGACTGCTGAGAATTCCCAGCGCGTAGGCAAAAGGCAGAAAATCGACAAAGCGCAACAGATTGCGGGTTAGGGACGCGCCCCAGCCAACGGGGGTACCGTCGTCATGCACCACCCGTAAACCCATCCATTGTTTACCCGGTGAGCGGCCTTGGTTGAGCACCTCAAACAACACCATGTACCACCAGGTCAGCATAAACATCAGGATGGCGCCCAGGCCTTTGCCGAGCTTGCCGAGCAGTTCGAGCAACAGCAGCAGTAACAGCAAGACCAGGCCACGAATCGCCAAATCGATGGCGAACGCCAAGGCGCGCGGCACCAGGCTGGCTGGGCGCAGGGTAAGGTCGATGCCTTCCGGGGTTTCCACTTTATAGCGGGTGTCCAGCAGCTCGATTGGCGCGCTGCTGGGTTGGGGCACGGCGCTGGCGGGGTTAGAAGACATCGGCTGGCTGCGTCAAGGAAAGCCCGATGCTAGCGAGCAGCAGGCGTACAAGCAACCGGAGGCATGTGCACTCCGGCGCAATTAAGGCGATTACTCGGCTACGGGTAAAACGCCGAAGATGGTGCGGTACAGCACGCCGCTGGCAATGGCCCAGAGCGGTACTGTCCAGATCATGCCAATGCCCAGCGGGATGGCGCTTAGACCAACGATCAGGCCCAGCACAAGGTTCAGGCCGAGCACTTTAAACCAATGTTGGCTGATGGCTTTGCGTGAGGTCTCCAAGGCTTGCCAAGGCGACAGGCCGCGCTCGATCACCAAAGGCAGGGCCAGAGCGTAGGCAATCATCAGGTAAATGCCAGGTAACAGCAGCAGTAGGCATCCGACGTAGACCATCACCAACATCAGCACGCCGGTGATGATAATAGGCAGCGGATTTTTGAAGCCGCTGAAGGCCAGGTCAAAGTTAAAGGCTTGGTCGGCAGCGCGGCGAATGCCGATCATCATCAGGCCTGCCAGCAACGGATAAGTGACCGCCGCGCCAAGAATGCTGATGACAAATTGCCCGGCCAGCATGCCGGCGAGGTTTTCTGGATCGGCCTGCAAGCCGATCAAACCCAGCATGGCACCGAACACCGAGTTGATGATGGTGGCGGCTACGGCGTAAATGATAACGGCGCCGATGATCAGGCCTTTACTGCCTTTGACCCGCTGCCAGGCGTCACTGAGCAAGTCGCCGATGCGAAAATCATAGCCACGGCTCAAGGCTTCTTCGATGCTTGGCACTTGCTGTGTCGGCGCGGTTTCTTGCAGATTGCTGGCGGGGACGGCGTAGGGGTTTTCGCTGGTATTGGCGTTCATCGGAACAGTCCTTGTGTTGGGGTTAAGATCCTAGCCGCCATGCTAACGGCTCGCGTTGCTTGCGGGCAAGGCTCGCCAAGCTTTGTTGGCTATGCCTAAACTGCCGCCGCCACCCTGTTTAGGATTTTGCCGTGACGCCCAGTATTTTTTGGTATGACTTTGAGACCACCGGCATTAACCCGCGCTGTGATCGGCCGTTGCAGGTGGCCGGGATTCGCACCGATGAGGCGCTGAACGAAATCGGCACGCCGCTGAATATCTATTGCCAGCCCAGTGACGACATCCTGCCGCACCCCATGGCCTGTTTGATTACCGGCATCACTCCGCAACGCTTGGCCGAACAGGGTTTGCCGGAAGCCGAGTTTATGACGCGCCTGCACGCTGAGTTATCCATGCCTGGCACTTGCGGGGCGGGTTACAACAGTTTGCGCTTTGATGATGAAGTGACTCGCTACAGCCTCTATCGCAATTTCTTTGACCCTTATGCGCGTGAGTGGCAGGGCGGTAATACCCGCTGGGACTTGATTGATCTAGTCCGCACCGCCTATGCCCTGCGCCCCGAAGGATTTAACTGGCCTGAGGAAGAGGGCCGCGTCAGCCTTAAGCTTGAGCGCCTAACTAAAGAGAACGGTATTGAACATGCGCAGGCTCACGATGCCCTGAGTGATGTGCGGGCCACTATTGCCTTGGCGCGCTTAGTGCGCGAAAAACAGCCCAAACTCTACGAGTTCCTTTATCGGCAGCGCAGCAAGCCACGGGTATTGGAGCAGATTCAATTACTGCAGCCATTAGTGCATATTTCAGGACGTTATTCGGCGGCGCGGCATTATTTGAGTGTGATTTTACCGCTGGCCTGGCATCCCAAAAATCGTAATGCATTAATCGTTTGCGATCTGCAACTTGATCCGCAGGTACTGCTGCAATTGGATGGTGAAACCTTGCGTCAGCGTCTCTACACGCGTCGTGAGCAACTGGCCGAGGGTGAGTTGCCGGTGCCGCTGAAGTTGCTGCACGTCAATCGTTGTCCGGTGCTGGCGCCTTTAACGGTATTGCGTGACAGCGATAAGCAGCGTTTGCAATTGGATTTGCCCGCCTGCCAGCAGCGCGCAATAACCTTGCGTGAAAGCCAAGGGCTGTGGCTGGAAAAATTGCAGACTATTTATGCCGAAGAAGGTTTTGCGCCCAGTGAAGATCCCGAGCAGCAGTTATATGACGGGTTTCTCGGTGATCGCGATCGTCGACTCTGTGAGCAAGTGCGCCGCGCCGAACCCGAAGAGTTAGCCCGGCCAGTATGGCCATTTGATGACGCGCGCTTGCCGGAATTACTGTTTCGTTACCGCGCCCGTAACTTTCCGCACACCTTAACGCTGGACGAAGCTGAACGCTGGCAGTTGTTCTGCAGGCAGCGATTAACTGATCCGCAGTTTGGTGCGCCTAATACCTTGGATGCTTTTGAGCAGGCTCTGACGCAGGCTCTCTCTGGCGCGACGGGCGCCCAGCAGGCATTGCTGGCGCAATGGCAGGCTTATGCGCAGCAGTTGGCCAGGCGCTTGTCGCTGTAGTTGGTCTTTTGACCAGGCAATAAAAAACGCCAGCATGCTGGCGTTTTTTATATAGCGGGGCAGCTTAGTCGAGCAGGGTGACCCAGCTTTCAACTACGTCGGAGCCCCACTTGGCTTTCCATTCTTTCAGGACTTTGTGATTGCCACCTTTGGTTTCAATCACGTCGCCGGTGTTTGGATTCTTGTATTGCTTCATTTTACGAGCACGTTTGGTGCCGGTAGTTTTGCTTACGCGGGCAACTTTGCCGGCTTTAGCTTGCGGATCAAGAATGGCGATGATGCTCGGCAGGGCTTTTTGATATTCAGCCATCAGCGCGCGCAGCTTGGTTTCGAACTCAAGTTCTTGCTTGAGCTTGTCGTTTTCCGACAGGCTTTTCAGGTGTGCTTGCAGCTCTTTGATCGCAGCTTCGGTTGAGCGGTATTCATTGACTAAGGACATTGGCTTTCCTATGAGTGTTCGATGGATCAGGGGAGTAGTGTTGGTAATAGTAGTCAGGCAGTTACTGCCTGTAAACAAGTCAAATGAATTTATATAAAATAAGTGCTTATTAAATATCCAACAGACATAACTTTTGTAAGTCTTTGTCGCATAACCGGGCTGATTTAAGCCAGCCGCCGATTGTGCGTGTGCTGTTAGCCACTGTTGTTACAGTTTGTTGCGCTCGACTGTTAAGCACGGGTGCGCGCCTCAGGCGCTATGCGCCGGGCTGATAAGTAATTGCCGCTTAGTAATACTGAAGTTTTTGTCGTCACTGGCTAGAATGGCGGTCTTTGCCGGGTTTCTGGAGTTTTCTGTATGCGCACTTTTCGGCTGGTTATAGCCTGCCCGGACCGCGTTGGTATCGTGGCTAAGGTGAGTAATTTTTTGGCCACCTATAACGGCTGGATCACCGAGGCGAGTCACCATTCAGACAATCAGA
>MHZN01000115.1:0-4666 GCA_001830395.1 Pseudomonadales bacterium RIFCSPLOWO2_12_59_9 | reverse complement strand
TGGCCAGTCGCGAGTCGCATTGTCTGGCAGATTTACTGCATCGTTGGCATAGCAATGAACTGGATTGCGAGATTCCCTGCGTCATCTCCAATCATGATGATTTGCGCAGCATGGTTGAGTGGCACGGCATTGCTTTTGAGCATGTGCCGGTTGATCCGCAGAACAAGCAACTGGCCTTTGCCGAGGTTTCCCGCCTGGTCGAAGCCAGTCAGGCCGACGCCATAGTGCTGGCGCGCTACATGCAAATTCTGCCGCCACAACTCTGTCAGGCTTTTGCGAAACGGGTGATTAACATTCACCACAGTTTTTTGCCGTCCTTTGTTGGCGCCAAGCCTTATCACCAGGCCTCGTTGCGCGGGGTGAAGTTAATTGGGGCAACCTGTCACTACGTGACCGAAGAGCTGGATGCCGGCCCGATCATTGAGCAGGACGTGGCGCGCGTGACCCACCGCGACAGCATCGAAGACATGGTGCGCTTGGGTAAAGATGTCGAGAAAAGAGTGCTTGCGCGGGGCTTGCGCTTGCATTTGGAAGACCGAGTGCTGGTGCACGACAACAAAACAGTCTTGTTCGACTGACACCGGTTGCGTGACGGCTGCCGACTGTTTGGCCTCGAACTGAATATAGGCAGCTTTTAGCTGCATCCGCACGCCGAGGTGGCCATGCAAGATCCGCTCGCCCGCGCCACTTCGCAGCCGCCGGCAACGCTTGGGGAAGGTTGCGTCAGTCGTTATGACCCCGCTGAGCTAACCAGCAAGCATGGCGCCGAGTTTGCTGGCGCCGCCGAGCTCTGGCGTCAATTGCAGGAGTCGCCTGCGCTCGCGGCAGAGCTTGAAGTGCTAAACGCTGTATTGACCGGTGCCAAGACGCCCTGAGGCTGTCAACGCGTCTTGGTTCGTTGGGCTAGATGCGAAAGCTATTGACCAGTTGCTGCAAGCGCACGGCTTGCTGTTGTAGGTCATCACAGGCGCGCAGGGTTTCCTGCAGGTTTTCGACGCCATGCTGATTGAGCTGATTGATTTCGTGGATGTCGACGTTCAGCGACTCGACCACTGAGGTCTGCTCCTCGGTGGCGGTGGCGACCGATTGGTTCATGCCATCGATCTCGCCAATGCGCTGGGTCACGCTGCCAAGCCGTTCGCCGGCCTGGTTGGCGATTTCGACACTTTCTTCACTGTAGCGCTGGCTCTCGGTCATGGTGATCATCGAGTCGCGCGAGCCGACTTGCAGCTCTTCGATCATCTGCTGAATTTCCTGGGCCGACTCCTGAGTGCGATGGGCGAGGTTGCGCACTTCATCGGCCACCACGGCAAAACCGCGACCGGCCTCACCGGCACGCGCCGCTTCGATGGCGGCGTTGAGGGCCAGCAAGTTGGTTTGTTGGGAGATGCTTTTAATCACCTCAAGAATCTGGCCGATGTTCACGGTTTTGCTGTTGAGGGTTTCGATATTGCTGCAGGACGCGCTGATCTTGCTCGACAGCTCACTCATGGCGCGGATGGTTTTGCCGACCACCTCGCGACCATCTTCGGCCAAGTGACGGGCATCGGAGGCTTGGTTGGAGGCCTGGGCGGCATTGCGGGCGATCTCCTGGGCGGCGGCGCCCAGTTCGTTGATGGCGGCGGCGACGCTGTGGGTGCGGTTGGCCTGCTCGTCGGAGTTGGCCATCGACGAGGTCGAGGCGTTAAGCACCAATTTGGCCACCTGATTGAGCTGGGCGGTGGTCGATGAAACCTCACGGATCGAGGTATGAATCCGCTCGACGAACTGGTTAAAGGCACCGGCCAGCTGGCCGAACTCGTCCTGGGATTGAATTTCCAGACGCCGGGTTAAATCGCCTTCACCCCTGGCGATGTCCTGCATGGCTTTGCCCATGGTGTGCAGTGGGCGCATTAGCACCTGAATCAGTAAGCTCAGCAGGAAGATGATGCTGCCTACTGCGGTTATCGTGGCGATAATGGCCGAGGTGCGAAAGGTGCTGAGCATTGCATAGGCTTTGCTTTTGTCGATGCTCAGGCCCACATGCCAGGTCACTGATGGCAGGCCTTTGACCGGGCTAAAGGTGATCAGCCGGGTTTCGCCGTTTTGCTCCACTTCACTGAGTTTGTTGCTCAGTACGGGGGTATTGGTGGGGTATAACTCACTGAGGTTTTTCATCACCAGGCTGTTGTCCGGGTGCACCAGGATTTTGCCGTCATCGCTGACCAAAAAGGCATAGCCGATGCCGTTGAAGTTCAGCGAGTTGATGATTTGCACCAAAGTTTTCAGGCTCAGGTCGCCACCCACCACGCCGGCTTCTTTGGCTGGGGTGGCTATGGTGATAATCAGCTCCTTGGTGGCGGCATCAATATAGGGTTCGGTAAGGGTGGTGCCGCCGGCGTTGCGGGCATCCTTGTACCAAGGGCGAGCGCGCGGGTCATAGTCGGCGGGCATTTCGTCATTGGGGCGCATGATGAAGCTGCCATCGCTGCTGCCCAAGTAGGTAAAGACAAAGGTTTTTGCCAGGGTTTGTTGTTCCAGCAGGTTGGCCACCGCGGCCGGCTCCGGGTTACTTGAGACCGATTGCGAGACGCTCTCGACCAGCAGAATTCGCCCGGATAACCAGTTCTGAATATTGTTGGCGGTGGCCTCGCCCATCTCGCCTAAATAACTCTCAAGGTCATCGCTGATGGCGGTGCGCTGCAAGTAATCGTTGTACAGGGCAAACAACGAAAAGGCGACGACCACCACTAACGACGCGGCCAGTAGAATTTTTTGCCGGAACTGCAGGTTAATGGCCATGGCTGGGGTGTTCCTTATTGTGTGGGCTGCAGCTTTGCGCGAGCCGCATGGGTATGCTGTGGTTCTCGGCACAATTGAGTAAAGCTTGAATCAGAGGAATGGCCAAATGCCTGTAACCACCCCGTTTATTTTTGGTGCCGACCCTGCTGGGCAGCCGGTTGCCCAAGCTTTGCGTATGACCAATCGGCATGGCTTGATTGCCGGCGCCACCGGCACCGGTAAAACCGTGACCTTGCAACGCCTCGCCGAGGCCTTTAGTGATGCCGGTGTGGCGGTGTTCGCCGCCGATGTCAAAGGCGACTTGTGCGGGCTGGGCGCCAGCGGTAACCCCCAGGGCAAAGTGGCCGAGCGGATCGCCAGCATGCCGTGGCTGGCGCATCAGCCGCAGGAGTATCCCGTGACGCTGTGGGATATCAATGGCCAAAGCGGGCATCCGCTGCGCACCACCTTGAGCGAGCTGGGGCCGCTGTTGTTGGGCAATTTGCTCGAACTCAGCGACAGCCAGCAAGCGGCGCTCTACGCCGCGTTTAAAGTGGCCGATCGTGAAGCCTTGCTGCTGCTCGACTTGAAAGATTTGAAAGCCTTGCTCAATCATTTGGCTGCCCATCCAGAACTCTTGGGCGAAGACCGCGCGCTGTTTACCAATGCCTCTGCGCAAGCCTTGCTGCGCCGTTTGGCGACCCTTGAACAGCAGGGTGTCGAGGCCTTGTTTGGTGAGCCGGCGCTGCAATTGGAAGATATTTTGCGCACCGAGGCGGATGGTCGTGGGCGCATTCACTTGCTCGATGCCAGCCGCCTGGTACACGAGGCACCGAAGGTCTACGCGACCTTCTTGTTGTGGTTGTTGGCCGAGCTGTTTGAACAATTGCCCGAGCGCGGCGATGCCGATAAACCCCTGTTGGCGTTGTTTTTTGACGAGGCGCATTTGCTCTTTGCCGACACCCCCAAGGTGTTACAGGAGCGTTTACAGCAAGTGGTGCGCTTGATTCGCTCCAAAGGTGTCGGGGTGTATTTCGTCACCCAATCGCCCGCGGATTTGCCCGATGAGGTGTTGGCGCAGTTGGGCTTGCGTATTCAGCATGGCTTGCGCGCATTTACCAGCAAAGAGCAGAAATCCCTGCGGGCGGTGGCGGATGGTTTTCGACCCAATCCGGCGTTCGACAGTTTGACGGTATTGACTGAGCTGGGGATTGGCGAAGCCTTGGTCAGCACTCTGGAGGAGAAAGGCACGCCGGCGATGGTGCAGCAGGTGGCGATTGCGCCACCGCAATCGCGCATCGGCCCGTTAACGGCCGCCGAGCGGGCGCAGTTGCTGGCGCAGTCACCGCAGCGTGGGCGTTACGACAAGGCGATTGATCGTGAGTCTGCCTATGAGTTGTTGTTGGCTCGTACCGCCGATGCTGTAACCACAGCCGCGCCAACCAGTGCCGATAAAACCAGCACTGCGGGCGGGGGCTTTGCCGAGATGGCCGGCGACTTGCTCGGCGGCCTGGCCGGGCAGGCGATGAAGAGTGCAGTACGCCAGGCGGCCAATCAAATCGGCCGTGAGTTGGTGCGTGGTTTGCTCGGTTCACTGTTGGGCGGCAAGCGCCGCTGAGCTTGGCTGGCGCGTTATTGCCAGCCGCTCTTACAAGCGCTCCATCAGTCGGCGGGCGGCTTCTTGGCCGCTTAGCCAGGCACCCTCGACCCGGCCAGACAAACACCAGTCGCCACAGGCATACAGGCCTAAGTCGGTATCGGCCAGCGCACCCCATTGATGGGCCGTGGCCGGGCGGGCATAGAGCCAGCGATGGGCCAGGCTGAACGCCGGTGCCGGTACCGCGCAGCCAATTAGCTCGGCAAAGGCGCCGTGCAATTGCTCGATCACCGCCTCCTTGCTGAGGTC
>MHZN01000114.1 GCA_001830395.1 Pseudomonadales bacterium RIFCSPLOWO2_12_59_9 | reverse complement strand
GGCGCTTCGACCAAGCAGGCCTGAGCCAAATCCAATACATCGCGATCGCCACACAACTCCGCCAGCGCCTGCAGCATTTTGCGCGGACCAGCCGGCAGATCCGCCGTTAATACATCAATCTCATCAATCGCCTTGCGCTGCAGCGCATCAAACAACTGCTGCTCAAGCTCACCCGACAACCCGGCGGCACGCGCCAAGCCACGATAGATGCCAACATGACCAAGGTCCATGTGCACATCCGGCACATCGGCCAGCGCCAAGGTATCGAGCATCAGGCTGATTACCTCAACATCACTGGCCGGACTGGCATCGCCGTACAGCTCGGCGCCCAACTGGATCGGGCTGCGCGAAGTGGTTAGCGCGCGCGGCTGCGCATGCAGCACGCTGCCGGCGTAGCACAGCCGACTCGGGCCCTCACGGTGCAAGCTGTGGGCGTCAATGCGCGCAACCTGCGGCGTGATGTCGGCACGAAAACCCATCAGCCGACCGGAATTAGGGTCGATGACTTTAAAGGTGCGCAGATCTAAATCTTGGCCCGCCCCAGTGAGCAACGACTCAAGGTATTCAATGTGTGGAGTAACAACGAGCTCATAGCCCCAACGCTGGAACAAATCCAACATCTGGCGGCGCGCCGCTTCGATCAGCGCAGCCTCTTGCGGCAGTATTTCCTCGATGCCATCTGGCAGCAGCCAGCGGTCTAGCGTAGCCATTTCGCCATTCCCTCTTGAGCTGGGCGACAAGCCAACAGTCAAGCAGTAAAGGTGGTGGTTCCCGGTAATATGCCGGTCTTGCCTGGGCAAACGTCACGCCAAAGAGCGTGAGCAAGCGCTGTAAAGCAGCACAAATAAAGCCGCAAAACCTCGCCCCATGCATGCCGCAGACGCAAAAAAGCCGGGAATATCCCGGCTGATTCATGATAACACGTTTTATTCGGCGGTCACCCCGGCGGACGACGTGCGCCCACCGGAGTCGAGCTTATGGCTTGGACTTTTGCAGGTAACGGAAGAACTCGCTACTCGGGTCGAGCACCAACACATCGCTCTTGCTGGCAAAGCTTTCACGGTACGCCCGCAAGCTGCGGTAGAACGCGTAGAACTCCTGATCCATGCCGTAGGCCTTGGCATAAATAGCCGCCGCCAAGGCATCGCCATCACCGCGCGCCTCTTCCGAGCCACGATACGCTTCAGCCAACAACACCCGGCGCTGGCGATCGGCGTCGGCACGAATGCCTTCCGCCAATTCCTTGCCCTTGGCCCGATGCTCACGCGCCTCACGCTCACGCTCAGTGCTCATGCGTTCAAACACACTGCGATTGACCTCTTTGGGCAGGTCGATGGTCTTGACGCGCACATCAACCACCTCAATACCCAACTCCTTCATCGCCAGCTTGTTCAGCGACGCGGTGATATCCGCCATCAAGGCATCGCGCTCACCCGACACCACTTCATGCAGGGTGCGCTTGCCAAACTCATCCCGCAGTCCCGACTCCAGCCGTTGCGACAAACGATCATCGGCAATCTGCTTAAGCCCGGAAATGGAGGTATAGAAGCGCTCAGCATCGGCAATTCGCCATTTGGCGAAAGCATCGACCATTACCGCTTTTTTCTCCAGGGTCAGAAACCGCTGGGTTGGCGCATCCAAGGTCTGCAGACGCGCATCAAACTTGCTTACCCGATTGATAAACGGGATCTTGAGGTGCAAGCCCGGCTGCACATCCGCCTGAACGATACGACCAAACTGCAGCAGCACGGCCTTCTCGGTCACCGACACGACGTAAAAGCTATTCCAGGCCACGACAGCCAAGACGGCCCCGAATATCAGGGATATCAGCGATTTATTGCTCATCAGCGAGCCTCCCGCGAACGCAAATCACGCGCCGTAGCTTCGACCGGCAGGCGTGCGCCGCTATCACTGCCAGCATTAGCTGCCGGCAAAGCCTGCGAAACATTAGCCCCGCGGCCTTCGATCATTTTATCCAGCGGCAGATAAAGCAGGTTGTTCTGCCCCTTATCGCCAGTCACCAAGACCTTGCTGGTATTGCTGAAGACTTCCTGCAGGGTGTCTAAGTACAGACGCTGACGGGTAATCTCTGGCGCCTTGCGGTACTCGGTCACCAATTTAGTAAAGCGATCCGCTTCACCTTTGGCGCGCGACACCACCTCTTCACGATAGCCGTTGGCATCTTCCAAAATCCGCTGCGCCTGGCCGCGCGCCTCGGGAACCACGCCATTGGCATAGGTTTCGGCCTGATTCTTCTCGCGCTGCTCATCTTCACGCGCGCGGATCACGTCATCAAAGGCTTCCTGCACTTCGCGCGGCGCGGCCGCACTTTGCACGTTCACCTGAGTCACGGTAATGCCGGTCTGGTAGTTATCCAGATAGCGCTGCAGGCGCTCCTTGATCTCGCTGGCCATCAGCACACGGCCTTCGGTCAGCACCTGATCCATCGCCGTAGAGCCGACCACATGACGCAAAGCGCTTTCGGTGGCTTGCTGCAAACTGATTTCCGGATTGTCGACCTTCAACACAAAATCTTCTAAATTGCTGATCTTGTACTGCACGGTCAGCGGCACTTCAACGATGTTCTCGTCTTCGGTGAGCATCTGCCCCTGCTTACTGTAAGAGCGCTCACGGGTGACGTTTTCTTGATACTTCTTCTCAAACGGCGGGAAGTAAATATGCAAGCCGTTGCCTTCGGTGGTTTGGTATTTGCCTAAACGCAAAATAACCGCCTGCTCCTGAGCATCCACTGTATACACCGCACTCACCAGCCACAGCACGACTCCCACCAGCAGCCCCACGCCCAGTAACAGCATGCCGCCACCGTTACCGCCGCTATCAGCGCCGCGCTTGTTGCCGCCACCAAAAAGTCCGCCAAGACTTTCTTGTAACTTGCGGAAAGCTTCGTCGAGATCCGGTGGCCCCTTGCGGTCGCCGCCTTTGCGCCCACCCCAAGGATCCTGATTATTCGAGTTGCCACCCGGCTCATTCCAAGCCATAGCGTTCTCCATACTAATAAAGCCAAGACGCACCCGCGGTACGTCTGCCAATGCTACAGAATGCCTGCTGCCTGCGGCAAAGCCGCAAACACAGGCTTTATTGCAAAGTGTGTTGCAAAATAAACTCGTCCGGCTGCCAGCCTTCGCGGCTGACCAGCCGATTTAACTCGCCGCGAGGCACACTGACCACCAGCAAACTGCTGCCGTGCTCGTCATGGGTTTCGCTCTGCACCACACCCAAGGCAAACAGCTGCGCACGCAGCCGCGCCAAGGATTGCGGCAAGCACAGGGTCGCGACAAACATATCGTGACCGAGCAACTCCGCCAGGGCTTGGCGCAACAGGTCCAGCCCACGGCCATCGCGGGCCGACAACCAAACCCGTTGCGGCCGACCTTCGGCGTCACGCTGAATTTGCGGCTCAACCCCTTCGAGCAAGTCGACCTTGTTGTAGACCTCGAGTATCGGCAGGTTTTGCGCACCAATTTCACCGAGCACCACCAGCACCTGCTCAATCTGCGCCAAGCGCTCAGGCTCATGGGCGTCGATCACGTGCAGCAACAAGTCCGAATTACTCGATTCCTCGAGCGTGGCGCGAAAGGCCTCCACCAGTTTATGGGGCAAGTGCCGAATAAAGCCGACGGTATCGGCCAGCACTACCGGCCCCAAATCGGCCAATTCAAGCCGGCGCAACGTGGGGTCGAGGGTGGCAAACAGCTGATCGGCAGCAAATACATCCGAGTCAGTCAGCGCATTGAACAGCGTCGACTTGCCGGCATTGGTATAGCCGACCAGGGACACCGCCGGAATATCTGCGCGCTTACGCCCGCGACGAGCCTGCTCGCGCTGACTGCGGACTTTTTCGAGTTTTTGCTGGATCTGACTGATGCGCACCCGCAGCAGACGACGGTCGGTTTCCAGCTGAGTCTCACCCGGCCCGCGCAGACCAATGCCGCCCTTCTGCCGCTCAAGGTGAGTCCAGCCGCGCACCAGCCGCGTGCTCATGTGCCCGAGCTGGGCGAGTTCGACCTGCAACTTGCCTTCGTGGGTGCGCGCGCGCTGGGCGAAAATATCGAGAATCAGACCGGTACGATCAAGCACCCGACATTCAAAAGCACGCTCCAGATTGCGCTCTTGGCTGGGGGTGAGGACGTGATTGAAAATCACCAGATCGGCCTGCTCGGACTGCACCAACTCACGCAGTTCGGCGACCTTGCCGCTACCTATTAGGTATTTGGCCGTCGGCCGCTGACGCGGCACCACGACGAAGCCGGCCGTCTCGGCACCTGCCGAAAGGGCTAACTCCTGAAATTCCTGAGGATCTTCACGCGCCTCGGGATCTTGGCCATCCAAATGAACCAGAATGGCCCGCTCACCACCTTCATGACGCTCGAAGAACAAAACAGACTCCTATCAGGCGTTGCCGAGTTCAGCATCACCCGACTCTTCAACATCAGTCTCAGTGCTAGGCAAGCGCACTGGACGGCTCGGCACCACAGTGGAGATGGCATGTTTGTAAACCATCTGGCTGACGGTGTTCTTCAGCAAAATTACAAACTGGTCGAATGACTCAATCTGCCCCTGCAACTTGATCCCGTTAACCAAGTAAATCGACACCGGGACGCGTTCTTTACGCAAGGTGTTGAGATAAGGGTCTTGTAGCGAATGCCCTTTTGACATGTGCCGCACTCCTGTGAGGATCAAAGATCCAATAATTATTGCAAACAAAAAACGGCTAGCTGCCGTCACCCATTAGGATAGACGGCAACGCTATAAAGTCTCAGTCAAATATGGCGTTCGACTGCAGGTATTTCAAGGCGTGCGGCAGATTGTCACAGGCCAGACTGTCCAACCAATGCAAATCTGCCCAACTGCGCAGCCAAGTAAACTGCCGCTTGGCCAATTGCCGAGTGGCAATCACCCCGCGCTCCTGCATATCACTACGGCTTAAACGGCCGTCCAAATAATCCCAAACCTGTCGATAGCCAACAGCCCTTATAGACGACATAGACGCCTGTAAGTCACCACGCCCGTGTAACAGTTCAACTTCTTCGATAAATCCCTGCGCCAGCATTTGCTCGAAACGCTGAGCAATGCGGGCATGTAACACCTGCCGATCCGCTGGCGCTATGGCCAGCTGCGCCACGTTATAAGGCAGTGGCCCCATTCCCGCTGCCGCCAATTCAAGGCTTTGCGCCTGCTGGCGCTGCCGATGGGCGCTCATGCTCAGACCACTGACCCGATAGACTTCCAGCGCCCGGGTCAGCCGTTGCGGGTCATTAGGATGGATACGCGCCGCCGACCCGGGATCAACCTCGGCCAGCTCTCGGTGCAAGGCCTCCCAGCCATCACGGGCGGCCTGGGCTTCCAGCTCGGCGCGCACCTCAGCGTCGGCCGCCGGCATCTCGGCCAAGCCCTCCAGCAACGCCTTGTAATAAAGCATGGTGCCACCGACCAACAGCGGAACCCGCCCACGGGCAGTGGCGGCGCTCATGGCCTGCAAAGCATCGGCGCGAAATTCGGCCGCCGAGTAGTTTTCGGCCGGGTCGCGAATATCAATGAGCTGATGGGGAAACTCCGCCAGCAATTGCTTGGACGGCTTGGCGGTGCCGATATCCATGCCACGATAGACCAGCGCCGAGTCGACACTGATCAGCTCGCACGGCAGCTTGCGCGCCAGCTCCAAGGCCAGATCGGTCTTGCCGGCGGCGGTTGGGCCCATCAGGAAGATGGCCGGAGGTAAGTGCTTCGACATAGATGTCCCTTAGCGTCCGCGCAGGAACAATTTGTCCAAATCATCCATTCCCAGCTGGGTCCAGGTCGGCCGGCCGTGGTTGCATTGGCCGCTGCGTTCGGTGTGCTCCATGTCGCGCAGCAGGCCATTCATCTCCGG
>MHZN01000113.1:5926-16582 GCA_001830395.1 Pseudomonadales bacterium RIFCSPLOWO2_12_59_9 | reverse complement strand
ACACAAAACTGGCTGCCAACTCCCTCATGGGAAACCAGGCTCAGGCGGCCCTGCATGGTTTCGCACAGCGTGCGCGTCAGCGCCAAGCCAAGGCCGCTGCCGCCGTACTGGCGGGTAATGCCGGCCCCGGCCTGAATAAAGGGTTGGAAAATTTTGGCTTGGGCGGCCTGGGCAATACCGATGCCGGTGTCGCGCACTATTATCTGTACGCCCAGTGGGCTCTTATTGATGCGTAAATCGACACGACCGCTATGGGTGAACTTAAGGGCGTTGGACAGCAAATTAGAGATGATTTGTCGAACCCGGGTCGGGTCGCCAATAAAGCTGTCGGCCAATTGCGGATCGATCAGGCAGGTCAATTCAACGTTGTCGGCGGCATTTTGTGACAGCAGGCTGACCGTCTCCTCAGCCAGGCCGGCCAGGTCGAAGGGGATTTTTTCCAGCTGTAACTGGCCGGCTTCGACTTTAGACAGGTCGAGGATGTCGTTCAGTAACTCCAGCAAAATAGTGCCGGATTCACTGGCGATGGTCAGTTGTTGACGTTGCTCATTGGCCATGGGGGCGTCGAGGGCCAGATCAAGCATGCCCAGCAAGCCGTTTAACGGTGTGCGAATTTCGTGGCTCATGTTGGCCAGAAAAACTGCGCGGGCCTGGGCCATCTGCATGGCGCTGCTGCGTGAGGCTTCGAGCTCTTGGTTGGAGGCTGACAGCCTGGCATTGCTGGCTTTGAGTTCGGTGGTGCGGGTTTCGATGATGTTTTCCAGCTCGCCCAGGTATTGGGTGAGGCGTTCTTCCGCCTCGCGGCGGCGGTCAATTTCATTGGTGACATTGCTCAGTTGCGCGTTGGTAACCTCAACCAGTACACCAATTTCGTCTTGTTCATGGCCGCTGGGGCAGCTCAGTTTTTGTCGGACCGGCGCGCCGGGGTCATGTTCGCTAATCGCACGCACCACGCTCACCAGCGGCTTGGTCAGCATGAAGTAAAACAACACCAGTAAGATCAACGACAGCAGCAGGCTGCGCACAACGCCCGTACCAAAGGTGACCAGCACGCGACTGAGAAACCGGCTGCCAAAGGCATAGGTGTCGACCTCCAGGTCGAGTTGGCCGAGTACCTCGCGCGAACCTCGATTGACGTACAGCGGCAGGCTGAACGAACGCTCACTGCCAAACAAGAAATCGCTGAGAAAACGAAAGCTGCTTTCCTGGCGCACGCGACTCACGCTGGCCAGGCTGGAGCCGCTGTTATCGAGGATTTCCGCCTGCATGATGCCCGGCGAGTTGAGCAGGCCCAGCACCAATTCGTGGGCCAGTTCCGCGTCAATGTTGTAGGCGATGCGCGTGGCGGGGTTGCGACTGACCTCAAGTAGCGCGTGAATCTCGTTGTTGATTGAGGCGTCTTCAGTACGGTAGTCGATACCGACCTGTAGCAGGCTAAGCAATGTGCCAAGAATAAATGCCACCAGCACGGTGAGGCTGGCCTGCTTGTACGACAGTCGGCGGGTGAGCGAAATATTCATGGGGGAGCGTGATGGCCTTTTGACTGTGCGTTGTGAGCATAGTCCATTCAGTCAGTGATCAGCCGACACCGTAGATACTGCGGTCGGTTTTGCGATGCGTTAGTTGCTGACTTGGCGCTAAGGCGTCTACGCATCTAAGCTGGGCTTAGATGCGTATTTGCTCGTCAGGCCTTGCCGCTCAGTTTGGCCAGCGTGCGCAGCTCGCCCGGTAGTACCTCGGCGATGCTGGTGCGCCCCTTGACTCGCTGCAGGAGTGCCGCCAGTGCCGGCCAGCGCTGTTGGTCGAGCTGTTCGCCGCCGTGCTCAAGGTTGATCAGCTGACAGCTAAAGGCGAGGTCGGCCATGCTCAGGCGGTTGTCGACAAAGTAATCGGCAGCGCCCAAGGTTTTTTCAAGATAATCAAAATGCGCCGGCAGTTTGTCGTGCAGCGCGCTTTGCACGGCAGTTTCATCGCACGGCTGGCCCATGGTCGGTTTCAGTACGCGATTGCGAAACACGGCAAAGGTCGTGAGGGGGGCGAGTTCGTAATCGGCGTATTTCTCTAGCCAGCGAATTTGCGCCCGTTGCGCTGGAGTTTGGCCATATAAGGCCGGCAGCTCTGGGTGTTTTTCTTCCAGGTACTGACAGATCACGCTGGAGTCGGCGATGGCAAAATCGCCGTCTTTGAGTGCCGGAATGCGCCCCAGTGGACTGAGTTCGCGGTACCACTCCGGTTGACCGAAGGGGGTGATGACCTCCAACTGATACTCCAAACCTTTTTCGGCAAGAAAAACCCGCAGCTTGCGAACAAAGGGTGAAAGTGGCGCTCCGTAAACAGTCAGGCTCATGCAGGAATCCTTGAGGGCAGTTGAAAGGGCTGGCTGGGGTTAGAAGCTTTTTTTCTTCCAGCTGTCATCGTCGTCCAGGGACTTTAGTCCCTCGGTCAGCTGATTGACTTCATCGGCAACTGGCTTGGTGTCTTCCAGTACTAGGGCGTTGGCGCGGTTTAGCTGGTTTTCCATCTGGGCCAGTTGGGCCTGGTATTTGCCCGGTTCAGGTTGCTTGCGCAGGTATTGCACGCCGCGCTCAAAGGCCAGGCGCGCTTGGCCGGGCTGTTCTTTTTGCAGGGCTTGCTGGCCGAGGCTGTTAAAGAAGTCGATGTGCAGCAGGGTCAGCATGTGCTGAATTTCTTTGTTCCAATGCTTGGCTTCATTGACTTGCATGAGGCCGTCTTGGGTGGCGCGGGAGATCTGGCTATTCAGGTTTTCCAGAATAAAGCGCACCTCTTTAGCCTTGGCTTCAGTTTGAATCGGCTGCGGGGGGTTGTTGATTGGGATCAGTTCGTTCTTATTGACCAGTTCGCGCAGCTCGGCAATTCGGGTTCGCAGTGCGCTGTTGGCTTTGTCCAGGGGCAGCAGGCGGTCGCTAAACAATAATTCGAAACGGCTGAGCAGCAGCTTCAAGGCTGGCGTCATCAGCTGGCCCGGCAAGTTGTCGGAAACGTCACGGCTGCGCCGCACGCGATCATTGAGGTCGGCGCGCAGACGGGCTTTTTCCAGTTTGCTGTTTTCAACCATGTGATTGATGTAGCCGATAGCAACCAGAATGACGAGGCCGGTTACGATCAGTAAGGTAATGACAATTGGCGACACCGTTTAAGCCTCATGCAAATGGGTTTTCTGGAGTGTAGTGCCTTCGTTGTATTGCTCATAGTGCCAAGCCTGCTTATGCCTGGAAGCGCTTGATTTAAAAAAACTTTCGCCTGAGGGTTGACGACTGTTCGCAGTATCCATAAACTGCGCGCCTCTTCACGCAGTAAGCCAAAAGCTTAGCGCCAGAAGACGGAAATAGCTGATGAAAAAGGCTATGCAACTTCCGAGCAGTGTCCCCTTCGTCTAGTGGCCTAGGACACCGCCCTTTCACGGCGGTAACAGGGGTTCGAGTCCCCTAGGGGACGCCATATATGCGGGAATAGCTCAGTTGGTAGAGCACGACCTTGCCAAGGTCGGGGTCGCGAGTTCGAGTCTCGTTTCCCGCTCCAGATTTACAAAAACGCCGCTCACTGAGCGGCGTTTTTGTTTGTGCGTTTTTTAACGCTAAAAAAAGCCCGCAGGTTGTGCCTGCGGGCTTTTTGCGTATTAAGCGCTTGGTATTTACTGCTTGGTGCTTTCCGGCGGTAGTGCCAAAAGCTGCTTTTCCTGGTTCCAGTCAAATGGCTCGTCGTTTTGTTCGGCCTCATGGCGGCGCTCGTCGAGGGTCTGGAACAGTTGAATCTCCTCGTCCGGCATGTAGTGCAGGCAGTCACCGCCAAAGAACCACAGCAGGTCGCGGGGTATCAGATGAGTAATCTGCGGGTAGCGATGAATAATCTGGCAGATGATGTCTTGGCCCAGGTACAGGCTTTCTTCGGGCGACTCTGGCAATTGTTCCAGCAGCTCGTCGAAGCGCTCCATAAACAGTGCATGGTTTTCTTCCGGCACTTGTTCGGCTTCGCCAACCGCCACCAAAATACTGCGCAGGTGGACGAGCAGGGCGAGGTGATGGTCGATAGGTGAATTAGCCATGCTGCAGATCCTCAAGGGCAAAACGGGCGCGCCAGTATAAAGCGGCAGGCGCCCGCTGTCCCCCAAGAGCCTGTCGGACTTTCTCGCTATGGATGCCGCGCCCGACAGGCTCCTAGCGCACTTTGCCGTGGCTGAGTTTGAGTTCGTCTTGGCTGAAGTCGTCGACATCTATTATCCGTCGCCGCGCCGCTTCGGCTAGGTGCAATGTTTGCGCTTCTTCGGCGCTCAGCGCGCCTGCGGCAAGTGCGGCGTCAATGGCGTTCTCACCGGCGGCCGGATTTACTTGCCCGGCTTTGAGTGCCAGGTGTAGTTTTTTCTGCAATGGTTGGCTGGCGCCGATCAGGTTGACGGCATGCTGCAAGGCGCCGACTGCGTCACTTTCTGCCTGGGGACGATAACAGCCGGCCAGCAGTGCCTCTAATGCGGGATCGCCACTGGGGCGGCCGAGGATTGCGGCGATTTCGGCGTCCAGTGCATCCGAGGGCCCCTGGTGGCGGCGCCCAAAGGGGAACACCAGTACCCGCAACAAACCGCCCAGTATGCGGCTGGGGAAGTTGTTGAGCAGCTCGGCCAGCGCTCGTTCGGCGTGCCCCAGGCTCTCTTCCAGGGCCCAGCTCACGCAGGGGCGCAAGTAGGCGGGCGAGTCGAGGTCGTGATAGCGCTTGAGTGCGGCGCTGGCCAGATACAGGTGGCTGAGTACATCGCCGAGGCGCGCCGAGAGGCGTTCGCGGCGTTTTAGTTCGCCGCCGAGCAGCATCATGCTGCAGTCGGCGAGCAGGGCAAACGCGGCGGCGAGACGGTTCAGAGCGCGAAAGTACGGGCGACTGAGATTGTCGCCAGGCACCTCGGCGAAACCACCGAGGGTCAGGCTGAGGATTAGGCTGCTGGCGCTGTTACTGACGGCAAAACCTATGTGTTGCAGCAGCAGTTGGTCGAATTCAAGCAATGCTTGAGCCTGATCCTCGCGTCCGGCCAGAGCCATTTCCTTGAGCACGTAGGGGTGGCAGCGGATGGCGCCCTGGCCAAAGATCATCAGGTTGCGTGAAAGAATATTGGCGCCTTCAACTGTGATGAAAATCGGCGCAGCCTGCCAGGAGCGCGCCAGGTAATTGTTCGGTCCCATGATGATGCCTTTGCCGCCATGCACGTCCATGGCGTGGCTGATGCACTCGCGGCCGCGCTCGGTCAGGTGGTATTTGAGGATGGCCGACAGCACCGAGGGCTTTTCGCCCAGGTCCACCGCGTTGGCGGTAAGGATGCGCGCACTGTCCATCAGCCAGGTGTTGCCGCCGATGCGCGCCAAGGCTTCTTGAATCCCTTCGAAGGCGGCCAGCGGCACATTGAACTGCTCACGAATCTGCGCATATTGGCCAGTCACCAGGCTGGTGTATTTGGCCGCGCCGGTGCCGACCGCCGGCAGCGAGATGGAGCGGCCCACCGACAGGCAATTCATCAGCATCATCCAGCCTTTGCCGAGCATGGCCTGGCCGCCGATTAGAAACTCCAGCGGGATAAACACGTCTTTGCCCGAGTTTGGTCCGTTCATAAAGGCCGCGCCGAGCGGCAGATGGCGGCGGCCGATTTCCACGCCAGGCGTGTCGGTGGGTACCAGCGCCAGGCTGATGCCCAGGTCCTCTTCCTCACCCAGCAAGTGCTCGGGATCGTAAGCCTTGAATGCCAGGCCGAGCAGGGTCGCCACCGGGCCGAGGGTGATGTAGCGTTTTTCCCAGGTCAGGCGCAGGCCTATGACTTGCTGGCCCTGCCATTGGTCTGTGCAGACGATACCGACATCCGGCATGGCGCCGGCATCGGAGCCGGCCAGCGGGCCAGTGAGGGCGAAGCAGGGGATCTCGTCGCCGCAGGCCAGGCGCGGCAGATAGTGCTGGCGCTGTGCATCGGTGCCGTAATGCAGCAGCAATTCGGCGGGGCCGAGGGAGTTGGGCACCATCACTGTGGAGGCCAGGTCGCCGCTGCGGGTCGCCAGTTTCATTGCGACTTGTGAGTGGGCGTAGGCGGAGAAACCCTTGCCGCCGTATTCCTTGGGAATGATCAGGGCGAAGAAACCGTGCTGCTTGATGTGCGCCCAGGCTTTTGGTGGCAAATCGAGCAACTGACCAATTTCCCAGTCACTGACCATGGCGCACAGTTCTTCAGTTGGGCCGTCGAGAAAGGCTTGTTCTTCTGCCGTCAGCTGGGCTTTGGGGTAGGCCAGTAGCTTGTTCCAGTCTGGGCGGCCGCTAAACAGTTCGCCGTCCCACCAAACGCTACCCGCCTCGATGGCATCGCGTTCGGTCGCCGACATGGGTGGCAGCACGCGCTGAAACCAGGCAAGCAGCGGCGCACTGATAAGTTTGCGCCGCAGCGTGGGCAGCGCCAGTGGCAAGGCCACGGTGAGCCACAGCAGCCAGAGGCTTGCCAGCAGCCAGATGGGGAGCAGGGCAAAGACGCTCAGCGCCAGTAGAGTCACGGCCACCACGGCCAAGGCCGGTAGCGGGGCGCTGCGGCGGTGGGCCAAAAAGGCTGTGCCAAGAATCAGGACGAGTAACCAGATAACGAACATGCAAATACTCCATGAGGGCAGCGGGGCTATAAGCCCGCCGGCATGAGCGTAGTCGGCACCGAGCACGGGTGACGACAAGGGTGGTAAGCGCTTGAAGCGGCGATTGCGCCAGGATTAACGCGGCTAAGCGCAGACGGGGTGTTAATCCCTGCTGCTGTTGTTGAGGTGAGCGAGTCGGGAGCTTTGCTCGGTGAGCTGCTGGGGTGAATCTGCGCGTCACCTGAATACTGACCGGGCAACGGGCGTAGAGTTCGCTAATTGCTCAGTCCTGGCATTCACCAGTGCGGTAGTGGGGCGCTGCAGTGGCCCGTTGTTACGCCGTGCTGGTGACTGATTTGTTGGGCGCCGGTGAGTCGCTCGGCGTGCGGCTGGTTGCAATTAGGCGCTCAAGCCCCTATCTAGAGTGTCCCTCCCTCTCGGCGCGCGCATCCATGAGTTCTGCTCTGTCCATTCGGCAGCTGACCAAGACCTACGGCAACGGTTTTCAGGCCCTCAAGGGGATTGATCTGGACGTGGCCGAGGGCGATTTCTTTGCCTTGCTCGGCCCCAACGGTGCCGGCAAGTCCACCACCATCGGCATTCTCTCGACCCTGGTAAATAAAACCAGCGGTTCGGTGAATGTTTTCGGCCATGACCTGGATAAATCGCCCTCGGCGTTGAAGCGCTGCTTGGGTGTGGTGCCGCAGGAATTCAATTTCAATCAATTTGAAAAAGCCTTCGACATAGTCACCACCCAGGCCGGCTATTACGGCATTCCCTTGAAGCTGGCGCGGGCGCGGGCCGAGCAATACCTGACGCAGCTGGGTCTCTGGGATAAACGCAACGAGCCGTCGCGAATGCTCTCGGGCGGCATGAAACGGCGCTTGATGATCGCTCGGGCCTTGGTCCATGAGCCGCGCTTGTTGATTCTCGATGAACCGACCGCCGGGGTGGATATTGAGCTGCGCCGCTCGATGTGGGGCTTTCTCACTGAGCTAAATGAGGCGGGCACCACCATTATTTTGACCACCCATTATCTTGAGGAGGCCGAGCAGCTGTGTCGCAATATCGCCATCATCGATCATGGGCGAATTGTCGAAAACACCAGCATGCGCGCGCTGCTGGGCAAGTTGCATGTGGAGACTTTTTTGCTCGATTTAAAATCGCCCCAATTGTTCGCGCCGCAGCTGCGTGGCTACCCAGTGCAGTTGCTCGATGCGCAGACGCTTGAGGTGCAGGTCGATAAAGATCAGGGCATCACCGAGCTGTTTGCTCAGCTGGCCGCCGCGCACATTGAGGTGCTGAGCTTGCGTAACAAAAGCAACAGGTTGGAAGAGTTGTTCGTCTCTCTGGTGGAGAAAAACCTGTCGCCGGAGGTGCTATGAGCTCGTTGTTCAGTAATGCCGACCTGCGGGCGAATTTGATCGCCCTGCAGACCATCGTTTACCGCGAGATTCGTCGCTTTATGCGAATCTGGCCGCAAACCTTGCTGCCGCCGGCCATCAGTATGGCGCTGTATTTCGTGATTTTTGGCAATCTGATTGGTCGGCAAATTGGCGACCTGGATGGCTTTAGCTACATGGATTACATAGTGCCTGGGCTGATCATGATGTCGGTGATTACCAACGCCTACAGCAATGTGGTGTCGAGTTTTTTCAGCAGCAAATTTCAGCGTTCGGTGGAGGAATTGCTGGTTTCGCCGGTGTCGCCCCACGTGATTTTGATTGGCTATGTGGTCGGTGGCGTGTTGCGTGGCTTGGCGGTGGCGTTGATCGTGACCCTGCTGTCGCTGTTCTTCACCAATTTGCAGGTGCATCACCTGGGGATCACCATTTTGGTCATCACCCTAACCGCCTGCATTTTTGCCTTGGGCGGTTTCATCAATGCGGTGTATGCGCGCAACTTCGATGATATTTCGATTATTCCGACCTTCGTGTTGACGCCGCTGACCTACTTGGGTGGGGTGTTTTACTCGATTCATATGTTGCCGCCGTTTTGGCAGGCGGTGTCGCTGGCCAATCCGATTCTGCACATGGTCAATGCCTTTCGTTATGGGATTCTCGGCGTGTCTGATCTGAGTATCGGTGTGGCCATTGGCTTGATGCTGCTGACTGCCGTGTTGCTCTATTGGCAGTGCATTCGCCTGCTGATCAGTGGCCACGGTATGCGTCAGTAACGTTACTGCTGCCAGCGCTACTGGTTGGTAGCGCACGGCGCTGAAAACAGCCGACAAATTGGATACAATCGCCGTCTGTTCAGATTTGGATTTTCGCCCATGCATCCCGCCGCAGAACACTCACCGCTGGGCAAAGCCAGCGAATACGTCGCCACTTACACGCCGGCGTTGCTCTTTCCTATTCCGCGCGCGGCAAAGTGGGCGGAGCTGGGCTTAACCGCCCAGACCCTGCCCTACCAGGGCGTCGATCTGTGGAACTGCTATGAGCTGTCTTGGTTGACCCCGTCGGGCAAGCCGGTGGTGGCCATTGCCGAGTTTGCGATTCCCGCCGACTCGCCGAATATCATCGAGTCCAAATCCTTCAAGCTGTATCTGAACTCGCTGAATCAAAGCGTATTCGCTACTCGCGACGATTTGGCGGCGGTGCTGCAGCGCGATTTGTCCGGCGCTGCTGGTGCGCCGGTTATCGTGCGGTTGCGCAGCTTAACGGAGGTTGAGGCCGAGGGCATTGCGCGCCTGCCCGGGGTTTGTATCGACGAGCTGGAGGTGGTCATTGAAGACTACAGCTCGCCGCAGCCAGAGCTATTGCGCTGCGAGCCGGGGCGAGTGATTAACGAGTCGTTGCACAGCCATTTGCTGCGCTCCAACTGCCCGGTCACCGGTCAGCCAGATTGGGGCACTGTGGTGGTCGAGTATGCGGGGGCGGCTTTGGATCACGGCAGTTTCTTGCGTTATCTGGTGAGCTTTCGCCAGCATGCCGATTTTCATGAGCAGTGTGTTGAGCGGATATTTCTTGATCTGCAGCGTCTGCTCAAACCGCAAGCATTAACCGTGTATGCCCGCTATTTGCGCCGCGGCGGTTTGGATATCAACCCGTACCGCAGCATGTCCAGCGTGCAGGCGGACAATCGGCGCCTGGTGCGGCAATAAGCCCTTGCCGCCCACCGTCGGTGTGGGGCGTTAGATACCCATGTTGGCCAGGCTTTGGACAATGTTGCGCAAGGTCGCGGCAAGGGTTGGGTGCTCGGTCTCGAAACGCTCAACGGCAAGATTGATCCCGTCGGTCAGTGAGGCGCTCGGCTGGTTGCTGGCGCCTAGTACCAGTTGCTGGTCGATCTCCTGCATAAGCGCGCTCAGTTCTGCGCGTTCGGCATCAGTGAGTGAGGGCTTTTGCGCCAGTTGATTGCGAAGCTCTTGCAGTTGCTGCTGCAGGTGTGCAGGCATAACGGTCTCCCTGAGTAAAACTTAAGTGCTTACCAGCGCGGCAGATTGCGCCGCCTGTTTGTAGATTAAGCCAAACGCGGCGTTCTTGTCTGATCCGAGTCAAGCTGAACTATTGCGCACTATTGCTTCAAGTCAGTGGGTGGCTGCCTAACTTGGCGCTTCAGGCTTTATACTTGCGCGCAGGATAACTGGCTGCGCGGCCGGTGAACGACACAGTGGAGTAAATGACTATGGCTGTAATAGCTGCAAATTGGGCTCAGCAACTGGGCAAGTTGGTTGTCTGTGTCGGAGTGGCGTTACTGCCGTTGATGGCGCAAGCCGCCAGCGAAGATGATCCGTGGGAGAGTTTTAATCGGCCGGTGTTTACCTTCAACGATACCCTCGACACCTATGCGCTAAAGCCGTTGGCGCAAGGTTATCAAGCCGTCATGCCGCAGTTTCTTGAAGATGGCGTGCATAACATGTTCAGTAACGTCGGTGATGTCGGTAATCTGGCCAATGACCTGCTGCAAGGCAAAGTTCATGCGGCAGGGGTTGATACCAGTCGGCTGATTTTTAATACCACCTTCGGCTTGTTGGGCTTTTTTGATGTGGCCAACCAGATGGATTTGCGCAGAAGCGATGAAGATTTTGGCCAGACCTTTGGTGTCTGGG
>MHZN01000113.1:0-5899 GCA_001830395.1 Pseudomonadales bacterium RIFCSPLOWO2_12_59_9 | reverse complement strand
CGGGCCAAGCACTGCGCGCGATGCCGTCAGCAAGATTCCTGACAGCGTGCTGCAACCTTACCCGTACATTAACGACGTGCCGGCCCGTAACAGCATTCATGGCCTGGAAGTGATAGACACCCGTGCCAGCCTGCTGTCTGCGGAGAAAATGATCACCGGTGATAAATACGTGTTTATTCGTAATGCGTATTTACAGAACCGCGAATTCAAGGTCACCGATGGTCAAGTGGTTGATGATTTTTGAATGATGTTGATGCAAACAATAAAGGCGGCCTCGGCCGCCTTTATTGTTTGGGTGAGCAGGTTTCAGTCAACTCATCGACAAAATAGTGAGTCCCAGCGACTGACGGCCGTCGCCTAGGTCGATAACGCGCACGACCTCGGTTTCTGCATCCAGGCCGGGTAGTTTTTCGTGATCGGAGGCAATGTGAGCTCTTACCCGTTGGCCCATCACCAGGTTGGTAGTGGCTTCTACCTGCATGCCGGTGCTGGAAAGATCAAGGCAGCGTGCTGGTGTCTGCTGGCCATCGTGGAAGAGGGTAACTGAGGCTTCCATTTGCATGCGGATGTAGTCGCGTTTCTCGCTATAGACACGATCAATTCGGCTCATAAATCCTTTCCTCTTATTCTAAGGGCTGCACGTCCAGACGTTCTTATAACCCTCCCTGATTTGAGGTGTAAAGACGCAGGGCGACGATCGGCTCAGGCTTGAACCGCTCAGCAGATGGGAGTACCTTCTGCGCCTTGAAGTTAAGCCTCGCTAACGCACCAGCGCCCGCGCCTTGGTGCCAATTTTAACTCGTCCCCGGCGTTGTTTGCCTGGATAGCCAATGCACAATTCCAGTGCCACGCTGCTGATCATTGATGACGATGACGTCGTCCGAGCGAGCCTTGCGGCCTACCTCGAAGACAGCGGTTTTAACGTTCTGCAGGCCATCAATGGATTGCAGGGGCTTGAGGTGTTTGAGCGCGAGCAGCCTGATCTGTTGATTTGCGATTTGCGCATGCCGCAGGTCGATGGACTTGAGCTGATCCGCCGTATCACCGCCCTCGGGGTGCAAACCCCAATCATCGTGGTGTCCGGCGCTGGCGTGATGAGCGATGCCGTCGAGGCGCTGCGTTTGGGCGCTGCCGATTACCTGATTAAGCCTTTGGAAGATCTGGCGGTACTTGAGCACTCAGTACGCAGGGCCCTGGATCGCTCGCAGTTGCGTTTAGAGAATCAGCGTTATCGCGACCAGCTTGAAACAGCCAATCAAGAGTTGCAGGCCAGTTTGAGCTTGTTGCAAGAAGACCAGAAAGCCGGCCGACAAGTGCAGATGAACATGCTGCCGGAAACGCCTTGGAAGGTTGATGGCCTGCAGTTCGCCCATCAGATCATTCCTTCACTGTATTTATCCGGTGACTTTGTCGACTACTTTCGACTCGATGAAAATCGGGTGGCCTTTTATTTGGCGGATGTTTCCGGGCATGGCGCTTCGTCCGCGTTTGTCACCGTGCTGCTTAAATTCATGACGACCCGCCTGCTGTACGAATCGCGGCGTGGTGGCGTGTTACCGCCGTTCAAACCCTCCGATGTGCTAGTCCATATCAATCGCAGTTTACTTAACTGCAAGTTGGGCAAGCACGTCACCATGATTGGTGGGATAGTCAATGTGCAAGCGCGTACGCTGACCTACAGTATTGGTGGTCATTTACCGTTGCCGGTACTCTTTAGTCAGGGGCAGGCGCAGTATTTAACCGGGCGCGGCTTGCCGGTGGGCTTGTTCGATGAGGCCACTTACCAGGATCACACGATCGAGCTGCCCGACTCATTCAGCTTAACGTTGCTTTCGGACGGTATTTTGGACTTGTTACCCGGCGATACCTTGAAAGAAAAAGAAGCGCTGTTGCCTGAGTTGATCAGTGCTGCGGGCGGTACTCTGGACGGGCTGCGTAAGGCCTTTGGGCTGGCCAAGCTGGGTGAGATGCCGGATGATATTGCCTTGCTGGTGATGAGCAGGAACCTTGCATGAGTAGCGGTAAAATCCAGTTTGCCGAGCAAAGCGGCACCTTTGTGTTGAAATTTGTCGGTGAAGTGCGCCTGACCCTGTGTTCGGCGCTGGACACCACTATTGAGCGGATTTTCACTGCGCTGAATTTCTCCGCGATCGTGATTGATCTGACCGAAACCCGCAGCATTGACAGCACCACTTTGGGCTTGCTGGCCAAGTTGTCGATTCTTTCGCGACAGAAAATCGGCCTGTTGCCGACCGTGGTCACCACCCACGAAGACATCACGCGCTTGTTGCAGTCGATGGGCTTCGATCAGGTATTTAACATCGTCGATACGCCGCTGCCGTGCCCCGAGTGCTTGGCAGATTTGCCCTCGCAGGATCAGTCGGAAGAAGTGGTGAAAGCCAAGGTGCTTGAAGCCCATCGCATTCTGATGGGGCTTAATGAGTCCAATCGCGAAGCTTTCCACGATTTGGTCAGCGCTCTCGAGCGTCAGCACTGATTGGATTCCTTGCCTTAAACTTGAACGCTTGAAACAACGGGTGACAGCCAAAAGCTGTCACCCGTTGTGCGTTTTGGGCGGGGATTTTTAGGCGTGGTTGGCGAGCAATACTTCGAGTTTTTCTTGGTCACGGGCAAACAGGCGAATACCTTCGGCCAGTTTCTCGGTGGCCATCGCGTCTTCATTCATGGCCCAGCGGTACTGGCTTTCACTCAGGTTCTGGCGTGCTTCGCCGGAGTTGCCGGGCTTAAGCATGCGCGGCAGTGGAGCCTGTTCGTCGGCCAGCTTTTGCAGCAGCTCCGGGCTGATGGTTAAGCGGTCGCAGCCGGCCAGTTGCTCGATTTGGCCGAGATTACGAAAGCTGGCGCCCATCACCACGGTGCCGTAGCCGTTGGCCTTGTAGTAGTTGTAGATGCGCGTGACTGACTGCACACCGGGGTCTTCTGCGCCAACAAAGTCGCGACCTTCGGCTTTTTTGTACCAGTCATAGATGCGCCCGACGAAGGGCGAAATCAAAAATACCCCGGCGTCGGCGCAGGCGGCGGCCTGGGCAAAAGAGAACAGCAGGGTGAGATTGGTTTGAATGCCACTGCGTTCCAGTTGCTCGGCAGCTTTGATGCCTTCCCAGGTGGCGGCGACTTTGATCAGTACGCGCTCGCGGCCGACGCCTGCATCTTCATAGATGCCGATCAGGCGTTCGGCGCGGCGCAGGGTGGCCTGGGAGTCGAAGGACAGGCGGGCATCCACTTCGGTGGAAATCCGTCCGGGAATTAGTTTAAGAATCTCCTGGCCGACCGTGGCGCCAAACAGATCGCAAGCCAAACCCAGATCGCCGGAACAATTACTCATGGCGTTGGCTAGTAAGGGGGCGTAGCGCGGCAGGGAGGCGGCTTTGAGCAGTAGCGAGGGATTGGTGGTGGCGTCCACCGGTTGCAGTTTGGCGATAGCGTCGAGATCGCCGGTGTCGGCGACCACGGTAGTGAATTGCTTGAGTTGATCCAGTTTAGAAGTCATGAGAGTCCTTGTCGTTGCGGATGCCATGACCTTACCCCAGTGTTGCGGGGCGCTCAACGGGCGCTAGTGGCCTTCGAGTAATTGCGTAGCCTGATCAAGTAATAACAGCGGCTCGCTGGTCTTGTGGATGTCGACCGAAAGCAGCTGCCGAAAGCGCCGGGCACCGGCAAAGCCCTGGCCAAGCCCGAGCACATGGCGGGTGATATGGTGCATCGCACCGCCGCCCGCCAGGTGCTGCTCGATATAGGGGCGCAACTGCCTGAGTGCCTCGGCGCGGCCGATGATCGGGTTAGTGCAACCGAACAGTTGTTGGTCCACCGAGGCGAGTAGGTAGGGGTTGTGATAGGCCTCGCGGCCCAGCATCACGCCATCGAAGTCTTGTAGGTAGGTGCGACATTCATCGAGGGTTTTAATGCCGCCGTTGAGGATGATTTCCAGTTCGGGAAAGTCTTGCTTGAGTTGTGCTGCCACCTCGTAACGCAGGGGCGGCACTTCGCGATTTTCCTTGGGGGACAGGCCGGCCAGGATCGCAATCCGCGCATGCACGGTAAAACTCCGGCAGCCGGCATCGCGTACAGTGCCGACAAAATCGCAAAGCTCGGCGTAGCTGTCGCGGCCATCGATACCGATCCGGTGCTTGACTGTGATCGGAATGCTCACCGTATCAAGCATGGCTTTTACGCAGTCGGCCACCAGCGCCGGATGCGCCATCAGGCAGGCGCCGATCATATTGTTCTGCACCCGGTCGCTGGGGCAGCCAACGTTCAAGTTGACCTCGTCATAGCCGGCTTCTTCGGCCATCTTCGCGCACGCCGCCAAGTCGCTGGGCACACTGCCACCCAGCTGTAAGGCCAGCGGATGTTCAGCCGTGTTGTAACGCAAAAATCGCTCATGATCGCCGCGCAGTAAAGCACCGGTGGTGACCATCTCGGTGTACAGCAGGGCGCGCTTGGACAACAGGCGCAAGAAGTACCGGCAATGGTGATCTGTCCAATCCATCATCGGTGCGACGCTAAAGCGGCGACTGAGGGCTGGCGGGGTGTTGGCGGTTTTAGGCATTGGGTGACGATTTCTAGAAAGAGTGGGGGCAGTCGCGGTGCTTGCACAGAGCGTGTCTGCGGGCTGTTGCAGTGTGCTCAGTGTACCGGAGCGCTGCCTAGCGCGCCAAATCAGTGGGCTTGGTGGTTGGTTGCCGTCAGCTCGGCCAGCGGTTGCTGTTGTTCGCTAAGCCGCGCCGGCTGCAAATACGCCTGCGCAGATTTGACAGATTATCCAGTCCGGCTATTTTCAACTGACGCGGGTCATGGAGTACCGCGTCAACCTAATAAGACAAGGACTGTTAATCATGCAAAAAACTCACATCCATTCTGTTTTGTTTGCCCTCTTGGCGGGTGTTTCGGTTGCCGTTTCAGCAGCTGAGCCCGTGCCGCTTCAAGCGACTCAGCCGGTGCACACGCAAGCGACCACTCCCGCGGCTGCCGAGGCTGGCAAGGTGAATCTCAATGTTGCCGATGCCAGCACGCTTGAGCGAGAGTTGCTGGGTATTGGCGCGGTGAAGGCCAGCGCCATAGTCGAGTACCGCACCGCCAATGGTGCCTTTGCTTCGGTGGATGATTTGCTGGAAGTTAAGGGGATAGGTGCGGCAACCCTGGAGAAAAACCGGGACAGGCTGAGCATCAACTAGGGTCACGGAAGCCCCAGTCAAAACGGCCGATCATTGATCGGCCGTTTTATTTCTGGCAGGCAACTCGTCACCTTGCTGGCGCTGATCTGCGCGAGCTTTAAACGAAAAAGCCCCAACCATAATGGCTGGGGCTTTTTGTATTTGGCTCCACGACCTGGACTCGAACCAGGGACCCAGTGATTAACAGTCACTTGCTCTACCAACTGAGCTATCGCGGAATTACGGTTCGTATCCTACTGATTAGCAACGGAAAGTCAACTGGTTAAAGATGTCTTTCCGGCGCTTTTTAGAGGACTTCGGCGATGGCGTGGGTGACTGCTTTAAGGTTGTTATGGTTGAGTGCGGCTACGCAAATACGGCCAGTGCTGACGGCATAAATGGCGAATTCACTTTGCAGACGCTCGACCTGTTCGGCAGTCAGGCCCGAGTAGGAGAACATCCCGCGTTGGCGGGCGACGAAGCTGAAATCACGCTTGGCGTTCAGCCCGCTGAGCTGCTCAACCAGCGCCAGGCGCATGCCGCGAATCCGTTCGCGCATTTCGCCCAACTCTTGCTCCCACAGTGCGCGCAGTTCCGGGCTGTTGAGCACGCTGGCCACTATGGTGGCGCCGTGGGTGGGCGGGTTGGAGTAGTTGGTGCGGATCACCCGTTTAACTTGGGAGAGCACCCGGCCGGCTTCTTCTTTCGAGCCGCTGACAATCGAC
>MHZN01000112.1 GCA_001830395.1 Pseudomonadales bacterium RIFCSPLOWO2_12_59_9 | reverse complement strand
TTGCCAATGGCTTTCACCTGAGCCAACACATCGGCCCTAACTACCTCGGCGGGCAACTCGACAGTGATGCACGCACCGCCATTCATATGAGCCATAGGCTAGGCGCGCTGCTGCTGACCCTGGCGTTGCTGGCGCTGGCCTGGCGACTGCGCACCGAGGGCTTGAGCAAATTGGCCGCCTTGTTGCTGCTGGCGTTGACGGTGCAAATCAGCCTCGGCGTCAGCAATGTCCTGCTGCATTTACCGCTGCCGGTGGCGGTGGCCCATAACGCCGGCGGCGCCGCCTTGCTGCTAACGCTGGTGCTGATTAATTACCGTCTGCGTGCGCCACTCCATGCGCGGCAAAGCAGTTTCGCCGCCGTGATCGGTCAGGGGGCGATGTAAACCGACAGGCATACAGGGTTCAGCGCGGGACACAGGTGTTAGGCCTTACCCCGCTATCGAATAACAATAAGGAGACACCTTATGGCCACTGTTTTAACCGAACGTCACAGCCAAGCCCTCTGGCGCGACTACCTGGAGTTGACCAAGCCGAAGGTGGTGGTGCTGATGCTGATCACCTCGCTGGTCGGCATGTTTCTCGCCACCCGCGCCGGGGTGCCATGGACGATACTGATCTTCGGCAACCTGGGCATCGCTTTCTGCGCCGGCGGCGCGGCCGCGGTCAATCATGTGGTCGACCGGCGCATCGACGCGGTGATGGCCCGCACCCATAAACGTCCGCTGGCCGAAGGCCGGGTATCGCCGGCGGCGGCGCTGAGCTTTGCCATGTTGCTCTCGGTGGGCGGGCTGGCAATCTTGCTGGTCTTTACCAACCAGCTGACGGCCTGGCTGACCCTGGCGTCCTTGCTTGGCTATGCGGTGCTCTACACCGGCTTTTTGAAACGCGCAACGCCACAGAACATCGTCATCGGCGGCCTGGCCGGCGCCGCTCCGCCGCTGCTGGGTTGGGTGGCGGTCACCGGGCACGTGAGTGCCGAGCCACTGCTGCTGGTGCTGATTATCTTCGCCTGGACGCCGCCGCATTTTTGGGCGCTGGCCATCCACCGCAAAGAGGAATACGCCAAGGTCGACATCCCGATGCTGCCAGTCACCCACGGCGAGCACTACACCAAAGTACACATCTTGCTCTACACCTGCGTGATGTTCGCCGTTACCCTGCTGCCCTACACCATTCATATGAGCGGTTTGCTCTACCTGGTGTGCGCCGTTGGCCTCGGTGCGCGGTTTTTGCACTGGGCCTGGGTGCTGTACCGTGACAGCAAACCGCACGCGGCGATCAACACCTTCAAGTACAGTATTTGGTACTTGTTCTCGCTGTTTATCGCCTTACTAGTCGATCACTACCTACTGCTGAGCCTATGAAGCAGCCCTCAAAGTGGCTGCGCTCGGCCATGCTGCGTTAGAAATGACTTCGGGGTGCTCATTTACGGCAAGTAAACTCCGCCCCCTCAGCCATTTCTGCCTTGCTTGACCTTCGCTCGCCGATTTTGAGGACTGCTTCAATGACCCGTATCCAAACAACCGTATTTATTCTGGTCGCCGTGGTGGCGCTGGTGCTTGGCCTGACGGTCAACAAGGTGCTGACTAATTCGGGCCGGGCCGACCCGGCGGTGTTACTGGATGCTGGGATTGTCTTGCTGCCCCAAAGCCGGGGTTTGCCGTCACTGAGCCTGACCAATCAGGACGGCCAAGCGGTAGCAGTGGATCAACTCAAGGGCAAATGGAGCTTTTTGTTTTTTGGCTACACCTTCTGCCCGGACATCTGCCCGACCACCCTCGCCCAGCTGCGTGAGCTGAAAACCTTGTTGCCTGAGGAGGGGCGCAACCAGCTGCAAATCATCTTCGTCAGCGTCGACCCGCACCGCGATACGCCAGCGCAGATCAAGCAATACCTCAGCTATTTCCATCCGGGTTTTCAAGGCTTAACCGGTGAGGAGGCGACCCTGCAGAAGTTCGCCAATGCGGTGAGCATCCCCTTTATTCCCGCCGACACCAGCAAAGAAAACTACACCGTCGATCACAGCGGAAATCTGGTCATCCTCGGCCCCGACGGTCGTCAGCAGGGCTTTATTCGCGCCCCCTTGAACAACCAAAAGCTTAAAGATCAACTCCCCGGCTTACTCAAAGAGCAGGACTAAAGAGACGCTGCGTAGCTTCTTGCCGGCGTTTATTGGCTGGCTGCCCCGATACCGTTCAATAAGCGCCAGCGTTCGCCCAGGCTAGCTGGCGTGGCGGGCCAGCTTATCTAGGTACATTTGTCGATCTGCTTCTTCCAGCAGTTTGGCCATCTCCGGTTCGGTCGTACCGGGTATGGCAATGCCGATGCTGGTGCCGACGTGCAAACGCTGCTCGGCAATCTCAAAGGGCGCCTGCATGGCCGCTTGCAGACGAAGCTTCAACTCTTGCGCCTGACTGGCCGATTGACCGATGGTGAGGATAATAAATTCATCACCGCCCAGGCGCGCGACGATATCGCTGTCACGGCAGCATTGGCGCAGGCGTGCGGCGACTAGACGCAACAGTTCATCGCCACAGTGGTGACCGTAGTTGTCATTGATCGGTTTAAAGTGATCGAGATCGAGAAACAGCAGCGCAAAAATTTGGCTGGCATCGCGGCGAAAACAGGCGCAGGCGTGCTGCAAGTAGGGCATCACGGCGGCTCTATTAAACAGGCCGGTCAGGCTGTCATGGGCTGCTTGGTGCAGGATTTCGGCGTCGCTGCGTTTGCGTTCACTGATGTCGCGGGCGATGGCATACAGCAGCGAACTCTCGGCGGGTGGCGTCGGCACGCACCAAGCCAGCCACACATAACTGCCGTCTTTGCAGCGATAACGGTTTTCAAAGTTGAGGCAGTCGGCACCTATGGCCAGCTTGGCCAGTTCTTTGAGCGTGGCATGCATGTCATCGGGGTGAACAAAATAGATAAAAGGCTGCTGCAGTAATTCTTCTTTGGCATAGCCGAGCAGTCGCAAGAAGGCTGGATTAACGTCAAGAAAATAGCCGTGCAGGTTGGCGATGCAGAGCAGATCGAGGGACAGCTCAAAGAAATTATGCCATTGCTGTACCTGCTGACGCGTCTCGCTTAGCGCTTTGGTCAAGCCGTTGTTGGCGGCGTCCATGGCCCCGGCTAACTGTTCAAGCGCGGCGACATGCTTATGCAATTCTTCGTATTTAACTGCGCCGTTGCGCAATAAATCGAGCGTGGCATGGATAAGCTGAAGCTCTTGCATACGACCGCCCACGTACCAACGGGTGGAAGTCCTTTTGCTGGTGCGCTGCGTCGGATTTTGCCGGCACAGGGCGTTCGCCAAGCTCGCGGCGTATCCGCAGTCGGCACCCTGTCAGTGTAGGTGAAGATAAAGCCTGCCGACGCCGCGTGAGCTCAGCGCAGATGCACGGCGCACCCTGAATACATACGCCAAGGCCCGCTCAACTGAGCGGGCCTTGGCGTTGTGGCATAGGCAATCAGCAATCAGAACACCGGCACGACCGCGCCTTTATAGTTCTCGTTAATAAAGGCTTTCACCTCGGGGCTGTTCAGCGCCTTGGCCAGCTTCTGCAGGTTGGCGTCGTCTTTGCGGTCGCTGCTGACCACCAGAATGTTCACGTACGGCGAGTCGCTGCCTTCGATCACCAGTGCATCCTTGGTTGGGTTGAGTTTGGCTTCCAGGGCGTAATTGGTGTTGATCAGCGCCAGGTCGACCTGGTTGAGCACCCGCGGCAGGGTGGCGGCTTCCAGCTCGCGGACCTTGATGGCCTTCGGATTGCTGGCGATGTCCTTGACCGTGGCGGTGATGCCGGCGCCATCTTTCAGGGTGATTATCCCAGCCTTGGCCAGCAGCAGCAGGGCGCGGCCGCCGTTGGTGGCGTCGTTGGGGATCACTACGTTGGCGCCTTGCGGCAAGTCGGCTAGGTTTTTGATTTTGCTCGAGTAGGCGCCGAAGGGTTCGATATGCACACCGGCGATGCTGACCAGCTGGCTGCCGCGGGCCTTGTTGAACTCATCCAGGTACGGCTGGTGCTGGAAGAAGTTGGCGTCCAGACGGCCCTCGGCCACCTGCACGTTAGGCTGCACGTAGTCGGTGAAGACCTTGATCTTTAGCTCCACGCCTTGCTTGGCCAGGGCGGGCTTCACGAATTCGAGGATTTCCGCATGGGGCACGGCGCTGGCGGCGATGCTCAGGGTTTCGCTGGCCTGGGCGGTAAACACCGTAGCAAGGGCGGCAACAGCGGCAAGCTTAACAACTAGTTTTTTCATCATTGAGTTCCTTGTGGGAAGTGGTGCGGGCACGGCGGGTAGCCGTGGAGTGAAACCGTAGGAGCCAGCTTGCTGGCGATCTGTGCCAGAGCCAATCGCCAGCAAGCTGGCTCCTACAAAAAGCGCTTATTTCCTAGAGAAATGCACCACCAGCTTATCGCCAGTGTTTTGCAGAATTTGCACCAACACCAACAGCAGCACCACGGTGACTGCCATCACGTCTGGCTGGTAACGCTGATAGCCATAGCGCACGGCCAAGTCGCCCAGCCCGCCACCGCCGATCAGGCCGGACATCGCCGTGTACGACACCAGGGTAATGGCCGTTACCGTGATGGCGGCGAGGATGCCTGGCAGCGCTTCCGGTAGCAGGGCGCGGGTGATGATTTGCCAGGTGCTGGCGCCCATGGCTTGGGTGGCTTCGATGATGCCGCGATCGACTTCGCGCAAGGCGGTTTCCACCAGGCGGGCGAAGAACGGCGTGGCGCCGACCACCAACGGTGGAATGGCGCCGGCCACGCCCAGCGAGGTACCGGTCAGCAGCACCGTCAGCGGGATCATCAAGATCAGCAAGATCACGAACGGCACCGAGCGCAGCACGTTGGCCAGCAATGACAGCAGGCCGTACAGCGCCGGCTGGGCAAACAGCTGGCGTGGCCCGCTGAGAAACAACAGCACTCCCAGCGGTAGGCCGAGCAACAGGGTGAACAGCAACGAGCCGCCGAGCATGCTCAGGGTGTCGAGGCTGGCGTAGCCGATTTCCGTCCAGTCGACGTTCGGTAACAGAGGGTGCAGCAGGCTTGCGAGTAAGGCTTCCATTAGCGCAGCACCTCCAGGTGCACATCGGCGGCGACAAAGCAGGCCAAGGCGGCCTCGACATCACCACCGGTCAGCGCCAACGTCAGCTGACCGTAAGGGGTGTCTTTGATCCGGTCGATGCGCCCGGCGAGGATGCTGTAATCGACTCCGGTTTGTCGCGCCACGCTGCCCAGCAGCGGCGCGTAAGTGGCCTCGCCCTGAAAGGTCAGACGCAAGATGCGCCCGGCCACATGAGCAAAGTCATCGCGCTGACCGTCTTCATCGACCTGCTCGGACTCCAGCACGAAGTTGCGGGTGGTCGGGTGTTGCGGGTGCAAAAACACCTGGGCCACCGGCCCCTGTTCGACTATCACGCCGCCGTCCATCACCGCCACCCGGTCGCAGACCCGGCGGATCACGTCCATCTCGTGGGTGATCAGCACTATGGTCAGGTTCAGCTCGCGGTTGATCTCGGCCAGCAACTGCAACACCGAGGCGGTGGTCTGCGGATCGAGGGCGCTGGTGGCCTCGTCACAGAGCAAAATCTTCGGCTCGGTGGCCAGCGCGCGGGCGATGCCGACTCTTTGCTTTTGCCCGCCAGACAGCTGCGCCGGGTATTTATTGGCGTGCTCAGTCAGGCCGACGCGGGCCAGCAAGGCCTCGACCCGTGCGGCGATCTGGCTGGCGCTAAGTTTGCCCGCCAGCTTCAAGGGCAAGGCAATGTTGGCCGCCACGGTCTTGGCCGCGAGCAGATTGAAGTGCTGGAAAATCATCCCGGCTTGCTGGCGAAACTGCCGCAAGCCCTCGGGGTTGAGCGCGGTGACATCGATACCGTCGACGATAATCCGCCCGCCCGACGGTTCTTCGAGGCGATTGATCAGCCGCAGCAGGGTGCTTTTGCCGGCACCGGAGTGGCCGATCAAGCCGAACACTTCCCCGCGGGCGATGTGCAAGTCGGTCGGCTGCAGGGCACTGATGTCGCGGCCATTGACGGGGTAGGTCTTGTGCACGCGCTGGAATTCGATCACGGGATAAACCTTGTGGGTTTGTTTAGGCGATGTACCCGTTATGTGTTGCAGAGACGCAGCCCTGCAAATGAGTCTTCGGCGAACTCCAGTAGGGTGGGCTTCAGCCCACCAACACTCTTGTGCTGGACTGCGGTGGGCTAAAGCCCACCCTACAAAATCGCTCATCAACACTTAACGGGGGCATAGCTTTTTAGGCGCAGGGTCGGCGCAAAGCCCGGCAGTTTACCCTGTGCCCGCGAGCAGGCAAAAACTTTGCCGATCTAAGCTTATAGCTTGAGGCTTTGCGCTTAAGCGCCAGCGCTGCGCTGCGCGGACTCACTTAAATCCGCGTCGGCAGGGCTTAGCCTTGCTTCGGGGTCAGCACCAGTTGTGGCGCTTGCTGCGGGTTGAGCACTTGCTGCAACTGCAGATTGAAGTTGGGATTGAGCTTTTTCACCCGCGCCGACAGCAGCGCGGCAACCCAGGGGAAGTCTTTGCCTTGGCGCACTTCAACGCTGACGGCGCAATTAAAGTTGACCACGTCGCTGGCAACGCTATCGAGTAGTTTGCGCAATGCATCGCGATCCTCTTCATCCAGCATCGGCATGCCGATGGCGCTGCTGGCGGCGTTCGGTTTGATCAGTTGGGCGTGCGGCTGAACAGGCGCGGCGGCAACCACCGGCAGGCTCGCGGCTTGCTCGGCGGCGGCTTTTTTCAACGCCGCTTGGCGTTCGGCGGCCAGTTTCAGCTGGCGGACTTGTTCGGCTTTGATGGCGGCTTCTTTGGTCGCGGCTTGTTGGGCGGCAACCCGGGCGTTCTCGCATTGGTCAACTCGCTG
>MHZN01000111.1 GCA_001830395.1 Pseudomonadales bacterium RIFCSPLOWO2_12_59_9 | reverse complement strand
GGCGCGCAAGTTTGCGGTGGAATCGTTCGCGGACAGCATGCTGCCCGTGCGCGACAGCCTGGAGGCGGCCCTGGCGTCTCACGCTGCCAAGCCGGACACCCCGATCGAAACCGTGCTGGAAGGTGTTCAGATCACCCTGCGCCAATTGACTTCGGCGCTGGAACGCAACAAAGTGCTGGAAATCAACCCAGCCGCTGGCGAGAAGTTTGACCCCAACCGGCACCAGGCCATCAGCATGGTGCCCGCCGAACAAGAGGCCAACACGGTCGTGGGCGTGCTGCAAAAGGGCTACTCCATTGCCGACCGCGTCTTGCGCCCGGCGCTGGTGACCGTTGCGGCGCCCAAGTAAACCGAATCGCGACGCCGTCAGCCAAGACCGCCGGTTTTTTTGATTCCGGCCCTTGAAAACCAGACGGTCGAGCACAGATACACAAGCATTCGGAAGCAGATCGCTTCCTCCACAAATTCTCTTGGAGCTATCAATCATGGGCAAGATCATCGGCATCGACCTGGGCACCACCAACTCGTGCGTTTCCATCATGGAAGGCAACACCACCAAGGTGATCGAGAACAGTGAAGGCGCCCGCACCACCCCGTCGATCATTGCGTACCAGGAAGACGGCGAGATCCTGGTGGGTGCCTCGGCCAAGCGCCAGGCCGTGACCAACCCCCGCAACACGGTCTATGCCGTCAAGCGCCTGATCGGTCGCAAGTTCACGGAAAAAGAAGTGCAGAAGGACATCGACCTGATGCCCTACACCATCGCGGCTGCCGACAACGGCGACGCCTGGGTGGAAATCCGCGGCAAGAAGCTGGCTCCCCAGCAGGTCTCCGCTGAAATCCTGCGCAAGATGAAGAAGACCGCCGAAGACTACCTGGGTGAAGAAGTCACCGAGGCCGTCATCACCGTGCCCGCTTACTTCAACGACGCCCAACGCCAAGCCACCAAGGACGCTGGCCGCATCGCCGGTCTGGATGTCAAGCGCATCATCAACGAGCCCACCGCAGCTGCCCTGGCTTTCGGCCTGGACAAGACCGGCAAGGGTGACCGCAAGATTGCCGTGTATGACCTGGGTGGCGGCACGTTCGACGTGTCCATCATCGAAATCGCGGACGTGGACGGCGAAAAGCAGTTCGAAGTGCTGTCGACCAACGGCGACACCTTCCTGGGCGGCGAAGACTTCGACCAGCGCATCATCGACTACATCATTGCCGAGTTCAAGAAGGACTCCGGCGTGGACCTGACCAAGGACGTGCTGGCTCTGCAGCGTCTGAAGGAAGCCGCTGAGAAGGCCAAGATCGAGCTGTCGAACTCCGCTCAAACCGACGTCAACCTGCCCTACATCACCGCTGACGCCACCGGTCCGAAGCACCTGAACGTCAAGCTGACCCGCGCCAAGCTGGAGTCGCTGGTGGACGAGCTGATCGAGCGCACGATCGCCCCTTGCCGCACCGCCATCAAGGATGCCGGCGTGGCTGTGGGTGACATCGACGACGTGATCCTGGTCGGCGGCATGACCCGCATGCCCAAGGTGCAGGAGAAGGTCAAGGAATTCTTCGGCAAGGAACCCCGCAAGGACGTGAACCCTGACGAGGCCGTGGCCGTGGGCGCTGCCGTGCAAGGTCAGGTGCTGGCCGGTGACCGCACCGACGTGCTGCTGCTGGACGTGACCCCGCTGTCCCTGGGCATCGAGACCATGGGCGGCGTCATGACCAAGATGATCTCCAAGAACACCACGATCCCGACGAAGTTCGCTCAGACCTTCTCGACCGCCGACGACAACCAACCGGCTGTGACCATCAAGGTGTTCCAGGGCGAGCGTGAAATCGCTGCCGGCAACAAGATGCTGGGCGAGTTCAACCTCGAAGGCATCCCGCCCGCACCGCGTGGCGTGCCTCAGATCGAAGTGGGCTTTGACATCGACGCCAACGGCATCCTGCACGTGAGCGCCAAGGACAAGGGCACCGGCAAGGAAAACAAGATCACCATCAAGGCCAACTCGGGTCTGTCGGAAGACGAGATCCAGAAGATGGTGAAGGACGCCGAGCTGAACGCCGCCGAGGACAAGAAGAAGCTGGAACTGGTGCAGGCCAAGAACCAGGGGGACGGCATGGTCCACAGCGTGCGCAAGTCCCTGACCGAGTACGGCGACAAGCTGGAAGCCGAAGAGAAGGAAAAGATCGAAGCCGCGATCAAGGACGTCGAAGAAGCCATCAAGGGCGACGACAAGGACGACATCGAGGCCAAGACCAACACCCTGATGACGGCTTCGCAGAAGCTGGGCGAGAAGATGTACGCTGACATGCAGGCAGCCCAAGGCGCTGCGGGTGCCGAAGGTGCCGCTGCTGCTGGCGAACAGGCCAAGCCCGCTGACGACAACGTGGTCGACGCCGAGTTCAAGGAAGTCAAGAAGGACTGATCGGAGTCTGACTCACGCCGACAGGGCACAGGCCGTGTGAGCACCTTGCTCACGCCCTGTGCCTTTGTCGAATCCAGTCCCGATCAGCGAACCCCTTCGCCCAGCCCCACGAAACCATGGCAAAACGCGATTTTTACGAAATCCTCGGCGTCGCCAAAGGCGCGTCCGACGATGACATCAAGAAGGCCTACCGCAAGCTGGCCATGAAGTTCCACCCTGACCGCAATCAGGGTGACAAGGCCAAGGAAGCCGAAGAGAAGTTCAAGGAGGTCAAAGAGGCCTACGAGATGCTCTCCGACCCCAAAAAGCGCGCCGCGTACGACCAGTACGGTCATGCGGGCGTGGACCCGAACATGGGCGGCGGTGCGGGAGGTGGTTTCGGCGGCGGCGGTGCCGGGTTTGCCGACGCCTTCGGTGACATCTTTGGCGACATCTTTGGCCAGGGGGGCGGAAGCCGTCGTGGTGGTGGCCCGCAGGTCTACCGTGGCAGTGACCTGTCCTACGCGATGGAAATCACGCTGGAAGAAGCCGCTGCCGGCAAAGACACGCAGATTCGCATCCCTTCGTGGGACGAGTGCGAGGTCTGTCACGGCAGTGGCGCCAAGCCAGGCACCAGCGCCAAGACCTGCCCGACCTGCAATGGCTCGGGCAACGTTCACATGCGCCAGGGATTCTTCAGCGTACAGCAAAGCTGTCCGCACTGCCAAGGCACCGGCAAGATCATTCCCGAGCCTTGCACCTCGTGCCACGGCCAAGGCAAAGTCAAAAAGACCAAGACGCTGGAGGTCAAGATCCCGGCCGGCATCAACGAAGGCATGCGCATCCGTTCAGCGGGCAATGGCGAGCCCGGCACGAATGGCGGCCCGGCAGGCGATCTGTACATCGAGATCCGCATCAAGCAGCATGAGATTTTCGAGCGCGATGGCGATGACCTGCACTGCAACGTGCCCGTGCCGCTGACCTCGGCAGCCCTGGGCGGCAGCATCGAAGTGCCGACGCTCGGTGGCAAGGCGGAGATCGACATCCCCGAAGGCACGCAGCATGGCAAGACCTTCCGCTTGCGTGGCAAGGGCATCAAGGGCATCCGCTCCAGCTACCCGGGCGACCTGTACTGCCACATCGTGGTCGAGACGCCGGTCAAGCTCACCGAGCACCAGCGTAAGCTGCTCAAGGAACTGGATGAATCCTTCCGCAAAGGGGGAGAAAAACATTCCCCCACGTCCAAAAGCTGGACAGACCGTGTGAAGAACATTTTCAAATAATTCACGAGACGTGATGGTTGAAGCAAAAAGGCACCTTCGGGTGCCTTTTTCATTGTCCGGATATCGCATACCATCTTAGGTATGCTGCCCTTGACGACCAAGCCAGTGGAGTTGCAAGCGCCAGACAGTGATCTGCGCAGTTGCAAAGCACTGATCATCGATGCCAACCAAACTTCGCGCAGCATCCTTCGCAGCATGCTGGCAGACCTGGGCTTGAGCGGCATCATCCAGGCGTCAAAGATGGCCGAGGCGCGGCGTGCACTGGAAACCCGTGCATTTGACGTGGTGCTGTGTGATTACCACTTCGATGATTGCGGCATGACCGGATCTGACTTGCTGGACGATCTTCGTCGTGCGCAGTTGCTGCCCTATTCGACCGTGTTTGTGATGGTCACCAGCGAGGCTTCGTACGTCAAAGTGGCCGAGGCGGCTGAATCAGCCCTGGACTGTTATCTGCTCAAGCCGCATACCGCGAATGCGCTGGCGCAGCGACTGCACCTGGCGCGGCACCGCAAGGTGGTGCTGGGCCCGATTTTTGAGGCCATTGAGGCTGAAGATTTTGAAACGGCCGCCAAGCTGTGCCTGATCCGTTTCCAGCAACGAGGCGAATACTGGATCTACGCGGCCCGCATTGGCGGCGAGTTGTTGCTGAGACTGAGCCGCTTCGATGAAGCTCGCCAATTGTTTCAGGCGATTGATCAAACCCGTGCGTTGCCTTGGGCACGCTTGGGCATCGCACGCTCCCAATTGGATGGCGGGCAACCTCAACCCGCTCGCAACACCCTCGAAAGCCTGATCGCGGACAACCCCTCGTTCATCGACGCGTATGACGTAATGGGTCGGGCGCAGCTGCAAACAGGGCAGTTCGAGGAGGCACTGCAAACCTACAAGCAAGCCGCCGAAGCCACGCCAGCATCCATCGCACGCCTTCAGAAAGTGGGCATGCTGGCCTTCTATCTGGGGCAGAACGATGAGGCCACCCGCACACTGGAGCGAGCCGCCAGCCTGGGCGTGTCATCCAAGATGTTCGACTTCCAGAGTTTGGTCCTGCTCGCACAAATCCGCTTTGATGAGAAAGATCCCAAGGGGGTGCAGCGCTGCATGAGCAACATCGCCCATGCCTGCGAAAAGATGCCCGACAGTGGACGTCTGAGGCGGATGCACAGCCTGATTCATGTGCTGGAGTTGATGCTGCAGCGACAGGTGGGGGACGTCATGCACAACGTCAAGACCATGGTGCTGGATGCCCAGCAACCTGACTTTGATTTCGAGGCAGCGGGCAATGTGCTGAGTCTTCTGTTGCGACTTCGGATGAACGAGTTGCAACTACCCGAAGCCGATGAGTGGATCGACAAAATCGCCTTGCGTTTTTGCACATCCAAGGCGTCCACCGACATGCTGGCGATGACCGTACGGCAGTATCAGCCGTATGCGGACATGGTGCAGCAGGCCTACAAAACTATCCTGGAAATGGCCGAGAAGGCCTTGGGCCATGTGCGTGCCGGCGACCCCACGGCGGCGCTCAAGGCGCTGGTCATGCACGGTGCCCAGACGAAAAACGCCAAACTGCTCGACCTGGCAGACATGCTGCTCACCCGCCACCGCCACGACATTGCCGATGCCGAAGGCATGGGCGACATGCTGCAGGACATGCGCAGCAAGTTCTGCCGTTTCAGCACCCATGTCCAACTGGGTGCAAGCGCAGGCCGCGACGCCGGCGGCCTGAAGCTGCGCGCCTGATCAGACTTCGCTCTTGACGCAGTCCACGTAGTAACGCTTTCCGCCGCCGGGCAGATCTTCAGCCACGAGGCCGTGCACATCGGTAGCAAAGCCGGGGAAGGCATCGTTGAAGTCGCGAGTGAACTTCAGGAAGTCGACGATCTTCTTGTTGAAACGCTCGCCCGGGATCAGCAGGGGGATGCCCGGCGGGTACGGGGTCAGCAGCGCGGTGGTCAT
>MHZN01000110.1 GCA_001830395.1 Pseudomonadales bacterium RIFCSPLOWO2_12_59_9 | reverse complement strand
CTAGGATTAATCTTTGATGGCAGTACGTTTGTTGCTGGCGCAGCAGTTGCTGTTAATCGAGGCCGAGCTGCGTCAGCTCGATTGGTGGACGGCAACCTCGCCAACTGCAGAGGCGCTGGCCAGTGAGCAACCGTTTGCAGTGGATAGCATGGCCTTTGAGCAGTGGTTGCAGTGGCTGTTTTTGCCGCGCATGCAGCAACTGCTGGAGTTGGGTTCAGCGCTGCCCAGCGCTTGTGGGATTGCGCCAATGGCCGAGATGGTGCTGGCTGAGCGCGCCTATCAGGCGCGCGCCTTGCTGCAGGTGTTGGGGGAGTTTGACCGGCTGATCACCGGCGCGGCCTAAGCGCGCCTGTGCGAACTCAGTTGCAGTTCTCTTTGATGGCTTTTTGCGCTTCGGCAATTTTCGCCTGACGTTGATCTTCACCCAGGCGTACTTGCTCACCGTTGACCTCGGTGCGCAGGCGTGGATTGTTCTGCAATTGTGCCAGGTTGGTGCGCACCGATTCGCAGTACTTTTTGCGCTCGGTGGCTTGCTCGGCGACCTGTTGCTTGACCTTGGCGTCGATCACCTTCTGCTCTGCCTCACCGCTGTTTACCGCTGGAACTGTTGGCGTGGCAGTTTTGGCCGCCGCTTTCGGCTGGGCGATGACGGTATTAACGCTGGTCGCGGCCTGCCCCTGCGGTGGGTTGGCGCCAAAGTGCGTAACGCCTTTGTCGTCGACCCACTTATAGACTTGGCTGGCCATGGCGGTGGTGCTTAGTGTGAGCAATAGACTGCCCAAAATCATCATGCGGCGCATGCGTTTTCCTTTTATTCGCTGCAAAACCTGCCCCTACTATAACCAAATCTGGTGATTCGTCATCCTGCGCCGCGTCACAGCGCTTTAACTGCATAAAGCCGTGGCGTTTACTTGACTTGCCAGGCGGTATTGCGAAGAATTGGCAGTTCGCTGAGTCGGCTTGTTTATCTCAAGCTCCTTGGCAGACCATGAGGCGCACACCCGCGCCGACCTGTTACTCCCCGCAACGCGTTACCTCGCGCTGGGTGGGATGCTCTCCGCAACATCCAGGAGCGCTCCCAATACTTGCTCAGTCAGTAGCTGACGTAGTCGGCGACCACCGTCGCTCATGCTCTGCTTGGCAGTAAACCTATTCGGACCGTCCAGTCGTGGGCGTAATTCTGGCGTTTTAGAGGTGAATAACGTGGAGCTTTTATCAGGCGCTGAAATGATCGTGCGCTTTTTGCGTGACGAGGGCGTTAAGTATATTTACGGGTACCCGGGCGGTGCCCTTCTGCATGTCTACGACGCGCTGTTCAAAGAGCCGGAAGTTGCGCATATCCTGGTTCGTCATGAACAAGCCGCCACCCATATGGCCGACGGTTATGCCCGTGCCACCGGTAAAGCCGGTGTGGTATTGGTAACTTCCGGTCCTGGCGCGACCAATGCTATTACCGGCATTGCCACCGCCTATATGGATTCGATTCCTATGGTGGTGTTGTCGGGCCAGGTGCCAAGCACTATGGTCGGCACCGATGCTTTCCAGGAAACCGACATGATCGGTATCTCGCGGCCGATCGTGAAGCACAGCTTCATGATCAAGCATGCGTCAGAAATTCCGGAAGTCTTGAAGAAAGCCTTTTATCTGGCGCAATCCGGTCGTCCCGGCCCGGTAGTGGTCGATATTCCCAAGGATATGACCGATCCGACTCAGAAGTTCGAATACGTCTACCCGAAAAAAGCCAAGCTGCGCTCATACAGCCCGGCGTTGCGTGGGCACTCGGGGCAGATTCGTAAAGCGGCAGAGATGCTGCTGGCGGCCAAGCGTCCAATTATCTATTCCGGCGGTGGCGTGATCATGGGCGGTGCCGCTGCGCCGCTGACCGAACTGGCAAAAATGTTGAACTTGCCGGTGACCAATACCCTGATGGGGTTGGGCGGTTATCCGGGTATGGATCGCCAGTTCCTCGGCATGCTGGGTATGCACGGTAGCTACACGGCCAACTTGGCCATGCACCACGCCGACGTGATTCTTGCAGTCGGCGCGCGTTTTGATGATCGGGTGATTAACGGCGCTGCAAAGTTCTGTCCGAACGCCAAAATTATTCATATCGATATCGATCCGGCTTCGATCTCGAAAACCGTCAAAGCCGACATTCCGATTGTTGGCCCTGTCGACAGCGTGTTGACTGAGATGGTGGCGATCCTCAAAGAGATCGGCGAGACCCCGAACCAAGAAACTGTTGCTAGCTGGTGGAAGCAGGTTGATGAGTGGCGCGGCAGTGGCCGTATGTTCCCTTATAACGAGGGCGACGGCAGCATCATCAAGCCGCAGATGGTCATCGAAACTCTGAGTGAAATAACTAAGGGCGATGCCTTTATTACCTCCGATGTTGGCCAGCATCAGATGTTTGCAGCGCAGTACTACCGTTTCAACAAGCCTAATCGTTGGATCAACTCCGGCGGCTTGGGCACCATGGGCTTTGGCTTTCCGGCGGCAATGGGCGTTAAGTTGAACTTCCCGGATGATGAGGTGGCGTGCGTTACGGGTGAGGGCAGCATCCAGATGAACATTCAGGAGTTGTCGACCTGCATGCAGTACGGATTGCCGGTTAAAATCGTCAACCTGAACAATGGTGTGCTGGGTATGGTGCGCCAGTGGCAGGACATGATGTACAGCAGCCGCCACTCGCACTCTTATATGGAGTCGTTGCCCGATTTCGTTAAGTTGGCCGAGGCCTATGGTCATGTTGGTATGCGTATCACTGACTTGAAAGATCTCAAGCCAATGATGGAAAAGGCGTTCGCCATGAAAGATCGGTTGGTGTTCCTCGATATTCAGGTCGATACCAGCGAGCACGTCTACCCCATGCAGATCAAAGACGGCGCCATGCGCGATATGTGGCTGAGCAAGACGGAGCGGACTTAAATCATGCGACACATCATTTCTTTGCTGCTGGAAAACGAGCCAGGCGCACTGTCGCGTGTTGTTGGTTTGTTTTCGCAACGCAACTACAACATCGAAAGTCTGACTGTTGCGCCAACCGAAGACCCAAGTCTGTCGCGGTTAACCTTGACCACCGTTGGGCACGATGAGGTGATTGAGCAGATCACCAAGAACCTCAACAAGCTGATTGAAGTGGTTAAACTTGTTGACCTGTCGGAGAGCGCCCACATTGAGCGCGAACTGATGCTGGTTAAGGTCAAGGCAACTGGCGCGCAGCGGGCTGAAATCAAGCGGACCACGGATATTTTTCGTGGTCAGATTGTTGATGTCACCAGCAGCGTCTATACCATCCAGCTCGCTGGAGCCAGCGACAAGCTGGACAGTTTTATTCAGGCGATCGGCACTGCCGCCATCCTGGAAACCGTACGCAGTGGCGTCACCGGCATTGCCCGGGGCGACAAAATACTCAGTATCTAAATCTTTGGCGAACGGCCGAATGGCCAGTTAATAGGGGAAATCCATGAAAGTTTATTACGATAAAGACTGTCAGCTGTCGATCATCCAGGGCATGAAAGTGGCCATCATTGGCTACGGTTCGCAGGGCCACGCGCACGCCTGCAACCTGAAAGACTCCGGTGTTGACGTTACAGTTGGTCTGCGTACCGGTTCGGCTACTGTTGCCAAGGCTCAGGCCCATGGTCTTAAAGTAAGCGACGTGGCTTCGGCTGTTGCCGCTGCCGACGTGGTGATGATTCTGACTCCAGACGAGTTCCAGTCGCGTCTCTATAAGGACGAAATCGAGCCGAACCTGAAAAAAGGCGCCACCCTGGCCTTCGCTCACGGTTTTGCCATTCACTACAACCAAGTGGTGCCTCGCGCTGATCTCGACGTGATCATGATCGCGCCAAAAGCGCCAGGTCACACCGTGCGTTCCGAGTTCGTTAAAGGTGGTGGTATTCCCGACCTGATCGCGATCTATCAGGATGCTTCCGGCAACGCCAAAAATGTTGCCCTGTCCTACGCTTCGGGCGTTGGCGGTGGTCGTACCGGCATCATCGAAACCACCTTCAAAGACGAAACCGAAACCGACCTGTTTGGCGAGCAGGCTGTTCTGTGTGGCGGTACTGTTGAGCTGGTTAAAGCTGGTTTCGAAACCTTGGTTGAAGCTGGCTACGCGCCAGAAATGGCCTACTTCGAGTGCTTGCACGAACTGAAGTTGATCGTTGACCTCATGTACGAAGGCGGTATCGCCAACATGAACTACTCGATCTCCAATAACGCCGAATACGGCGAGTACGTGACCGGCCCAGAAGTAATCAACGCCGAGTCCCGTCAGGCCATGCGTAACGCTCTGAAGCGCATTCAGGACGGCGAATACGCCAAGATGTTCATCCTCGAGGGTGCTTCCAACTACCCATCGATGACCGCCTACCGTCGCAACAATGCCGCTCACGGCATTGAAGTGGTGGGTGAGCAGCTGCGTTCGATGATGCCGTGGATCTCGGCCAACAAAATCGTCGACAAGACCAAGAACTAAGCTTCTTGTAGATGTAAAAGAACGCGGCGATTGCCGCGTTTTTTTATTTGTGGGGCTGGCTTCTGGTATAAAGCCAAATGGCTGAAGGCGGGGTGGTTGAACCCTGGGCTCCAGTTTCAGTCGAAAATCTATCAATCCGTTGCAAGGTGCTGTTCATGAACGAACGTCCCGAAGAGGCCCCTACGGCCTCCGATACTGAAAGTCTGTTGCCCGTTGATGAGCATGTAGAAGAAGGGCATGACGCCGAAGGTCGCAAGGTCCGTCATCGCGGCGTGTATTTACTGCCGAATCTGTTTACTACGGCCAATCTGTTCGCCGGTTTTTTCTCGATCATCAGTGCCGTCAATGGCAAGTTTGAAATTGCCGCTATCACGGTGTTCGTGGCGATGATTTTGGATAGCCTGGATGGCCGGGTTGCGCGGCTAACCAATACCCAAAGCGCCTTCGGTGCCGAGTACGATTCGCTGTCGGATATGGTCGCCTTCGGTGTGGCGCCGGCAATGCTGGCTTATGAGTGGGCGCTGTCCGGTTTGGGCAATGTCGGTCTGGCGGTTTCCTTCATCTATGTAGCTTGTGCGGCCTTGCGCTTGGCGCGCTTCAATACTCAGATTGGTAAGGTCGACAGTCGCTATTTTATTGGTCTGGCCAGTCCGGCAGCTGCAGGCGTGGTGGCTGGGACTGTTTGGGCTGTGTGGACACTGGGTGAGAAGAGTGGCGTAGCAGGGCAAGATCTACCGATAGTGGTGGTGATGCTGTTTGCTTTGCTGGTCGCGGCCGCTGGCCTGCTGATGGTGAGCAATTTCAAATACAACAGCTTTAAAGATCTCGATTTGAAAGGTCGGGTGCCATTTGTGGCGATTCTTGCTGTGGTGCTTGGCTTTGCAGTGGTGTTTAGCGATCCTGCGCGAATCTTGCTGCTGGCCTTCCTGGCCTACGCCACCTCTGGCCCGCTGCAATACTTGCTGCGCCTGCGCCGTACGCGCACGACGGAATAGGTATTACCCCTTCGCTTCATAACTGTCGTGCGTCCGCATAGGCAGTTATGAGGTTGCAGTATGGCGCCCCGCGCTATCCGTTAGTCCTCCCTGTCATTCTTGGCATCTCTCTACGCGCTAGTAGTGCGTGACGCGCCCCTGTCTCCGTGGCGCGGTTCTATAGACACCAGGGCTTGCAGCAGGGGCTTGTATATAGGCGTTCACTGTATTGGTGGGTGCAACTAAAAAATTAAGCCTTGACGTGTCAATCTGAGGGCCTATAATGCCCCCCTCTTACGGCGTAGACCTCTCGTAAAACTCCTTGTAAAACAAGAAGTTAGATTAAAAAGAGGGGTTGCAAAGCAGCGAAATCTGCGTAGAATGCGCCGGGCTGACAAGGTGGTGGTTTAGTCTTGTTAGCGCTTCGATCGAGTAGATCGGAAGCGGTAAGAAGGTGGTTGACAGCGGTTTGAAACGCTGTAGAATTCGCCTCCCGC
>MHZN01000109.1:10469-12431 GCA_001830395.1 Pseudomonadales bacterium RIFCSPLOWO2_12_59_9 | reverse complement strand
GCCTTAGTCTCGATTTCGACTTGATACTCCGCCAACATCGGTGTCAGCTCGCGACCGACACTGACATACAGCGCCAACAGCATGAGCAACAGCACAGCCAGCGCCAGACCGCCGCGCAGTAAACGCAGCAGCCAACGGCCAAGGGTATTAATCAACACGCGGCCTCAGAGCAGTACGACATCGTATTGCTCCTGGGAGTACATGCTTTCCACCTGAAACTTGATGGTGCGGCCAATAAAACTTTCCAGGTCGGCAACGTTACCCGACTCTTCATCAAGCAGGCGGTCGATGACCTTTTGATTGGCCAGCACCAGATAAGCACCGGCTTGATAGGCGCGCGCCTCACGCAGCAGCTCGCGGAAAATCTCGTAGCAGACCGTCTCCGGGGTTTTCAGCTTGCCGCGTCCCTGACAACTGCTGCAGGGCTCGCAGAGCACCTGCTCCAGGCTCTCGCGGGTGCGTTTGCGGGTCATCTGCACCAGGCCCAACTCGGTGATGCCGAGCATGTTGGTCTTGGCGTGATCGCGTTCGAGCTGTTTCTCCAGGGTGCGCAACACTTGCCGCTGGTGCTCTTCGTCTTCCATGTCGATGAAGTCGATGATGATGATGCCGCCCAGGTTGCGCAGGCGCAGTTGCCGGGCAATGGTGACGGCGGCCTCGAGATTGGTCTTGAAGATGGTTTCTTCGAGATTGCGATGCCCGACAAAAGCCCCGGTATTCACATCGATAGTGCTCATCGCCTCAGCCGGATCGATGATCAGATAGCCGCCGGATTTGAGCGGCACCTTGCGCTCCAGCGCCTTCTGCACCTCATCCTCGACGCCATACAGATCGAAGATCGGCCGCTCGCCCGGGTAGTGTTCCAGGCGCCCGGCAATCTCGGGCATCAGCTCATCGACGAACTGCACGATCTTCTGGAAGGTCTCGCGCGAGTCGATACGGACCTTCTCGATCCTTGGACTGACCAGGTCACGCAGGGTGCGAAAGGCCAGGCTCAAGTCTTGATAAATCACACTGGGGCTCGAGGCAGTTTGCATCTGCCCGCGGATCTGCTCCCAAAGCCGGCGCACGTAGCGGATATCCATCAGGATTTCATCGGCGCCAGCACCTTCGGCGGCGGTACGCAGAATGAAGCCACCGACTTCGGCAATCCCTTCGGCGGCAATGCACTCGGCCACCACCTGCTTGAGCCGATCGCGCTCGGCTTCCTCTTCAATCTTCAGCGAGATGCCGACATGACTGGTGCGCGGCATGTACACCAAGTAACGCGATGGAATCGACAACTGGGTCGTCAGGCGTGCGCCCTTGGTGCCAATCGGATCTTTGGTGACCTGCACCACCAGACTCTGGCCCTCGTGTACCAAAGCGCTGATGGTTTCGTTGGTACCCGTATTGCCTTCCCGACTGGCGATTTCGCCAACGTGAATAAACCCGGCGCGCTCCAGGCCAATATCGACAAAGGCCGCCTGCATACCAGGCAGCACCCGCACCACCTTGCCTTTGTAGATATTGCCGACAATGCCGCGGCGCTGGGTGCGCTCCACATGCACTTCCTGCAGAACACCGTTCTCTACCACCGCCACGCGCGATTCCATCGGCGTGATATTGATCAGAATCTCTTCACTCATGCGCTGCTTCACTCATAGAAGATGTGTCTAGGCGCTGCCAACAAGGGATGCCGAAATCGGCGAGCAATGCCGCAGTCTCGCACACTGGCAAGCCAACTACCGCCGAAAAACTGCCCTCAAGGTGACTGACAAAGATCCCGGCCAGGCCTTGGATGGCATAACTGCCGGCCTTATCCTGTGGCTCGCCGCTGGCCCAATAGGCCTCAATTTCGGCGCTGCTGAGGAGGCGAAAACTGACTTGGCTGCTGACCAAGCGTACTTCACAGCGCTGTGGGCTGGCCAACGCCACAGCAGTGAGCACTTGATGGGTACGGCCCGAGAGCGCCGCCAGCAT
>MHZN01000109.1:0-10457 GCA_001830395.1 Pseudomonadales bacterium RIFCSPLOWO2_12_59_9 | reverse complement strand
CGCGTGCGCATCGGCGCGATCCAGGGGTTTGCCGAGAATTTGACCGTCCAACACCACGCTGGTGTCGGCGCCCAGCACCACTGCATCGAGCGGATCAGCCAAGGCCGCCAAGCCGGCTTGCGCCTTGGTGCGCGCTAAACGTTCGACGTAATGCTCTGGAACCTCCGCCGGCCAGGGCGTTTCATCAATATCGGCAACCAATGGGATAAATGGCACACCCATCTGACTGAGTAATTCACGCCGCCGCGGCGAGCCTGAGGCGAGAAACAATGTAGCCATGAACGACCCTTGCCACTTAACGCTACGAAGATAAAAACGCCGCAAAAAAGCGGCGCGGTACTGTCGAAATGGTTAGCCACTCAGCGAGCGGCCAGCCCCTGCTAGAACTTGAAGTTGATTAACTTGTCGGCCTCAAGATTCACCGTGCGGGTCTTGGTGACGCCATCGGAAACTACCTGAACCCGGTACTGGCCTTTATCAAGCATCAGCGACATGGGCGTAGCACCCTGCAATTGGTCATTGATCAACACCCGATCATTGAACTTATTGCTGCGAATGCTCAACGCATAAGGACGGCTGTTACACAGCGCCTCGGCAACCCCAAGCAGCGCACAGGCCATCATCTTCTTCGCCTCGATACTGGCTTCGAAGCTGATCGTGGCCGCCACGCTGCCATCCAGATCCATGCTGGCGTGAGTGAAACTGCTCTTGCTGCGATAGCTAAACCAGTCCGAGTTCAAGTTGACAGTGGCCACCTGGCCGCGCAGCTCCTCGGCTAACACCCGCTGATAATTGCTCAGCACCCACTGACGTAGATTTGCACCACGATCGTATTCGTTCAGGCAGATCGCCAAGCTCTTGCTGGGCGAGCAATGAAAGCTGACCGACTCGCTGAAATCGATGGTCTTATCCAGCCGCTGAGCAATCACCCTGACTCGCTGCATGTCGCGCTCGCGCTGCTCGGCAGCCAGACGAGTTTTAAGTTGCGCCACGGCACGATCCGCCAGCACAAACTTCAATTGTTGGTCGTTGAACTTCTTTTGCGCGCTGGCAACTCGCAAGCGTGCCGCGTTCTCGGCCTCAGCCTCGCGCTTGAAGTCGCCCAGCATGCCGTCTAAGCGGTCTTGGCTGGCACTTTGCGCCAAAAACTCTTCGACTTCGGCGCGGATCATTTTTTTCGAGCTGGCCGCTTGCAAGCTGGCCGCCTCATAGGCGCTGTTTTCTGTGCGCAGCAGGCTCTCGAGGTTTTTCTTTTCGAGCGCAATCGCGTCAAGTTCGCGAATATTGGCCTCAAGCTGCTGCTCGCTATCCGCACTTGGCGCCGCCGCTTCGCCACCCGCAACCTGCTCCGTAAGTACTGGTTCAGGACTGACCTGGGAATAGGCATTGCTCGCCAACAACAGCGCCGCCAGCGCTAAAGCGCTACCTATGCTCGCCACCTTCAGTTGACCACCAAAGGCATGCGACGACCGCAAAACTGCAACATAAGACCCCATTAGTGCGCTCCCCACCCCATGTGTATTTATATTTATTATTTTGTTGGGCACGCTGTAACACCTAGGTTTCAGCAATACCCCAAACCAAGCCGTTAGGACACGCCTAAGCCCACACGTAACTTACGCAGACCCACCGACACCCACGGCCAACACAAGGCGCTAATCGGTACCGGCACCAGAAATAACAGGGCTGAGGGTCGATTACCAACCAGCACATTCAACCAAAGCTGAACCAACTGCGCCAGACCAAAAACCACCATTAGCACTACGCTCTGCTGCCAGATCGGGAAGCTGCGCAACCGCTGCTGCAGGATCAGCACCAGAAAAGCAATCAGGCTCAGGGCCAGGGCATTCTGTCCCAGCAGCGAGCCATACAGCACGTCGGCGGCCAAACCCAGCAACCAGGCGCTGATCATCCCGACGCGATGCGGTAAAGCCAGTATCCAGTAGGTCAGCACCAGGGCCAGCCAAAGCGGGCGACCGGTCTCGATAAAGCTCGGCATCGGCGCCACGCTGAGCAGCAAGGCCAGCGCAAAACTGCACCAAATAACCCAAGCATTACGCGAATGTGCACCGCTCATCAGTGAGCCCCCGCAGGTACTACAGGTTTAACCGGCGCAGCGCTGGCTGGAGCAGCAGGTGCAGGGTTCACGACCGGCGGCGCATCGACACGCGGCGCGGCAATCGCGGCGGCCACGCCCACTTTGTCGGCCGCTTCTTGGGCCAAAGCCGCATCGGTGGCGCGCTGTTCGGCACTGCGCTTATCGGTGAACACCAGCAGCACATAACGGCTACGGTTCAGCGCGGCAGTGGGTTCGGCGCGAATAATCGCAAAGGGCTGGCCGGTATCGTGAATCACCTCTTTCACCGTGGCCACCGGGTAGCCGGCCGGAAAGCGCTGGCCAAGGCCGGAGCTGACCAGCAGATCACCTTCCTTGATGTCGGCGGTATCGGCCACATGGCGCAGCTCGAGGCGCTCCGGATTACCGGTACCGCTGGCAATCGCGCGCAAGCCGTTGCGATTCACCTGCACCGGAATGCTGTGGGTGGTGTCGGTCAGCAACAACACTCGCGAAGAGTAGGGCATCACCTCAACCACCTGGCCCATCAAACCGCGTGCATCGAGCACCGGCTGGCCGAGAAACACCCCGTCCTTTTCACCCTTGTCGATCAACAAACGCTGGGTGAAGGGATTAGGGTCGACGCCAATCAACTCGCCCACCAGCACCTGATCATCCACCAGCGCCGAGGAGTTCAGCAGTTCGCGCAGACGGACATTTTGCTCGATCAGGGTGGCCAGCTTTTGCAGGCGACGCTGCATCAGCAAGGCTTCGGCTTTGAGTTTTTCGTTCTCGGCGAGCAGTTCAGCGTGACTGCTGACCTGCTGGTTGACGCCTTGCCAGAGCCGCGTCGGCAAATCCGCCACCCAATAAAAGGGCGTGAGCACCAGCCCGAGTTGGCTGCGCAGCGGTTTGAGGGTGTCCAGGCGCGCATCGACCAGCATCAGCGTGACCGAAAGCACGGTCAGCACCAACAGGCGCACGCCCAGTGAAGGTCCCTTGGCAAATAGCGGTTTGATGGTGAGCTCCTTGCAGCGGCAAGCCTCAAGCGATTAGCCGCAGACTAACAGCAGCGCCGCTTTTCAGCCGGCCACTGACTCGCCTGCAGCCGCTGGCTTACTCGGCCGAGAGCAGATCCATGGTGTTGCGATCCATCATCTCCAGCGCCATGCCGCCGCCACGAGCCACGCAGGTCAGCGGGTCTTCGGCAACGATGACCGGCAAACCGGTTTCTTGCGAGAGCAATTTGTCCAGATCGCGCAACAAGGCGCCACCACCGGTCAGCACTATGCCGCGCTCGGCGATGTCCGAAGCCAGCTCCGGCGGCGACTGCTCGAGGGCACTCTTCACCGACTGGACGATAGTCGCCAAGGACTCTTGCAGGGCTTCCAGCACTTCGTTGGAATTCAGGGTAAAGCTGCGCGGTACGCCTTCGGCCAGGTTACGGCCACGCACGTCGACTTCACGCAGCTCGCCGCCCGGGAAGGCCGTGCCGATTTCTTGCTTGATACGCTCGGCAGTCGACTCGCCGATCAGGCTGCCGTAGTTACGACGCACGTAGGTGATGATTGCTTCATCGAAACGGTCGCCGCCAACCCGCACGGACTCGCCATAGACCACGCCATTCAGCGAGATCAGCGCGATTTCAGTGGTGCCGCCGCCGATGTCGACTACCATCGAGCCGCGCGCCTCATCCACCGGCAGGCCGGCGCCGATGGCGGCGGCCATCGGTTCTTCGATCAAAAACACTTCGCGGGCACCGGCGCCAATCGCCGACTCACGAATGGCCCGACGCTCCACCTGGGTGGACTTGCAAGGTACGCAAATCAGTACCCGCGGGCTTGGCTGCAGAAAGCTGTTCTCGTGCACTTTATTGATAAAGTACTGGAGCATTTTCTCGCACACGCTGAAGTCGGCGATCACGCCGTCTTTCATCGGGCGGATGGCGGCGATATTGCCCGGCGTGCGGCCGAGCATGCGCTTGGCGTCGGTGCCAACTGCCACGACGCTCTTCTGGTTATTGCCGCTGGTACGAATAGCCACGACCGAAGGCTCGTTCAGCACGATGCCGCGATCGCGTACATAAATCAGGGTGTTGGCAGTGCCCAAGTCGATCGACAGATCGCTGGAAAACATGCCACGCAATTTCTTAAACATGGGTAAGGAGCCTTAAGCAGCGCGCAGGTAACAATGCGCAGGTAAAAAAGTGCCGCAAACTCTAACAACGACGGGGATTTTGGGCAAGGCGGCAATATGTTAGATTGCCGCTTTTTAGCTGTCTTGCGGCCCTCATCCCGGCATTTAACAGCCCCGCGCTGCATTTACCGCCCGTAAGTTTTTTTGCCTAATCAGCTGCCCGCCCTCCGCGGCCGCTGTTTTATTGGAGTATCCCCGATGGCGCTTGAACGCTGCGACGTGGAAAAAATCGCTCACCTGGCCCGAATTGGCCTGAATGAAGCCGATATCCCGCGTACCACCGCGACCCTCAACAATATTCTCGGTCTGATCGACGCCATGCAGGCCGTCGACACCACGGGCATCGAACCCCTGGCTCACCCGCTGGAAGCCACGCAACGACTGCGTGCCGATCAGGTCACCGAAACCAATCAGCGCGAGGTTTACCAAGCCATAGCCCCGGCCGTTGAAGCAGGCCTGTTTCTGGTTCCCAAGGTGATCGAATAATGGATATGCACCAACTCAGCCTGACCGACATCAGCCGTGCCCTGGCCGCCAAAGAATTCTCCGCCAGCGAACTGAGCAGCCACCTGCTGGCCCGCATCAAGGCACTGGACCCGCAACTCAACAGCTTTATCAGCGTCACCGAAGAGCTGGCCCTGAGCCAGGCCAAGGCCGCCGATGCGCGTCGCGCCAATGGTGAAACCGGCGCGCTGCTGGGCGCGCCGATCGCCCACAAAGACCTGTTTTGCACCCAGGGCGTGCGCACCAGTTGCGGCTCGAAGATGCTCGACAACTTCAAGGCGCCCTACAACGCCACAGTGGTCGAGAAACTCGCAGGCGTCGGTTGCGTGACCCTCGGCAAGCTGAACATGGACGAGTTCGCCATGGGCTCCTCCAATGAGTCGAGCTACTACGGCGCGGTAAAGAACCCCTGGGACCTGACCCGCGTACCCGGCGGCTCCTCCGGTGGCTCGGCCGCCGCCGTGGCCGCACGCCTGTTGCCGGCCGCGACCGGCACCGACACCGGCGGCTCGATCCGCCAGCCCGCCGCGCTGACCAACCTCACCGGCATCAAACCGACCTACGGCCGCGTCTCGCGCTGGGGCATGATCGCCTACGCCTCCAGCCTCGACCAGGCCGGCCCGCTGGCGCGCAACGCAGAAGACTGCGCCTTGCTGCTGCAGGCCATGGCCGGTTTCGATCCGAAAGACTCCACCAGCCTCGAGCAGCCACTGGATGACTACCTGGCCGCGCTGAACCTGCCACTCAAGGGCCTGCGCATCGGCCTGCCGAAGGAATACTTCGCCGCCGGTCTGGACGGGCGCATCGCCGCCGCCACCCTGGCGGTGGTCGAGGAGCTGAAAAAGCTCGGCGCCACGGTGAAAGACATCAGCCTGCCCAACACCCAGCACGCAATTGCCGCCTACTACGTGATAGCCCCGGCCGAAGCCAGCTCCAACCTGTCGCGCTTCGATGGCGTGCGGTTTGGCTATCGCTGTGAGAACCCGCAAAACCTCGAAGACCTCTACAAGCGCTCGCGCGCCGAAGGTTTTGGCGATGAAGTCAAACGCCGTATTCTGGTCGGCGCCTACGCGCTGTCGGCCGGTTACTACGACGCTTACTACCTGCAAGCGCAGAAGATTCGCCGCCTGATCAAAAACGACTTCGTCGCGGCGTTCCAGGAAGTCGACGTGATCCTCAGCCCGACCACGCCGAACCCGGCCTGGAAGCTCGGCGAGAAAAACAACGACCCGGTCGCCCAGTACCTGGAAGACATCTACACCATCACCGCCAACCTCGCTGGCATCCCCGGCCTGTCGATGCCCGCCGGCTTCGTCGATGGCTTGCCAGTGGGCGTGCAATTGCTCGCGCCCTACTTCCAGGAAGGCCGCCTGCTGAATGTCGCACACCAATACCAGCAGGTCACTGCCTGGCACACACAAGCCCCGAGCGGCTTCTGAGGAGCACTGACATGCAATGGGAAACAGTTATAGGCTTGGAAATCCACGCCCAGCTCAGCACCAAATCGAAGATTTTCTCCGCCAGCGCCACCACCTTCGGCGCCGAGCCCAACACCCAGGCCAGCCTGATTGACTTAGGCATGCCCGGCACCTTGCCGGTGCTGAATGCCGAAGCGGTGCGCATGGCCTGCAAATTCGGCCTGGCGATTGACGCTGAGATTGCCGAACGCAACGTCTTTGCCCGCAAGAACTACTTCTACCCAGACCTGCCCAATGGCTACCAGACCAGCCAGATGGATCACCCGATCGTCGGCAAGGGCTTCCTCGACATCACCCTCGAAGACGGCACGGCCAAGCGCATCGGCATCACCCGCGCGCACCTGGAAGAAGACGCCGGCAAGAGCCTGCACGAAGACTTCCACGGCATGACCGGCATCGACCTCAATCGCGCCGGCACCCCGCTGCTGGAAATCGTCTCAGAGCCGGACATCCGCAGCGCCAAGGAAGCGGTCGCCTATGTCAAAGCCATCCACGCCCTGGTGCGCTACCTGGGCATCTGCGACGGCAACATGGCCGAAGGCTCGCTGCGCTGCGACTGCAACGTCTCGGTACGCCCGGTCGGCCAGGCCGCCTACGGCACCCGCGCCGAGATCAAGAACGTCAACTCCTTCCGCTTTATCGAAAAAGCCATTAACCACGAAGTGCAGCGGCAGATCGAGCTGATCGAAGACGGCGGCAAGGTGGTGCAGGAAACCCGCCTGTACGACCCGAACAAAGACGAAACCCGCTCCATGCGCAGCAAAGAGGAAGCCAACGACTACCGTTACTTCCCCTGCCCCGACCTGCTGCCGGTGGTGATCGAGCAGAGCCTGTTGGACGAAATCCGCGCCAGCCTGCCAGAGCTGCCGGTGCAAAAACGCGAGCGCTTCGAGGCGCAGTTTGGTCTGTCCGCCTACGACGCCGACGTACTGGCCAGCAGCCGCGAACTGGCCAACTACTTCGAAGCCGTCAACGCCACCTGCAACGACGCCAAACTGGCCGCCAACTGGGTGATGGGCGAGCTGTCCAGCCTACTGAATAAAGACGGCCTGGAGATCGACCAATCGCCGGTGTCCGCCGAGCAGCTGGGCGGCATGATCCTGCGCATCAAAGACAACACCATCAGCGGCAAAATCGCCAAAATGGTCTTTGAAGCCATGGCCAATGGCGAAGGCAGCGCCGACCAGGTGATCGAAGCGCGCGGCCTCAAGCAAGTCACCGACAGCGGCGCCATCGAATCGATGCTCGATGAAATGCTCGCCGCCAACGCCGAACAGGTCGAACAATACCGCGCCGCCGACGAAGCCAAGCGCGGCAAGATGTTCGGCTTCTTCGTCGGCCAGGCGATGAAAGTCTCCAAAGGCAAAGCCAACCCCGGGCAAGTCAACCAGCTGCTGAAAAGCAAGCTGGAGGGCTAAGCTCACAGCGTCATCACGCGACACAACGCCGGGCGGCAGGCCCTGTGAAAACGTAGCGAGCGAAGGTTAGGCAAGGCAAAAACAGGCGAGAAAGCGCAGTTTACGAGCTGTAAATGAGCATTTTGAGCCTATTTTAAACGCCGCATAACCGAGCGCAGTAGTTTTCACAGGGTCTGCATGCCCGGCGTTGTTTTATCTGGAGCTAAAACTATGTGGCGCGCACTGATTATCAGCAGCCTGTTTGGCCTGCTCAGCGGCTGCTCCTGGCTGCCCTTCGGCACCGACCAAGGCGGCTACAACGCCGAGGGCGAAGCGTCTTATTACGGCGCCAAGCACCAAGGCAAACGCACCGCCAGCGGCGAGCGCTTCGACCAAAACCAACTGACCGCCGCCCACCGCACACTGCCCTTCGGCACCCAAGTGCGGGTGACCAATCTCAACAACGACAAAAGCGTACTGGTACGCATCAACGACCGCGGCCCCTACGCCCGCAACCGCATCATCGACCTCTCCCGCAAAGCCGCCCAACAACTCGACATGCTCCGCGCCGGAGTAGCGCCGGTGCGGGTGGAAAGTGTCGATTAATGACGGGCCATGCCGCTGATTGATTCAACGCAGCTTCACCAACAGAGCCATTCGAGCGCCAGTTCTACGTGACTTCTGGCACCGGCATTGAGCGAACTTCAATCAGTTCAATCGAGTAGCCGTCTGGATCTTCGATAAAAGCAATGACCTCTGGCGCAGCAGAATTGACCGCACTGAATGTCATCGGCCCAGGCTCGCGCAACACCTTCACCCCCAAGGCTGCAAGCGCTGCACAGGTCGATCTCAACTCGATCACGGCCAGCGCAATATGGCCAAAGGCTGAGCCCTGTGCATAGCAGTCACTATCCCAGTTGTAGGTGAGTTCAAGCACCGCCCCGACGTGTTCGGCGCCATAGCCGACGAAGGCCAAGGTGAAGCGCCCGCCGGGATATTCCTCCCGGCGTAATAAGCGCATGCCGAGCGCGCCGGTGTAAAACGCCAGCGAGCGCTCAAGATCAGCAACCCGCAGCATGGTATGCAGCAAACGAACAGGCACAGGTGAACTGGACACAGTGACCGGCATGCAATTTCTCTCCCTAAGAATGGCGTTGCCACAGCATTTTTCGATTTGAGACATGCGCTTAATTAAGCTGACCGGGCGCTCCGGCCATGCCGCTTCCACCTGCCACTGTATAGGCCGGCGAAGCGGCATCACCTCGCACGGGCTGGGTTAAAGGTAAAACTGCGAACCCATTTCGCGACTTGCCGCCTCGGTCGCCGCAGCATCAAACAAACGCGTGGTGTAGGCCGCATTCAGCCCCGCAGTTTCGGTTGGGAAGTAATCGGTGACGAAACAGCGGGCGTTTTCCAACGTGTCGAATGCATAGAAGCCACCGACTGACTGGTTATCCGCGCCACTCAACCAGGTTTTGTGCAGCAACCCAGGTTGGGCTCGAAGAATTGGGTTCATGGTGCGCCAAGGCGCCTGATCAAACGGGACCGAAACCTGCACCTCGGTGTAGACGAATGCACCCGGTGTACGGCTGGCGATGCCACCGAAATGCACCGAATTCAGCTGCCGGCTAGCCTCCTCGACAACGTCCATGGCAAACACCCGAGTCGTTTGCGCCACACCAAATTTACGGGCTTCTGCCGGGAAGTAGCCGGTGACGAATTTTTTCGCGTTGTCGATTGAATCGAACTCATAGAAGCCACCCACAGACAGGTTCGTCGCCCCAGACAGCCAGGTTTTATTTTTCAAACCGGGCTGCTTGAATAACTCAGGGTTGAGTTCGCGCCACGGTGCCTGCTCGAATGGCAAAGAGATTTGCAGCTCGGTGTAAACAAAAGCCTTCGACATAGCGGTATCCCTATAAATGAGCTGATCCAGTCATAACCATGACCAGAACGACCGCCAAGATAACGATCGTTATTTTAAAATACATAACGATCGTTACCCGAACAAGTATAATTTCCACTCACCACCCAACAAAGGAGAGGTTCGTGTCGCGATCCGAACAAAAGCTGCAAACCCGTCAGCGCATTCTCGATGCGGCCGGGCGCGGTTTTCGCAAAGGTGGCTTCGGTGGCATAGGTGTCGATGGCTTGGCGAAAGAGGCCGGCGTTACCTCCGGCGCCTTCTACACCCACTTCGACTCCAAGGCCGCCGCATTCCGCGAGTCGGTGGGCCAGGGCATGGCGGACCTCAAGGATGGCGTACGACATTTCCAAACAACTTACGGACCGACCTGGTGGGCAGAGTTCGTGCGTTTTTACTTGGGCGCCAAACGCAGATGCGAGCTGCCCGAAAGTTGCGCCTTGCAAAGCCTCGCCCCCGAAGTGGCGCGTTCCGATGCGACAGCCAGGGCCGAGTTCGAGGCTGAATTGCTTGCAGTCGCGACCCTAGTCGCAAGCGGACCAACAGCAGCGGACGCACCCGCCAATCTCGGCGCAGCAATGGCCGCACTGGCCACCCTGGCCGGCGCGGTGACACTCGCACGGGCGGTAAGCGACACGGTGGTGGCCGAGCAAATAGCGGACGCAACAGAGCGCGTACTGCTGCCGGCTCAGGCCACGGCGGGTACCTGGAAACAATTGGGGACAGACCACAATTAACCGCCGCACAACTATCGCGCTCACTGTCTATTTCGCCCCTCGGCGAGTTACTTTCTCTTTGCTCGCGCAAAAAGAGAAAGTAACCAAAGAGAAAGCGCGCCCGACATCCGGGTCTCGCTGCGCTCAACTTCCCTCGTTCCGGCACTGTTCCGAGGGTCGGCAAGA
>MHZN01000108.1:1880-7600 GCA_001830395.1 Pseudomonadales bacterium RIFCSPLOWO2_12_59_9 | reverse complement strand
TTTGCACCAGGCGATTGAGGGCGTCATAGGCCTTGGTGTTGACGTCGAGTGGATCGGTACTCAGCGGGGCGGTACTGACCGTAGGGTTGTCGTTGAGGTCGTAGGCCTGCTTGTGGGTTTGATTGCCGGCCCCCACGCTCTTAAGCAAACGGCCGAGTTCGTCATACACCCAGGTGTTTTGCTTGGTCAGGTTGTTGCTGGCGTCTTTCAGCCGTTGGGCAGTGCGGTTGCCCATGAGGTCGAGGCTGTATTCAACTTTCTCGCCGAGGTTATTGGTGATGGCGGTCAAGCGGCGGGCATCGTCCCATGTATAGGTCAGTGAACTGCCGTCGCCACGGGTGACCTGGGTGATGTCGCCCACTGCGTTGTGCTCAAAGCTGGTGACGCTGCCGGCGGTGCTGATCGAGGCCAGCCAGCCCTGCGGCGCGTAGGTCAGGCTGCTGCTGACGCTATTGGCATCGACCACGGTTTGCGGGTGGCCGAGGGCATCGAAGTTGCTCAGCGTGGTGACATGGCCCAGTGCATTGGTGACGCTGGTCAGGTGGCCCTGGGCGTCATAGGCGTAGCGGGTAATGTCCGAGACGTCCGTGCGCGGGCCGTCAGCGGTTTCGATCAAGCCAAGGGCTGTGTAGGTATAGGCCCAGCTGCGTTCGGCAGCGTGGGTCAGCGAAGCGCCAAGGGCGCTGCTGAGGGCGAGCGACAACAGGCTCGCGCGGTAGAGATGTTTATTCATAGTGAGTCCGTCCTTGGCTTAAAGGGCTGTGCTAGTGCTGGTCTGGCTTAACTGCCGACCTTGCGAGTCATAGGTGTAAGTGGTGACGCGGCCGGGTTCGGTGACCGTTAGCGGCAGGTTTAAGGTGGTGTGCCAGGTGGTGGTCGTGGTGCGGGCCTGCGGCGCGCCGGTGGCTTCGGTGCGACTGATCTCTAGGCCACGCTCGTTGTAGTCGTAGCTGGTGATGAAGCCCTTATTGTCGGTCTTGGTCTTGAGCAGGCCACGGGCGTCGTAGGTGAAGGTGGAGTTGCTGTTGGGGCAATTGGCTGAAGGTTCGCCATTGATTGCGGTGATGCGGTTGACACCTTGAATAACTTGGAACTGGTAGGTGGTGATCTTGTTCAGGGGATTGGTGACAGTACTGGAACCATCTGCGTTGTAACTAACCTTGGTGAGTTCAGCGTCGGCGGCATGCGAACTTGAAATGGCGCGACCTTTGGGGTCATAGGCCCATGTGGCAAAGCGTACGCCGCGCTCGTCGGTAATGCCGGTGAGTCGTTTGAAATCTCGACTATCTTCGTAATGATATGAACGCGTCTCTGTGAGACCGCTACGGGCGATGCTCCGCTTGCTCAGATGTTTATTGGAATCATAGCTATAACTGATTTTAACAGCGCCTACCGTTAGCTTGAGTGGCTGGTTTTGCGCAGCTGTATTAACCGTAAAATTTAAGATATTGCCATGATTGTCAGTAACACTCACCGCGAGATCATTACCATAAGTAAGCGTCTGAAACTCTTCGGCTGAGCGTGCCCAGCGAGTTAAGCGACCTTCGCTATCGAAACTAAATTTCTCTCTTCGTGGCGAGGTGTAGATCCATTGCCCGCTTTCTTGAGATAAGCGGCCAAGCTCATCCGGTTCAGAGTTTGCGATGTCTCCGCTCAGCGAAAAATAAGATTCGCGACCATCCGATCCAACTAAAATAATATTGCCTGGAGAAATCCGTAGGTGCGCCGAGTAATTATGGCGCCAGAGTCCGTCTTGGCTATTGTAAGTTCTAATAAATCGCAATGAAAATGATCTATTGTCGGTATAATCAAGCTCTTCTTGGAATTTGTTGCCAGTCGAAAAGTTTATCGGATTTCCAGTCGTCTTAGACGGTGGCGGAGAGCAGCTAAGATTATCGTCCGGGTTCCCGTTCTCCTTTGACGGATCAACAGAGTCGTCAGGGAGAGTGCAGTAAGTTGGTGCACTGGCGTTGTCAGGGTAATACCCGGCAGGGCATATTTTTATTATTTGCCAGGTACTTACCGTGTGGCCTGACCCACAAGCGGCATTTGTGTTTGGTATTCCCGAAATGGAAGTTGAATCACCCCACCAATTCCATTGATCGAATCCGCAGCCAGACATTCCATACGTCTTCAACCAAGATGAGTACGCCGCTGTTTTTAGTTCAATTGCCGTATTATAACCACCATACGAAAGCATAGGGCTTCGAGTTGCTGCAACCGCTGATGAAATGGTGGCGATGCTTAAGCATGCGAGTAATAACAATTTTATAGTTGAGCACTTTCTCTGGGCAAAGTGGACTGATTTATTTTTCCGATTTCCGGTGATTATTCTTAATAAACTAAAAAACATCTTCAATTTCCGTCCTTGGCTTATAGGGCTGTGCTAGCGCTGGACTGGCTGAGTTGCCGGCCCTGCGCGTCATAGGTGTAAGTGGTGACGCGACCGGGTTCGGTGACCGTTAGCGGCAGGTTGAGCGTGGCGTGCCAGATGGTAGTGATGGTGCGCGTTTGCGCTGTGCCGGAGGCTTCGGTGCGGCTGACTTCCAGGCCACGGGCGTTGTAGTCGTAAGTGGTGACGAAGCCTTTGTTGTCGGTCTTGGTTTTCAGCAGGCCACGGGCGTCGTAGGTGAAGGTGGAGTTGCTCATCGGGCAGCTGCCTAAGGCTTCACCCTCGATCGCACTGACCCGCTTGGCGCCATCGATGGTGACGAAGCGGTAGATGGACTTCTTGCCAAACTCATTGATGACTGTACTGGAACCATTGGCGTTGTAGACCACGTCGCCGTGCTCCACGCCGCCGGCATGTTCGCTGGAGGTGGCGCGGTCTTGGTCGTCGAAGGTCCAGGTGGTGAAGCGCACGCCACGCTCGTCGGTGATGCCGGTGAGCAGGTTGGGTTTATTGGCTATCTCGTAATGAAACAAGCGCTGCTCGGTCTGGCCGCCACGGGTGCGGGTGAGTTTGCTTAAGCGCTGGTTGTCGTTGTAGTCGTATTTAATCGTCAGCCCGGCGGTGCTGAGGGTCAGCGGTTGATGCTGGGCGTCTTCGGTAAAGCTCAGGGTTTGACCGAGGTTGTCGGTGACAGTGACCGTGCTATTTACATAATTCAGTAAATGCTCGGCACCTGCGGCACTGGTCCAGCGGGTTAAGCGGCCCGTGGCATCGAAGCTGTAGCTGTCGTTGTTCTTGGCGGTATACAGCCAGGTGTCGGCAGTTTTAGTCAGGCGACCTAGCTCGGTTGGCGAGGCGGTCACCGTGCTACCGCTGATGGTAAAGAATGATTCACGGCCATCGGCCATGACTAAGGCAACGGCAAAGCTAGTAATGCGCAAGTAGGTCGAATGGTTATGCCGCCACAGACCATCGAGGCTGTTATAGACGCGGGTAAAGTGCAGGCTGGATAAGTTGTTACTTGGATAATCAACTTCAGTTTGAACGCTGTTACCAACGGCGGAATTTATGGGGTCGTGGACATAAGCGCATGGGCAGCTATTACAACTGCCTTTATCTTTGGAGTTATCACATTCGCCGGTAATTTTATTGTATACGCTGCCATTTGAAGGGCAGGCGTTGCCATTACGACCTGCATATCCGCCAATTCCACCAGTGTTGATATGGTTTATGATTACAAAACCACCGCGCCCATCAGGTCTTTGAAATTTTGGCTGTATCGTGCAATACACTATATATTCAGAGGGTTGCCACTGAATAAGTTTTTCATCGAGAATCGTTGTTCCCGGAACACTAAGAATATAGTCCCTCATCGCGCCATATACAGCATCACACGCGACATCCTTATTCTTGTAATGAATGCCACTTAACACTTGAGTGACAGGCCCAAATAATGCCGCCGTCCAATAATACTCTTCAGCCTTAGCTGACAAAGACGTTAGAGCGCATAGAAATAGCACCACCGACAAAGGCTTTCTATTTTCCATCTGCAGAGAAAATCGGGCCGGTTTACTATTTAACCTTCTGCCGCGCCAATTAAATAAACAAGCAAAATTAAGCATCTTCAATTCCATTTAAAGTAGGCGAACGGTTATGCCCTGAGTCGGCGGCTTCGTTGCGCCGCTGAGCGAGCGGGAGTGTACAGCCTGGCACTGTGCCCATCCATTCATCGAAAGCGAGCGAGGCAGTCGGTAGCTGCATCGCACAATTCCTAAGTCGCACTACGCACAACGATGCCCCAGCTTTTCTGGACGTGGAGTGTCGCAGATGTTGGTTGCGGATCACCAATAACCCGCACACAAAACCTGCAACAGTTCTTCAACCTTTTTGCAGCTCGCACCTAGCGAAGTCAGTAGCCATCAAACAACCCACCCAACGCCGCCGGCTGCCACAGCTCGCCGGTGGTTTCGGCCATGCCTTGGCGTTGATTGGTGCAGCTGTAGCGGATATCGAGCTGCTCGAAGTGGAAGCCCTCAAAGACACGGCGGATGTCCGGATGGTCGTTGATGCTGACCATTACCTTGCCTTTGCAGCGGCGCATAAAGTCGGCCATGCGCTCATAGTTTTCAAAGGGGAAGTCCACGCCGTAGCCCGCTGTCTGCCAGTACGGTGGGTCCATGTAGTGGAAGGTGTGGGCGCGGTCGTAGCGCTCGGCGCAATCCAGCCAGCTTAGGTTCTCCACATAAGCCCCGGCCAAGCGCTGCCATGCTGCCGATAGATTCTCTTCGATGCGCATCAGGTTGATGGCTGGACCGGTGGTAGCGGTACCGAACGTCTGCCCGCTGACCTTGCCACCGAAGGCATGGTGTTGCAGATAGAAGAACCGCGCGGCACGCTGGATATCGGTGAGGGTTTCGGGCCGGGTGATCTTTTGCCACTCGAAGATCTGCCGGCTGGAAAGCGCCCACTTGAACTGGCGCACGAACTCTTCGATATGGTTCTGCACCACGCGATACAGGCACACCAGGTCGCCATTGATATCGTTCAGCACTTCGACGGGTGCTGGCTGTGGGCGCAGGAAGAACAGTGCCGCACCACCGGCAAACACCTCGACATAGCACTCATGCGGTGGGAATAGCGGGATAAGGCGATCGGCCAGGCGGCGTTTGCCACCCATCCAGGGGATGATTGGATTACTCATAGCATTGCAAACCCTTACTGTATGGATAAACAGGCGCTAGACTCCCGCCCGCTTCGTGCACGGAGTGGGAGTCTTGGCTTGGCTTGCAGGATCGGTCTGCGGGTTGAGCGGCCGACTTGGTGTTGACGCACCGGGTCGGTCGCTTCCTTTTTTCGTTTTGAGAAGACGTCAGGGCTGCGACCAGGCCGCCTCAGCTTTCGTTTCTGCGCGGTGTTCGTCGGCGCATCCACGCCAGAGAGCCGCCGATACAAGGCCACCGCCCGGTAGATAGTGCAGCGCTTCACCGCCGGCACGCCCAAGGCCAGCATGGCCTCCAGTAGAATCTCGTCGCAGCGCGCTCGGCTGATCGTGTGCGGCACGCCATCCTTGGTGGTGGCCAGGTACTCGCAGAGGATGTCGTGCACCACCGCGGCCTGACCGTAGGCACCCCAGGGAGGGATTAGCGACCAGAGCGCTTGCGGCACCGAGGCGCCGTCAGTCAGGTAACCGGCCGGCACGTTGACCCACTCGCCGCTGGTCTCGCTGCCCACATAGAAGCGAAATGGCCGGGTTACCCGCCAGTGATCGGCGCCCAGGGCCGCGCTGGCTGCGGCGTCATAGCGCACATCGAGCGGCGCGGTGAAGGCG
>MHZN01000108.1:704-1849 GCA_001830395.1 Pseudomonadales bacterium RIFCSPLOWO2_12_59_9 | reverse complement strand
TGATTTCCCGGCGGTGGCTTTTGAAATGGCTTTCGTCCTCGCCCAGAATGGTTTCGGCGATCTGCGGCGAAAGGTAGCGCTTGAGCCGCTTGACGCGCTCGAGCTCTTCCACCTGGCGCGCGACCTTGTCGGCGAGATCGCGGTTCCAGTCTTCCAACAGGTCGTGCATCTCCTTGATGCGTATCATCGCGCGCACCCGCGCCATCAGCTCGAAGGAGTCGAACGGTTTAACCACGTAATCGTCCGCCCCCGCGTCCAGGCCACGGATCTTGTCTTCCTGGGTGGCCTTCGCCGTGAGCAGAATCACGGGAATCCCCTTGTGCTTGTCATCCTTGCGCAGCCGTCCGAGGACTTCGAGGCCGTTCATGTTAGGCATCATATAATCGAGAAGGATCACATCTGGCAAGAAGGAAGGTACTTTTTCCAGCGCCTCCGCCCCGTCGGTGGCGCGCTCGATCACATAGCCCTGGTCCTGGAGCTCCTGCTCCAGCAGATCGAGATTGAACGGCTCGTCATCGACGATTAAGATTTTATTCGGCATAACCTCACCCAATCTATTTTAGATTTTGGATACTTCGACTTAGCTCAGTACAGGTTTTAGATTTTCGATTATCGGACCGGAGTCGGAAGAATTGTATGGGACGCTCATCGTTTGGTTGTCCTCTTCCTAATCCAAAATCCAAAATCGGCAATCCAAAATTACTTAATCACCCTATCCGCCTTCATTAGCGTCCACTGCGGAATCGTGAGACCGATCTGCTTCGCTGCCTTCAGATTGATGACCAACTCGAACTTCATCGGTTGTTCGACTGGAAGATCGGCTGGCTTAGTTCCCTTTAGGATTTTGTCCACGTAAGTAGCTGCGCGGCGAAACATCGTGGAAATATCTGCGGCATAGGAAATGAGACCGCCCGCCTCCACATTTTCCCTGTTCGGATACATCGCCGGCAGCCGGTTCTTGCCGGCGAGATCCATTATCCGTTTTCGAAGAATATCTATCGTAGGTTGTTGCAGCCCCATAAAAGCGCCAGCATGAGCCTTGATCATCGCCGAGAAAGCGTTCTCCAAATCGCCGGGGCCTCTCACTTCCACGGGTTGAAGCCGCAGACCCAACGCTCGTGCCGCAAGCTTAAGTTCATTCAGCT
>MHZN01000108.1:0-452 GCA_001830395.1 Pseudomonadales bacterium RIFCSPLOWO2_12_59_9 | reverse complement strand
CAACAATGACATCAACTTTTAGACGGACTAACTCTCCCGCTAGGTCGGGAAGCCGGTCGAGCTTCCCTTGCGCAAATTCGTATTCAACAGCGACGTTCTTTTCCTCGACGTAGCCGAGTTCCTTTAGTCCCTGTCGAAATGCGTCGTGCCGACTGGAATCCGAAGAGGCAGAGAGCGACGACAGATATCCGATCCGGGGAATTTTTCCCGTCTGCTGCGCCTCGACCGAAAAGCTAAGCGCAGAGAGCATCGCGCCAAGTGCAAGACAAAAGATTTTTTTCCTCACGGCATTTCTCCTGACTTTGCTAACACCTGACCTCTGACCTCTGACTTCTGTTACCTGATCACCTTATTCGCCCGCACCAGCACATTTGGCTCAATCGTCACACCGATCTGCTTGGCCGTCTTGAGATTGACGACGAACTCAAACCTCATCGGCTGCTCAACGGGGA
>MHZN01000107.1:3740-5922 GCA_001830395.1 Pseudomonadales bacterium RIFCSPLOWO2_12_59_9 | reverse complement strand
CTTGACCGCCTCGCTGGCACGCACCTTGGTCAACTGGGCACGAATACTCTCAGCCACTTGCTCGAGGGCGAGCTGTTCGGGCTTCTTGTGCTCTTTGACGCGCACCACCACCAGGGTATTGGGATCGAGCTCGATCACACTGCTGTTGCTGCCATCTTCCAGCACTTCGGCGCTGAATGCGGCTTCGATCACTTGGCGGTTGGCAGTCAAACCTTCGCCACCCTGACGCCCGAACGCGTCGGTGACCTTGACCTGCAAACCGAGCTCCTGGGCCGGCTGCGCCAGATCCGAAGCCTCGAAAGCGGCATCTTCAAGGTTCTTGGCAACTTCGACAAAGCGCTGCTCGACTTGGCGAGCCTTCAGCTCACGCTGCAGCTTTTCTTCAAGGCTGGCGAAGCTAGGCACTTCGGGGGCTTGCACACCCAGCAGCTTGATCAGGTGCCAGCCAAACTCGCTACGCACCGGCGCCGATACGGCATTCTCGGTCAGGGCATAGAGCGCCTGCTCAAAGGCCGGATCGTAGACACCAGGACCGGCGAAGCCCAGATCGCCACCTTCGACGGCAGAGCCGGAGTCATCTGAAAACTCTTTAGCCAGCGTGGCGAAGTCTTCCCCCTGCTGCAGGCGCTTTTGCACCTCGAGCAGCTTGGCCTTGGCCTGTTCGTCATTCAGCTTATCGCTCACCTCGACCAGGATGTGGGCCGCTCGACGCTGCTCGGCCAGATTGGCGATTTCATCTTCGTAAGCGGTTTTTAGCGCTTCGTCACTGACTTCGACCTGATCGAAGAAGGACTCTTTATTCAGCTCGACATACTCCAGGACAACCTGCTCCGGGGTCATGAACTCACTGGCTTGGGCCGTGTAATAGGCCTTGATGTCATCATCACTGAGCACGACCGCAGCGGGATCGGCCTTGAGCGTCAGGGTCGCAAAGTCGCGGGTCTGCTTTTCCAGGCTGGCGAAGGCATTAACCTGGGCATCGGTGACGAAGCCGCTGTTGGCCAAACCTGCCCGCAGCTGGCCGATCAGCATTTCCTGCTCGAGCATCTGGCGGAATTGCAGGCGGTTGTAACCGAGCTGACGAATCACCTGATCGAAGCGCTCAGCACTGAACTGGCCATCGACAAGAAATTCGGGGGTTTTCAGTATCAGCTGGTCAAGCGCCTGTGCCGAAAAGGCGAACTTGGCGTCGGTGGCACTCTGCAGCAACAAGGTGCGTTCGATAAGGCCTTTCAGGGCGGCTTCGCGCAGCAGCTTCTCATCCAGCAAGGAGGCATCGAAATCCTGGCCAAGCTGCTGAAGCAGCTGACGGCGCTGCATTTCAACGGCCTGAGTCAGCTCGACAGTACCGATTTTCTTGCCATTTACGGCGGCGGCATTCTGGCTATTGCTGGTACTGGTAAAAATGGCGTCGACGCCTGTCAACGCAAGCAGCGCGACAATGATGCCGATAATGGCTTTGGCGATCCAACCCTGGGAATTGTCCCTGATGTTCTGCAGCATGCGTCCCCCAGAACGACTGTACAAAATAAGCAGTCGCGCAGTGTGGGTAAAATCCGGATAGAAGAAAGGCGCATCAGTGGATGCGCCTTCTCGTAACTGGCGGAGCGGAACGAACTTAAACCAGCAGTTCGTGGTAACTCGGTACGGATCGACCGTTTGAGCTACCGCTCCGCGATCAGATCAGGCGTTAAGCTGATCTGCAGGGCAAGACCCGAAAGAGGCTTAGTTGACAGCGTCTTTCAGAGCTTTACCGGCTTTGAAGCCTGGAATCTTGGCAGCGGCGATGCTGATCGGGTTACCAGTTTGCGGGTTGCGGCCAGTACGAGCGGCACGCTCTTTGACAGCGAAAGTACCGAAGCCAACCAGCACTACGGAGTCACCAGCCTTCAGAGCACCAGTAACGGATTCAATCACTGCGTCCAGCGCACGGCCAGCAACAGCTTTCGGGATATCAGCAGATGCGGCGATGGCATCGATCAGTTCCGACTTGTTCACTCTTAAGTCCCCTTAATTTCTATTGAGTTTGTTTCTTGCTTTTAAGTGTAAGCAAAGCGGGTGCTGGAAGGCCTGCTGACACGATAAGAGCCGCTTTATAACAAGGGCTCTAAAATGGTGTCAAGGAAGCCCTCCGGCTAATGCGTGCTAATTCGCTCCTTGGAATCAGTCTCGCGCTTGTCAT
>MHZN01000107.1:0-3718 GCA_001830395.1 Pseudomonadales bacterium RIFCSPLOWO2_12_59_9 | reverse complement strand
CGCATCAGGCAAGGGCTCCGGCGCGTATTGCAGCGCAATTTGCAGGACCTCGTCAATCCATTTAACCGGTTTAATCTGCAAGTCTCGCTTAATATTCTCCGGAATTTCTTTCAAATCGCGCACATTCTCTTCGGGAATGATCACGGTTTTGATTCCACCACGATGCGCGGCCAGCAGTTTCTCTTTTAAACCACCGATGGCCAATACTTGGCCACGCAAGGTGATTTCACCGGTCATGGCCACATCTGCACGCACGGGGATCTGGGTCAGCGCCGAGACCAGCGCCGTGCACATGCCTACGCCTGCGCTGGGGCCGTCCTTAGGCGTTGCCCCCTCGGGCATATGGATATGGATGTCGCGCTTCTCATAGAAGTCCACCGGCACGCCCAGGCTCTTGGCCCGGCTACGCACCACAGTCTGCGCCGCGGTGATCGATTCCACCATGACATCACCGAGCGAGCCGGTCTTGATCAACTGGCCCTTGCCCGGCACCACTGCAGCCTCGATGGTCAGCAACTCGCCGCCCACCTGGGTCCAGGCCAGACCTGTGACCTGACCGATCTGATCCTGCTGTTCGGCCAGACCATAGCGATGCTTGCGCACCCCCAGGAAGTGCTCCAGCGAATCCGCAGTCGCAATGACCTGGAAGCGCTTCTCGGTGGCGTGCTCCTTGACGACCTTGCGGCACACCTTGGCAATCTGCCGCTCGAGACCCCGCACGCCGGCTTCACGGGTGTAGTAGCGAATGATGTCGCGAATCGCGTCCTGCTCGAATACCAGCTCGGTCTTTTTCAGGCCATTGGCCTGAATCTGCTTGGGCGCCAGGTATTTGATGGCAATGTTGATCTTCTCGTCCTCGGTATAGCCGGGCAGACGAATCACCTCCATGCGGTCCAGCAACGCGGCCGGAATATTCATGGAGTTGGCGGTGCAGAGGAACATCACGTCCGACAGGTCGTAATCGACTTCCAGATAGTGGTCGTTGAAGTTGTGGTTTTGCTCTGGATCGAGCACCTCGAGCAAGGCCGAGGCGGGATCGCCGCGCATGTCCTGGCCCAGCTTGTCGATCTCATCGAGCAGGAACAGCGGGTTGCGCACCCCCACCTTGGTCATCTTCTGAATCAGACGACCCGGCATGGAGCCAATATAGGTGCGGCGGTGACCACGAATCTCGGCCTCGTCACGTACGCCGCCCAGGGCCATGCGCACGAACTTGCGGTTGGTGGCACTGGCAATCGATTCGGCCAGGGAGGTCTTACCCACGCCAGGCGGCCCCACCAGGCAGAGCACCGGACCCTTGATCTTCTTCACCCGCTTCTGCACCGCGAGGTATTCGAGGATGCGTTCCTTGACCTCGTCCAGACCATAGTGATCCGCATCGAGGATAGCCTCGGCACGCACCAGATCGAGGCGCACCTTGCTTTGCGCCTTCCACGGCACATTGACCAACCAATCGATATAGGAACGCACCACCGTGGCTTCCGCCGACATCGGTGACATCTGCTTGAGCTTGTTCAGCTCGGCAGTGGCCTTGGCATGGGCTTCGGCGGTCAGGCCGGCGTTTTCGATACGCTTCTTCAGCTCATCGAGTTCGTTATGCCCTTCTTCACTGTCGCCGAGTTCCTTCTGAATGGCCTTCATCTGCTCATTCAGGTAGTACTCACGCTGACTGCGCTCCATCTGCTTCTTGACCCGACCACGAATGCGCTTCTCGACCTGCAGCAAATCGATCTCGGCGTCCAGCAAGGCCAGCACATGTTCGACCCGTGCCGACAGGTCGGTGATTTCCAGAATTTCCTGCTTCTGCTCGATCTTCAGCACCATATGGGCCGCCATGGTGTCGACCAAGCGCCCCGGCTCATCGATGCCATTGAGCGAGGCCAGCACCTCGGCGGGCACTTTCTTGCCCAGCTGCACATATTGCTCGAATTGGCTGAGCAGGCTGCGGGTAAACACCTCGGACTCCCGCTCGGCCGCCGCGACCTCATCGATCAGCTGCACTTCAGCCCGGCAATGCCCATCGACCTCGATAAAGCGCTCGATCTCGCCGCGCTGCTCACCCTCGACCAGCACCTTGACCGTGCCATCGGGCAGCTTCAGCAACTGCAGCACGGTAGCCACTGTGCCCACACGGTAGAGGCCGGCTTCATCCGGATCGTCGTCGGCCGGATTCTTCTGCGCGAGCAGCAGAATCTGCTTCTCACCGGTCATCGCGGCCTCCAGGGCCTCGATGGACTTTTCACGCCCGACGAACAGCGGGATGACCATATGCGGATAGACCACAACATCGCGCAACGGCAGGAGAGGCAATTCGATGGTTGTCTTCATGATATTCGGCTCTACGGCGGCCATAAGGCCGTAAACAGATAGGATGACCCTTAACCCTAAGATGGGGGCAGCCCCAACAAAAAACAAGCACTGGCGCAGCAAAAGCAAAGGGGCCCGCAGGCCCCTTTGCTTTCAACTTGGTACAAGCTTGTTACGCGTCAGGCGCAGCCTTGGCGGGGATATCGTTGTTCTCGTAAATCAGCAGCGGTTTCGAGTTGCCCTCGATAACGCTTTCATCGATGACCACCTTGCTGACATCCGACTGCGAGGGAATCTCGTACATGGTATCGAGCAGGATACCTTCGAGAATCGAACGTAGACCGCGGGCGCCAGTCTTGCGTTCCAGCGCCTTGTGCGCCACGGACTTGAGGGCGTCGGGACGGAACTCCAACTCGACCCCTTCCATCTCGAACAACTTGCCGTACTGCTTGGTCAGCGCGTTCTTCGGCTCGGTCAGAATCTGCACCAGCGCGGCCTCATCCAGTTCATCCAAGGTCGCGATAACCGGCAGACGGCCAACGAACTCGGGGATCAAGCCAAACTTGACCAGATCGTCCGGCTCGACGGCACGCAACGACTCACCGATTTTCTTGCCCAGATCCTTGCTGCGCACCTCGGCGTTGAAACCTATGCCACCCTTGGTCGAGCGACCCTGAATGACCTTCTCCAGCCCCGAGAACGCACCACCACAGATAAACAGGATATTGCGCGTATCGACCTGCAGGAACTCCTGCTGCGGATGCTTGCGCCCACCCTGCGGCGGCACCGAGGCCACAGTCCCTTCGATCAGTTTGAGCAGCGCTTGTTGCACGCCCTCGCCCGACACGTCGCGAGTGATCGATGGGTTGTCGGATTTGCGCGAGATCTTGTCGATTTCGTCGATGTAGACGATGCCCATCTGGGCTTTTTCCACATCGTAATCGCACTTCTGCAACAGCTTCTGGATGATGTTCTCGACGTCCTCGCCCACATAACCGGCTTCGGTCAGGGTGGTGGCGTCGGCGATGGTGAAGGGCACGTTGAGCAAACGAGCCAAGGTCTCGGCCAGTAGGGTCTTGCCCGAGCCAGTCGGACCGATCAGCAGAATGTTGCTTTTACCCAGCTCGACATCATCTTTCTTGTCGCGCTGGTTGAGGCGCTTGTAGTGGTTGTATACCGCTACCGCCAAAACCTTCTTCGCACGCTCCTGGCCGATCACATACTGATCGAGGATGGTGCTGATTTCCTTGGGCGCAGGCAGCTTGTGCGCACTGCTCTCGGCCTGGGCTTCCTGCACCTCCTCGCGGATGATGTCGTTACACAGGTCGACGCACTCGTCGCAGATAAAGACCGAGGGGCCGGCAATCAATTTGCGCACTTCATGCTGGCTTTTGCCGCAGAAGGAGCAATA
>MHZN01000106.1 GCA_001830395.1 Pseudomonadales bacterium RIFCSPLOWO2_12_59_9 | reverse complement strand
CTCGTAAAAAAGCTGCTAAGTAAGGGGTACGCCAAATGTTGCAACCAAAGCGTACGAAGTTCCGCAAGCAGATGACAGGCCACAACCGTGGTCTGGCTCAGCGCGGTAGCAAGGTCAGCTTCGGCGAGTTCGCGCTGAAAGCTGTTGCTCGCGGTCGTCTCACCGCTCGCCAAATTGAGTCCGCTCGTCGTGCTCTGACTCGTCACGTTAAGCGTGGCGGGAAAATTTGGATTCGAGTATTCCCTGATAAGCCGGTAACCAAGAAGCCACTCGAAGTTCGGATGGGTAAAGGTAAGGGCAGTGTCGAGTATTGGGTTTGCCAGATTCAACCAGGCAAAGTCCTCTACGAGATCGAGGGTGTTTCCGAAGAGATGGCGCGCGCGGCATTTGCCTTGGCTGCTGCCAAGCTGCCACTCGCCACCTCCTTTGTTAAGCGGACGGTGATGTGATGAAAGCGAATGAACTTCGTGAAAAATCAGCACAGCAACTGAATGAGCAACTGCTCAGTTTGCTGCGCGACCAGTTCAATCTGCGTATGCAGAAAGCAACTGGCCAGTTGGGGCAGTCTCACCTGCTCTTGCAAGTTAAGCGTGACATCGCTCGCGTGAAAACTGTGCTCAACCAGCAGGCAGGTAAGTAATCATGGCTGAAGCCGAAATAACTGTCCGTACGCTGACTGGCCGTGTTGTCAGCGACAAGATGGACAAGACCATCACCGTACTCATCGAGCGTCGCGTAAAGCACCCGATCTACGGTAAATATGTAAAGCGTTCGACCAAGCTGCACGCACACGATGAAACCAATCAGTGCCGCATCGGCGACAAAGTCTCGATTCGTGAGACTCGCCCTGTGGCCAAGACTAAGTCTTGGGCTCTGGTTGAAATTCTCGTTCGCGCAGTGGAAGTCTAAGGGCTTAGGGTCGGAGAAATTATATGATTCAGACTCAATCCATGCTCGATGTAGCCGATAACAGCGGCGCTCGCCGTGTTATGTGCATCAAGGTGCTGGGCGGTTCGCATCGTCGTTATGCTGGCATCGGCGACATCATCAAAGTTACCGTCAAGGAAGCAATTCCGCGCGGTAAGGTGAAGAAAGGCCAAGTGATGACCGCTGTGGTTGTTCGTACTCGTCATGGCGTTCGTCGTCCTGATGGCTCGATCATCCGCTTTGACGGTAACGCTGCTGTTATTTTGAATAACAAGCACGAGCCAATCGGCACCCGTATCTTTGGGCCGGTGACCCGTGAACTTCGTACTGAGAAGTTCATGAAGATCGTCTCGCTCGCCCCTGAAGTGCTGTAAGGAGAAGCGATCATGCAAAAGATTCGTCGTGACGACGAGATCATCGTCATCGCCGGCAAAGACAAGGGCAAGCGCGGTAAGGTGCTTAAGGTTCTCGATGACCGTTTGGTCGTTGGTGGAGTTAACCTGATTAAGCGCCATACCAAGCCGAACCCTAATGCGGGCGTAGCTGGCGGGATTATCGAAAAGGAGGCGCCAATGCACGTCTCCAACGTGGCCATCTTCAATGGCGAAACCAACAAGGCTGATCGTGTTGGTTTCAAGGTAGAAGAAGGTAAAAAAATTCGTGTCTTCAAGTCGACCCAAAAAGCGGTTGATGCTTGAACACTGCTAGGTAGAAGACCATGGCACGACTAAAAGAGATTTACCGGAAGGAAATCGCTCCCAAGTTGAAGGAAGAGCTTCAGCTGGGCAACGTGATGGAAGTTCCGCGCGTTACCAAGATCACCCTGAACATGGGTGTAGGCGAAGCAATCGGTGACAAAAAAGTCATCGAGCACGCGGTGGCTGACTTGGAAAAAATCACCGGTCAAAAAGCGGTCGTAACTTACGCTCGCAAATCCATCGCTGGCTTTAAAGTCCGCGAAGGCTGGCCGATTGGCGTTAAGGTAACTTTGCGCCGTGAGAAGATGTATGAGTTCCTGGATCGCCTGCTTGCGATCTCCCTGCCTCGGGTTCGCGACTTCCGCGGCCTGAATGCCAAGTCCTTCGATGGTCGTGGTAACTACAGCATGGGCGTTAAAGAGCAGATCATTTTCCCGGAAATCGATTACGACAAAATCGACGCATTGCGCGGTCTGGATATCACCCTGACCACCACTGCCCGTAACGATGATGAAGGTCGTGCCTTGTTGCGCGCCTTCAAATTCCCGTTCCGTAACTGATTGGAGTAGGAACATGGCCAAAACGAGCATGAAAAACCGTGAGCTGAAGCGTCAGCAAACGGTAGCTAAGTACGCCAAAAAGCGTGCTGAGCTAAAAGCTACCATCGCCAATCCGAACTCCACTCCGGAAGCGCGTTGGGAAGCTCAGGTAGCCTTGCAGAAGCAGCCGCGCGATGCTTGCGCTGCGCGTATGCGTAATCGCTGCCGTCTGACTGGTCGTCCGCATGGTGTTTACCGCAAGTTCGGCCTTGGCCGTAACAAGTTGCGTGAAGCGGCTATGCGCGGCGATGTACCAGGTCTGGTTAAAGCCAGCTGGTAAGTCATTCGCGACAAAGTGCGAGAGGCGGCTAGCGCCATCTCTTGTGCTCAGCGATTTTGAATCAAGCCCCTTTTGGGGCTTGATTCATTTTGGAGCAGTCTATAGAATGCTCGGCTCGCCGAACCATGACCATTTTTGTTGTGGGTTCGGTGACTCTTAGCCGTAAGGCTAATTCTTTCTGTATTAGGAGCGTCTAGCCCATGAGTATGCAGGACCCGTTAGCGGACATGCTAACTCGTATCCGTAATGCCCAGATGGCCGAAAAGTCCGTCGTAAGCATGCCATCTTCCACTTTGAAGGTGGCTGTAGCTAAAGTCTTGAAAGACGAAGGTTACATCGCGGAATTTAAAGTCAGCAGCGAAATCAAGCCGCTGCTCACCATCGAGCTGAAGTACTTCGAAGGCCGTCCAGTCATTGAAGAAGTGAAGCGCGTCAGTCGTCCTGGTCTTCGCCAGTACAAGTCCGTCGGCGACCTTCCTAAGGTTCGCGGTGGTCTTGGTGTGTCTATCGTCACTACCAACAAAGGTGTGATGACTGACCGTGCTGCGCGCGCTGCCGGTATCGGTGGCGAAGTCCTTTGCACAGTGTTCTAAGGGGGGATAAGCATGTCTCGCGTCGCTAAGAACCCCGTAAAGCTGCCCGCTGGCGTTGAAGTTAAACTGTCAGGTCAGCAGCTTTCGGTTAAGGGTGCCAAGGGTACTCTAGATCTAAAAGTACATTCGTCCGTTGAAGTAACTGAGGAAGCCGGCGAGTTGCGTTTTGCAGCCCGTAATGGCGATCAGCAGACTCGCGCGATGGCCGGTACCACGCGTTCACTTGTGAACAACATGGTTCTCGGTGTTAGCCAAGGCTTCGAGCGTAAGCTCCAGTTGGTTGGTGTTGGTTACAAAGCGCAAGCTAAAGGCGAAGTGTTATCCCTGGCTCTAGGCTTCTCGCACCCAGTGGAATATGACTTGCCTGCTGGCATTACCGCTGAAACACCCAGCCAGACTGATATCCTGATTCGGGGTATTGATAAGCAGTTGGTTGGTCAGGTGGCCGCTGAGATCCGCGACTTCCGTCCACCAGAGCCGTACAAAGGCAAAGGTGTGCGTTACGCAGACGAAGTCGTCCGTCGTAAAGAAGCGAAGAAGAAGTAGGGCTAGCAAATGACCGACAAGAAAGTTACCCGTCTGCGTCGCGCGCGCAAAGCACGCCTGAAAATGCACGAATTAGAAGTCGTGCGTCTCTGCGTCTACCGCTCCTCGCAGCATATATACGCCCAGGTCATCTCGGCCGACGGCAGCAAAGTCTTGGCCAGTGCCTCGACTTTGGATAAAGAATTGCGTGATGCTGCCACTGGCAACATCGACGCGGCCAAAAAGGTTGGGCTGCTGATTGCTGAGCGTGCGAAAGTCGCCGGCATTACTCAAGTTGCCTTCGATCGTTCGGGCTTCAAGTATCACGGTCGTGTTCAGGCACTGGCTGATGCTGCTCGTGAAGGCGGGATGGAGTTCTAAGTTATGTCAAATAACGACCAAAAGCGCGACGAAGGCTACATCGAGAAGTTGGTTCAAGTTAACCGTGTTGCTAAGACCGTTAAAGGCGGCCGTATCTTCACTTTTACCGCGTTGACCGTGGTGGGTGATGGTAAAGGTCGTGTTGGTTTTGGCCGTGGTAAGTCTCGTGAAGTGCCTGCTGCTATCCAGAAAGCTATGGAAGCTGCGCGTCGCAACATGATTCAAGTGGATCTTAACGGTACCACTCTGCAGTACGCGATGAAGTCTGGTCATGGCGCCTCTAAGGTGTACATGCAGCCTGCTTCTGAAGGTACTGGCATCATCGCTGGCGGCGCAATGCGCGCCGTTCTCGAAGTTGCTGGCGTGCAGAACGTCTTGGCCAAGTGCTACGGCTCGACTAACCCGGTAAACGTGGTTCACGCCACTTTTAAGGGTTTGAAGGCTATGCAGTCCCCTGCCTCTATTGCTGCTAAGCGCGGCAAGACTGTTCAGGAGATCTTCTGATCATGGCTACTGCAACCGTAAAAGTTACGCTGATCAAAAGCATGACCGGCCGCATCCCTAACCACAAATTGTGCGTTAAGGGCTTGGGTCTGCGTCGTATCGGTCACACTGTAGAAGTGCTGGATACTCCCGAGAATCGCGGGATGATCAACAAGGCTTACTACATGCTGCGCGTCGAGGTTTAATCGATGAAACTCAATGATCTGAGTCCAGCCCCGGGTTCGCGTCGCGTTAAGCAGCGCGTTGGCCGTGGTATTGGTAGCGGTTTGGGCAAAACTTGCGGCCGCGGCCACAAGGGTCAGTCTTCGCGCTCCGGTGGCACCATTGCTCCGGGTTTTGAAGGCGGCCAGCAGCCACTGCACCGTCGCTTGCCTAAGTTCGGCTTCGTCTCCTTGAAGGCTATGGATCGCGCAGAAGTGCGTACTTCCGAGCTGAATAAAGTGGAAGGCGGCGTTGTAACTTTGCAAACGCTCAAGGATGCCAACCTGATTAATCAAAACGTTCAGCGCGTGAAAGTGATGCTGTCCGGTGAGATTACTCGCGCTGTCACCCTCAAAGGTATCGCTGCCACCAAAGGTGCGCGTGCGGCTATCGAAGCAGCTGGCGGCAAGTTCGAGGAATAAATGGCTAAGCAAGGTGCTCTCTCAAGTCTAAGCAATGGCGGGTTGTCCGAGCTCTGGGCGCGTCTGCGGTTTCTCCTGTTGGCGATTATCGTCTACCGGATTGGCGCACACATTCCAGTCCCTGGCATCAATCCTGAGCGGCTGGCTGCTCTGTTTCGGCAGAATGAGGGGACCATTCTTAGCTTGTTCAACATGTTTTCTGGCGGCGCGCTGGAGCGAATGAGCATCTTTGCGTTGGGGATCATGCCGTACATTTCGGCTTCGATCATCATGCAGTTGATGACCACCGTCAGCCCGCAGCTGGAGCAGTTGAAGAAGGAAGGTGAGTCTGGCCGTCGCAAGATTAGCCAGTACACCCGCTACGGCACTGTAATCCTGGCATTGGTTCAAGCTACCGGCATGTCGGTTGGTTTGGCGGGGCAGGGTGTGGCTTTTTCGGCTGATTTCGGCTTTCACTTCGTGGCGGTTACCACCTTCGTGGCTGGTGCAATGTTCATGATGTGGCTGGGCGAGCAGATCACCGAGCGCGGTGTCGGCAACGGTATTTCGATGCTGATTTTTGCAGGCATCGTGGCCGGTCTGCCGAGTGCTATCGGGCAGTCTTTCGAGTCTGCGCGTTTGGGCGATATTAATATCTTCGCCCTGGTGGCTATCGGTTTGTTGGCGGTGGCGATCATTGGTTTTGTGGTGTTTATTGAGCGTGGTCAGCGTCGCATAGCGGTGCACTACGCCAAGCGTCAGCAGGGCCGTAAGGTTTTTGCTGCGCAAACAAGCCACTTGCCTTTGAAGGTGAACATGGCGGGTGTGATTCCAGCTATTTTTGCCAGCAGCATCTTGCTGTTTCCTGCCTCGTTAGGCGCCTGGTTTGGTCAGTCCGAAGGGATGGGCTGGATGCAGGACCTGTCGCAGGCAATCGCCCCGGGTCATCCGTTGAATATCTTGTTGTTTAGTGCGGGGATTATTTTCTTCTGCTTCTTCTACACAGCCTTGATGTTCAATCCAAAAGACGTAGCGGAAAACCTGAAAAAGTCCGGTGCCTTTATTCCGGGTATCCGTCCAGGTGAGCAGTCGGCGCGCTATATCGATGGCGTATTGACTCGTTTGACCATGTTCGGTGCTCTGTACATGACGGCCGTATGCTTGTTGCCCCAGTTCCTAGTGGTGGCGGCCAACGTACCGTTCTATCTTGGCGGGACCTCGTTGCTGATCGTGGTAGTGGTTGTGATGGACTTTATGGCCCAAGTGCAATCTCACCTCGTTTCGCACCAGTATGAATCCCTGATGAAGAAAACTAACCTGAAGGGCTACGGCAGCGGCATGCTCCGCTGAAGTGTCTGTAAGGTTCGAGGAGTTGGTGATGAAAGTTCGTGCATCGGTGAAAAAGCTGTGCCGTAACTGCAAGATTATTCGCCGCGAAGGTGTCGTGCGCGTAATCTGCAGCGCTGAACCGCGTCATAAGCAGCGCCAAGGCTGATTTTGACTTAAAGCGTTAAAAGCCCAGTAGCTAGTGCGCTACTGGGTTGATTATTTGCTATTACAGCGTTAATATCGCGCGCCCTTTTCTTGGCTTTGAAGGGTGTCGGTAGCTGTCAAAGGAGTCCAACTGAATGGCCCGTATTGCAGGCGTAAACATTCCGGATAACAAGCACACTGTTATCTCGCTGACCTACATCTTTGGTGTCGGTCGCACAACAGCACAGAAAATTTGTGCAACTACCGGGGTTAACCCGGCAGCTAAAATCAAAGATCTGAGCGACGAGCAGGTCGAGTTGTTGCGTGGTGCCGTTGCCCAGGTTAATACCGAAGGTGATCTGCGTCGCGAGATCAACATGAAAATCAAGCGCTTGATGGACCTAGGCTGCTATCGCGGTCTGCGTCATCGTCGTGGCCTACCGGCACGCGGTCAGCGTACTAAGACCAACGCGCGTACCCGTAAGGGCCCGCGTAAGCCGATCCGCAAGTAATCGCGCTCGCGAATCGACAGGAATATAGTCATGGCAAAACCTGCTGCTCGTCCTCGTAAAAAAATTAAAAAGACAGTGGTTGATGGCATCGCCCACATCCACGCGTCTTTCAACAACACTATTGTGACCATTACTGACCGTCAGGGTAACGCGCTTTCTTGGGCTACCTCGGGTGGTTCAGGTTTCCGCGGTTCACGCAAGTCCACTCCGTTCGCTGCCCAGGTGGCTGCTGAACGTGCTGGTCAAGCTGCGCTGGAATACGGCCTGAAAAACCTCGACGTTAACGTCAAGGGTCCAGGTCCAGGTCGTGAGTCCGCTGTCCGTGCATTGAACGGCTGCGGTTACAAGATCGCCAGCATCACCGACGTGACGCCAATCCCGCATAACGGGTGCCGTCCGCCGAAGAAGCGTCGCGTGTAATCAGGAGACAGATAAATGGCACGT
>MHZN01000105.1 GCA_001830395.1 Pseudomonadales bacterium RIFCSPLOWO2_12_59_9 | reverse complement strand
GATCGACGAAACCATACAGCTCGTCCAAATGGGCCAGCCAGAATTCGCCGGTCAGAGCTTGCAGGCTGACCACCTGCTACAGCTGTGGCTTGACCCGCAGGTAGTCCTGGCGCACCGAGTCGGCCACCTGGGCCGTGTCGTTGAAGGTCGACAGGTAACGGTGGCGCAGTTCAAAGCCCAGGGACTCGAGCAACGTCGGGTAATAGGGCAGGTTCCAGGGTTCGCCGGGGAAACAGCCGGCCTCGAAGCCATCCAGGCGCAGGCGATAGCTGCCGAAGGTGCTGAAGTTGATCGGCCCGTACAGGCGCTTAGCGCCCTGCTCGCGGGCCCAGTCCGTCAGGCCCTGGAACAGCAGTTTGTTGGGCGCCGGGTCGTCGATGCTTTCCCAGAAACCAAAGAAGGCCGCGCTTTCGCCCTCCACCAGTTGCTCACTGACAAAGCCGGCCAGCCGCGCCTGCCCGGGAATCACCCCGAGCCAGGCTCGGCCCGTGGCGAACCAGGGATTGTCGGCGGCAAACTGTTGGCACAGGGCCTGGGCATCTTCGCCCAGCCAGTGCGGGTCATCGGCATACAGTTGCTGGGGCAGTTCGATAAAGGCCGCGGGCAGCGGCATCTGCGGCTGCCAGGCGCCCATCCAGGTGTCACGCATGGGCGGCCTCCGGCTCGGGCTGGCTGACGGGGCTCTGGCTGGCGGCGGGCTGGTCCAGGCGTTCGATGGTGCCGGCGGCGCCGTCCATGCGCACGCGCTCGCCGTTCTGCAGCAGCGCGGTGATGCCGGGAATCCCGACTATCGCCGGGATGCCCAGCTCGCGGGCCACCACCGCCGAGTGGGACAGAGTCGAACCGCGCTCCACCAGAATGCCGCCGGCGGTGGGAAACAACGGCGCCCAACCCGGATCGGTGCGCATGGTGCAGAGGATCTGGCCATTGAGGGACAGCTCGTCCTCGGGCGAGAAGATCAGCCGGACTTTTTCCTCGACTATGCCGGGGTAGCAGCCGATGCCACGGATGTCGCCCTCGACCTGCACCACCGGGGCGTGCGGGTAAAGGTAGGCGTTATGCCGATAGACCATGCCCCAGGTGCAGAAGTGGTGCGGCAGGTCTTGTGCCTGGTAGCCGGCGAACTCGGCTTGGCGGGCGCTGACCAGGCTTTGCAGCTCGGTCTGCACCGCGCGGCCGTCATTGAGGGCATACAGCTCGTCGATGCTCAGATAGAAGATGTCGCGCGGCTGCGCCAGCACCTGGTCCATGGCCAGCTGCTGGCCGATCTCCAGGAACAGCTCGCGGTACAGGCCGAACATGCGGGTGCGGGCCAGGCGCATGTTTTCGCGGTTGCGGATGGCGTCGCGCAGTTTGCCCAGGTGTTTTTTAAAGGTGCGCAGCGCACGGCCGCCGAGGCGCTTAGCGATGGCGGCAAAGGCCTGCTGTTCGGCCTGCTGGCGGTAGCGCGCCTCGTTGGCCGCGAGGGTTTGCGGGGTCAGGTCGGGGCGACTCAGGTAGTTCTTCAGAATGGCGAACAGGAAGCTTGGGTCCTGGCGCAGGGTGATGGACTCGAGTTTGAGCTCGCCCATGGTGCGGTCGCCGTACAGCTCGATGTAGTTCTGGCACTGGGCATAGAAGCTCGGGTCCCAGACCTGGATGCGGCCCAGCAGGCTGGCGTTGTCGGCCTGCTCGACCAGGCTCTGCAGCGCAGGCTGGGTGCGCACATAGGCGCACATGCGCAGCAGCAGCTTGGTCGGCTCGGTGCTCTCGATGCCGTCCTCGCCGGACAGCAGGTTGTTTTGCAGCACCTCGGCTTGCTCGCAACCGGCGGCCACCAGGCAACGGTGCACCCGGCCATTCATCATCATCACGTAGAAGTCGTTGATGATCGGCGAGGTCCAGCGCTGCAACAATTCGCGGTCCAGGCGTCGCGCTTGCTCAATCAGCTCGCCGACGCTCAGGCAATGCAGCTGCTCGCGGGGCACGCTGCGGTAGGCCTCGGCGAACATCTGGCGGAACTCGCCGACCAGGCCGTCCATGCGCCGAAAGCCTCGACTCAGCTGATAGAGCGCGCGCAGCACCTGGGGCAACTTGGCCAGCTTGGCGCTCAGGCTCAGCTGCTGGTCCTGGATCAGGTCGACCGGATCGGTCAGGCCCATCATGCGTTCCAGGTCGGCCTTGTTGGTCTTGAACGAGGGCAGCAGCAACAGGCCGCGGTACCAGTTGTTGATGTTGTAGTAGACCCGCCCGTGGATCAGCCCGAGCATGTTGTCGAGCATGTCGCGGTGGGCCTGGATCTGCCCCTCGGACACGCCGATCACGCGCATGGTCTGCTCATACACAGTGGCGTAGGCGCGGTTGGCGAAGGAGAAGGTCAGCGGTGTGGTCACCCCGCAATAAGACTCCTGGATATTGGAGTTATCGAACACCAGGCGTTGCCCGGTCGGCTGGCTTGGCGCCGGCAGGCGGGTGATGGGCCGGGTCTGCAGAATATAAAACTGCTCACCGCGCAGGGTCCATTCGATGTCCTGCGGGAAGCGCAGCAGGGTGGCGATGCGTTGACCTTGATCGCGCAGTTGCAGCACTTGGCGGTCGCTCAGGGCGCGGGCCTGGCGCTGGGCCTGATCCACCTCGCACTCCAGGGTGCCACGGCCACCGGCGCGGTCGAAGCGCACGGCGATGTCCTTGTCGGCCAGCTGCAACTCTATTTGGTCGTCGAACAGGCCGACGCTGTATTCGTCGGTGTTGCACAGGCCGCCGACTATGCCCTCGCCAACCCCCCAGGCCGCCGAGATCAAGGCATGGCGGCGGCTGCCGGTGATCGGGTGGGCAGTGAACATCACCCCCGAGACTTCACCCTCGACCATCTCCTGGATGATCACCGCGGCGCGGATCTCCGTGAGGGCGATGCCCTTGCTCAGGCGATAGTGCAGGGCCCGGGCATTGAAGGCCGAAGCCGCCACCTGCAGCAGGCTCTGTTCGATGGCGGCGAGGCCCTGCTGGAACAGGTAGCTGTCCATCTGCCCGGCGAACGAGGCGCCCTGGGCATCTTCGCCGAGCACCGAGGAGCGCACGGCGAAATAGACCTCATCTTGACCGGCCAAGGCCTGGGCGATTTGCTCACGCAGCACCGCCGGCAGTTGGGCGGCCAGCACCTGCTGCTGAATCTGCACGGCCAGGGCATCGATGGCGGCACTGTCGGTGCCGACTTGCGCCAACCGCGCCTCGATCGAGGCGCTGAGCTGGTTGCTGTCCAGCAACAGGGCGAAAGCCTCGGTGCTCAGCACCCACCAACGTGGCACCGGCAGGCCCTCGCGGCTCAGACGCGCGAGGTTGGCGGCCTTGCCGCCGAGTTGTTCCGGCGGCAAAAACAAAGCTTGTTCTTGGCTGTAGAAATACTGAGTGTTCACAGGCGAACCCCTTCGATTTCCAGCAGCTGACGGAAGGTTTGGTAAACCCTTTCCATAAAGGGGTAATGGCGGAAGGTGTGGGCCATCATGTACATCGGCAGGCGGTTGACCAGCAGGTCGCGCAGCGCCAACTTGTAGCCGTAGCGCCACTGCTCGGGGTCGATGGCCTGGCCGCTGTGTTGCTCCAGCTCCAGGCGGTGCAGCTCCAGGTAGTGCTCGACCATGGCCGGGTCCACGGGGGCTACCAGGGTGAAGCCGAGCAGCTCGGCCAGGTCGTGCTGGGGCAGCTGCAGGGTCGCCAGTTCCCAGTCGTAGGCGCACAGGCGCAAGCCTTCCTCGGTGTTGCGCAGGGCGATATTGCGCGGGTTGAAGTCGTTGTGGATCAGGGTGCGCGGCATCCGCTCGATATCCGCCCACCAGTCGCCGATGCCGCTGACGATGCGACGAAACACCTCCAGGTCCTCCTCGCTGAACCACTCGGGGAACTCCTCCCGGGCATGGGCGCCGAGCAGCTCCCACAGCCGGCGTTTTTCCAGCATGCCGGCGGCCGTCGGGTAGTCCACCAGCCAAGGCTGTTGCTTGAGCTCCTCCTCACGGCCGTACCAGATGCTGTGCACCTGGGCGATGCCACGGATGGCCGCCTCCAGATGGGGCTGGGTCCAGGCCTGGGTGTCGTCGGCGCTGTCCATCAGCGTGAGGTCTTCGAGCAGCTCCTCGATGATCACATAGGCCTCGCGCTGCGGGTCCTCGACCACGCCGTAAACCTGCGGGGCGTGGCGGGTGAAGCGCGGGTCTGGCTGGCTCATCACCGCCAGTTCACGCACATGGCAGCCCTTGAAGCCAAGCTGCTCGCGGTACTGGTTGAAGCTCTGGGCCAGCCGCGCATCGCACATGCTGGCCATGCTGTTGAGCATGAGGATGACTTCGCCATCCAGGGGCTTGACCTTGGCCATGACCCGCACATCGCCGCTGTTGGTCTTGAGGTTAAAGGGGAAGTGCCCCAGCAGCTTGCTGACCTTGTGGGCGGTCAGTTCGGTGATGATGCTGGAACCCTTGCTCTCCACCTGCAGCGGCTCCACCGCATAGGGGCGCAGCTCGCTCAGGCCGCTGCTGTGCAGGGCCTCGGCAAAAAACGGGGTGTCCAGGTCGGCGAATTTCAGGTAGTCCACCGGGCGGTTGCGGCCGAGCCGCTCATGGGCGCGGGCAAACTGGTCGGCGGCAATCGCGGCCAGGGTGGAGAGGTCCAGGGCCAGGCAATAGCTGGCGATCACCTCCGCCAGCTGGTGCGCCTTGCCAGGGCCGGCGCAGTCGATTAGCTCAAGGCATTCGCGCTGCTGCGGCAGGTTGGTGCCGCCGCCGACAGTGCCGATCACCAAGGACGGCATGGTCATGATGCAGTAGACGTCGCCGTCCTCGTTCAGCTCCAGGTGCAACTGCGCCAGGGCCGACTCATGCACGCAGGCGATGTCTTGGCCCAGGGCGGTGAACATCGCGGCCACCACGTTGGCGACGTTGATATTGAAGCCGATCATGCCGGCCGCCAGGGAGCCGCTGATAAAGTTTTGGTAGGCGCTGACCAGCTGCTTGGCAGTGACCTTGAGCACCCGCTGGCAGATCGCGTCGCTCAGCAGGGCCTCGGCCATCACCCGCACGCCACGACCCTTGATAAAGGTCTGAAAGGTGACCTTCTTGTCGTTGGACAGGTTGGACTCGACCATGAAGTTCAGCACCGCCAGCCCGTCGAACTGCTGCAGCTGCTTGAAGATCCATTGGCAGGCCTGCCAGGTGCAGGTGGTGGTCATGTTCTGCCCGGCGGCGTCGCCGGTTTCGTAGACGAAGTGCACATGCACATTGCGCCCCAGCACCTGGGCCTGGATTTCCACCAGCTTGGCGAAGTTGGAGTATTTGCGCACCTCGATGGCCAGGGCCTGGTGCTGGTCCTGCACCCAGTCGGCGAAAAACAGCGCCTGTTGCATGCTGGCAAAACCGAACAACGGCACCCGCATCATGCGTTGGCCAATTACCCGCGCGGTCACCCCACCGGCCCGGGACAGGGCGGTGGCGCCCCGGGTGGCCGAGGCCAGCAAGGCGCCTTCGGAGGTGGCCATGGGCGCGTAATACAGGCCGTCGGCATGCTCGCCCTTGATATGCAGGGGGCCGGCCAGGCCCACGGGGATTTCCACGCTGCCGATAAAGGCTTCGATATTGCTCACCAGGGTGCGCGGGTCGAGGCGGGTCTGTTCGACCTCGCTCAGGCTCGCGCCGGTCTGGGCACGGGCGAAGGCCAGCCGCTCCTGGCGGGCCTGCTCGGTATACAGGCCGCGGGCCGGCACCTTGGGCAGGGTCTGGTCGTCATAGACCAGTTCGGCGCCGCTCTGGGGCAGCATCCGGCTGCGGTAGCTGAGCTGCCAGTGCTGCTGGCGACTGTCGCTGCCTGAATTAAGGGCCGGCGACAGCGGTTGTTCTTGGTTATAGATACCCATGGGCCGTTCCTCAGATCAGATAAGTAGACAGGCCATGCTCGATCACCACCACGGCGATCAACACGGCATAACCGGCCAGCATGGTCAGGGCGACGCAGGCTTCGTTCTTGCCGCGCAAGGCCGCCGAGGGCGCGCGGATAAAGCTGAGCAGCTGACGCACGGACAGGGCGTAGAAGGCCAGCAGTACCAGCAAGGCCCAGATCGGCAACTGACCCAGCAGCAGCTGAATCAGCCACAGTTGGTTCAGGGTCATGGCGCTGACCAGCAGCAGCACCAGCAGGGCCGAGCCCCGGGTGCCGAAAATCCGCGAGTAGGACTCGATGCTGTCGCGCTCTTCTTCCGGGCCCTTGGTCTTGCGGGTGATCTCGAAGCAAAAGCCGCTGACGAAGGCCAGGGCCATCATCACCTGCAGCTGCGGGGTCAAGCTGCAGCCGGGCACGGCCAGATTGGCCAGCCACCAGACGATCAGTGGCATGACCAGCATGTGCGACACCGCGTACCAGGTCAGGTGCCGGGTGAGCCACTCGGGGATAAAAAACTCCTTGGCCATCAGCCCGGTCCATACCAGCAGCGCGACCCAGGCCAGGGTCACCTGGCCGATGCCGCGGTCCAGCCACAGCGACCAGAGCAATTGCCCGGCCACCGCCAGCAGGCCGGCGAGCTTCAGGTGGCCCAAGTTGATCAGCCCACTTTGCAGCACGCGCTGCGGGTGGTTCTGGCAATCGAGCTGGTAGTCCTTGTGCTCATCGAGCACCCGCAGCAGCAGAAAGAACGACCAGGTGACCAGGCAACTCAGCAGGTCCTGCAGGCTCAGGTCGATGCTGCCGGTTTGCCCGGCGCGGGCCACGGCGGCGGTGGCCAGGTACAGGATAAAAAACAGCAGGGCGTTGGCGAAGGGGAAGCGTTCCTTGAGCCAGGCCAGGAAGCGGCTGCTGAAGGGTGAAGCGTTAGTTAGGGCAAGAGTGTGCATAACTGTCCTTGTCAGGAAACGGTGGGAATTGAGGGAGTGGCTGCCGGGGCTACCGGCGGTACAGCGCTGTCGGCGGCGACCGCCAGGGACATGTCGCGCTTATCGATAAACAGGAAAATGATCGGCAGCAGAAACAGGTCCACCAACATGGCGAAGGCGATGGTGATCACCGTGACCACGGCGGTGTTCACGGTGATCTGGATTGCCGAGTTGGCCAGCCAGGCGAACCCCAGCCCGAGCACCAGGGTGGTGGTCAGCAGGGCGAAGCCGACGTTGCGAAAGGCCGCGCGGATGGCGTCTTCCGGGCCCAGGCCAGTCTTGCGGGCGTGCTCGTACTTGCTGATGAAGTGAATGGTGTCGTCCACCACCACGCTGAAGGAAATCCCCAGCACCACGGTCAGGCCCAGGTCGATATTGCCGTTGAGCA
>MHZN01000104.1:1818-7814 GCA_001830395.1 Pseudomonadales bacterium RIFCSPLOWO2_12_59_9 | reverse complement strand
GGCAAGACCTGCCGCGGCAGCCAGCTGACCACCTGCATGGCGCTGAGGTAGGCGCGCCTGCGCAGTTCGTCGATCAAACGTCTGCTACCTGCGGATGCGCCTTGGGCAAGCCGGCCTGCAACAGATTCAAGGCATTGATATAGGCCTTGGCCGAAGCGACCAGAATGTCGGTGTCAGCGCCGTTGCCATTCACGATGCGCCCGCCCTTCTCCAACCGTACGGTCACCTCGCCCTGGGAGTCGGTGCCCTGGGTGATGGCATTGACCGAGTAGAGCTGCAGGGTGACGTCCGACTGGGCGATGTGCTCGATGGCCTTGAAGGTCGCATCCACCGGGCCCGAGCCTGTTGCTTCGGCGTTTTGCTCGCCGCCGGCGACACTGAGCACCACCTTGGCCTGCGGCACTTCGCCGGTTTTCGACGCCACTTCCAGGCACACCAGCTTGAAGTGTTCCGGCGCTTCTTCGGCGAGGGTGTCGGACACCAGCGCTTGCAGGTCTTCGTCGAAGATTTCGTGCTTCTTGTCGGCCAGGTCCTTGAAGCGCGCGAAGGCGGCGTTCAATTCGCTCTCGCCGGCCAGCACTATGCCCAACTCATCCAGCTTGGAACGGAAAGCCGCGCGCCCGGAGTGCTTGCCCATGACCATCTTGTTGGCATTCCAGCCGACCGATTCGGCGGACATGATTTCGTAGGTTTCGCGGTGTTTGAGCACGCCGTCCTGATGGATGCCCGATTCATGGGCGAAGGCATTGGCGCCGACTATGGCCTTGTTCGGCTGCACCGGGAAACCTGTAATGCCGGAGACCAGCCGCGAGGTGCTGAGGATATGCGGAGTGTCGATACGGGTGTGCACGCCGAGCAGGTCTTCGCGGGTTTTGATCGCCATGACGATCTCTTCCAGCGCGGCGTTACCGGCACGCTCACCGAGACCGTTGATGGTGCACTCAACCTGGCGCGCACCGGCCACCACGGCGGCCAGCGAGTTAGCCACGGCCAAGCCGAGGTCGTTATGGCAATGCACGGAGAACACCGCTTTGTCGGCATTCGGGATGCGGTTGAGCAGCTGGCGCAGCATGTCCGCGTACTGGTGCGGAATCGCGTAACCGACGGTGTCGGGAATATTGATGGTGCGCGCACCGGCGTCGATGGCGGCTTCGATGATGCGGCAGAGGAAGTCGATCTCCGAACGGCCGGCGTCCTCGCAGGAGAACTCCACGTCGCCGCACAGGTTGCGCGCGTGCTTGACCGCATGCACCGCCTGCTCGACCACCTGATCGGGCTGCATGCGCAACTTGTACTGCATATGGATCGGGCTGGTGGCGATAAAGGTGTGAATCCGCCCGGCATTGGCGCCGGCCAGGGCCTCGGCGGCGCGCTCGATATCGCCATCCAGCGCCCGCGACAAGCTGCAGACCACGCTGTCTTTGATGGTATCGGCGATCACCTTGACCGCCTCGAAATCGCCCTGACTGGCAATCGCAAAGCCGGCTTCGATCACGTCTACGCGCATCCGCTCCAGAGCCTTGGCGATGCGCAGTTTTTCTTCCTTGGTCATCGAGGCGCCGGGGCTCTGCTCGCCATCGCGCAAGGTGGTGTCGAAAATAATGACGCGATCATTGCTGCTCATAACCAACTCCTCATCGCTGCCAGCAAAAAACCGCAGGCCAAGACAGACGCAAACCCGTAAGGGGTTTGGCAATGGAGGAATTGTGGCGCGAAAAGCTGGTACAGGAAAGGTCGTAGAGGACCAATAACACTATTGGCCCGAGCCCCCTAAGGAGCCGCAAACACGTAAAGGTTGCCCTGCAACTTAACCTGACCATTAGTTTTATAGGTCAACAGATCGATTTGCTTAAAGCCAGCACCACCTGCGACAGCCTGATTTGAGCCAGCCAAGGTCCATTGAAAATTATCAAATCGACCATTAGTCAGGCCAATTTTCACACCTTTGGTGCCGGCAGTAGCACCTTCAGCAGCAAATCCGGCGGCGCTATCAAGCCCGACAATATCCAACGTAGCGCCCTCAAAGCTGAATGCCCCGCGAATGTTATCCAACACCAGATAGCCCACCCCCCCAGCAGGTTTGAAGATCAACCGCACACCGCAACCACCTGCAGTAGTGCCGGAAGGGCCGCACTTGGTGTTCGCGGGGTTAACTGCATAATTCAAGTTGGCACTCAAACTGATGCCAGCCTGGCCGCTCACCGCTTGCAACTCACCCTCATCCAGCTGGCGAAGCTCAGCACCAACAGTAGTCGCAACCAACCAAACAGCCAATCCAGCAAAAATCACTCGAGAGCTCATAACCACTCCTCTTAGCGCGGCAGGTTGGTTGATTTGAAATCAAAGTAATCAAGGCGCATACCTTGCACAATTTGCGCACCCACATTGACCCGTGGAGTACTGGTGCCGGTACCAAAACTGAGGTTACCCACACTAATATTGCTTTTCTGCACATTCTGATAAAACGCCGCATGGTTTGCCCAGGTCACAGCCGGTAACGACAAGTTAACTGCACCATTTGCATCCATTTTTAAATTCAGCGGCTGATACCTTGCATTGCCAAGATTGATATCAAAATAAACGTTCTTGGCAATGGCCCGATTGGCATCCATACAGAAACCAGGCTTACAACCATCCAGCGCAACTCTGTTGATGTAAAACTGCAAGCTGGCCTCTGCCTGCAGACCATCCGCGCCGCCCCAAATATTTAAATAAGAGCCATGCAGCGTCAAACCTTCAATATAGATGTTGAAAAAATCGGTACGATTAGTTGCTGCACCTTTAACCCCGTTGGCGTCATAGGCATAACTGGGTAGAGTAAAGGTGGTCTCCAACCCAAGGTCCAAACCTTTGACCCTCGTGCCGCCGGAATTCAAAGCAGAGGCTACGCCACCGACTATGACCTGATCTTCCTGCCCTTGGGCAACACTGCCACCATTGCAACTTGGTGCCTCCTGGGTCGGTACGCCGCACAAAGCAACGAAAGCATCGTAGTCGGTATAACGCTGCATCAGCGTTATACCATTACGCTGCACCCCCCACGCTTCACTCAAGCTTTTTTGTGATGAGGAGAGAGCAGCCTGCTTATTATTCCAATCATCCACTCCATTATTGTAAGCCGTTACCGAACTTGGGCACCCCCAAACACCATCGCACGTATATTTCTGGCCAAGCTCCGGCTTACTATGCCAAAACCAGTGCGCTGGATCATTCGCATAACTACTTGGAGCCGCGGCATAAGCATTGGCCATGGACGACTGCGAAGTTCTAACATTAATAGTATTCGTATTCACCACCGCCTGCCGCTGATCAACAACCACCTTATCTTGCTCTATTCCTGTTTTCAGCGTCAAAAAACCTACTGACTGATATTTGTTCTGCAAAGCCGTCCTACTGGCCTGTAATGCTGCATTTTCAGCTGAAATACTGGTGACAGCACTATTGGCATTAGTACAGCCTACATCACCATAAACACAGCCCTGATAGTAAGCCCACAGGCCAAACTGATGAGTATCATTAAGCGGATCAGTATAGGTCGGAGTTTTTAATTGCAGGGCTTGCTTGCCGACGGGCAATGTAGGTACCGCAGCACCGCTAGCCGGCCCCAACGTGAAGGGGTGCAATGGTGAACCAACGCTGGCGAGCACATCGTCCTGACCACGGCGACTGCCTTCACCCTTAACGTAGCCACGCGTAAGATCAACAGTGACCGCGTTGCCGGAAGAGTCTTTAAGACCGCCTATCTGCGCAGTGGCGGTGCCTTGATCATAGAGAAAACTGTCAACAAAAAATCCAATGCCAGCGCCACTTACCTCGCCCAACTGCTCTTCGCTAAGCGCCTCCATCGCCGCTACGGGGACAGCTGTCGCTAGCCCCAATACAAGCGCCGCAAGCCACACAGTTTTCTTTAGCATCCACTGCCTCCAACGCAAGTATCAACGCGTGCGGTTCCGCGCAGCGCATCAAAGAGCGCAATAGCAAATGGATATATGGCTTTACCCTCAGCATTATTGTACTTAGCAAAATTAGCGAAAGCACCGGCCTGGGTATTTACAAACTTCCCAGCATTAGCGAGATCCTGCCAAGGTACACTTTGCCCCTGCACCGAAAAGAAAATCCCCTGCGCGCCGCCGGTGGCCAAATTATTATCAACTTTGTCTCCGACAAAAATGCTCTTGTAGTTCAGCAGATCGAAACAGGCAGGCAGACCGGAGGCTGTACAGTTTCCATTATTGGTGGCCAATAGCGGTAATAATGGCTTTAGCGCGGCATTATCGGTCTGGAAAGAGTCGCCGTTAGCAACTCCCATTTGCGTCGCACGATTGATCGGCTGGCCATTCTGCATAAGATCACCAGTTCCGGCTTTGACTAACTGGACCTTACTATACAGCTCTGCATCACCGGCAATACTCAGGGCAAGGCAGTTAAAATTGAAAGCGCAGGTGAAATTATTAAGATTGTTCGTCTGCATATAATATTCACGCGCAATTGAGGCTGGTCCATTTACATAGCCTTCCATCACGCCGGTCATGGAATGAAAATCCCCCGACAAATCACCGCGCGCACGACCAAAACCCAGCCGTATTCCGGCCATCTCGCGAACACCTGCACCGTTATTCTTAAAAGCAAGTTCGATATAAGGGTCGCGAATTTCAAAGGGCACTATTGCTGCACCTGAGGTACTGGCGTTATCCACACGCCCCAAGGCAAAATTATCAATGGCGATATCTGCGGGCTGATTCGATACTGTGCCACCACCACTTCGGGCGTAATTACCCATCCGCAACTTGTCGATATTGGTCAACAGCTTAATATCACCGCCGATATTGAGCCGTGTAAACTCGTAACCGCCATACGTCAGGGCATCGAGATTGATCAAGCCCTGCCCGGAAACCGCAGCCAACTCGCTATCATCCATTGCTCGCATCTGTGCGCTCGCGACCACGGAAAACAGGCATGCACAAAGCAAAATGGCGCAGCGACTAACTCGGATTGAGACGAAGGGCATGACTGATTTCCTTATTGTCGCAGCCGGTAAACGCTGCCGATTTGCACCGAATGCCACTTTAATAAGCCGCACATGCCCTGACTGCAGATCCATAGTCCAGTTGATTGCTCCCCGACTCAAAGACCGCCCTACGGGTGTTACCTCTCGCCACAGTGAGGCCCTCCCTGGCGCTGCCGACGCGCAGAAAAAGGCCCACGCACAGGCGCAAACGTAGCAACAGCGATTACGTTACGTGGCGCGACAAGCCACTGATGCAGCAGTAACTCATACACATACTCATGCTTTATTTGCTTGGAGCGGCCAAGGCGTATCGTCCCATACGCACTGCCAGCCCAGGCTGTGCGCATGCATAGCAGCCCTCAACTAGAGGTGCTGCGCATGCCACAACCCGCAGTACAAACAGTACAATCAGCGCCTTTATATGCTTCCGCCCTCTGCGAGACCGTTTTAGCGATGATCGACCCCAAGCGCGTGTTACGTGCCCTTGCCGAACACTGGAGCCTGCTTGAACCGCTGTGTGAGCGATTCGATCAGGGCACGCTGAGCCTCAGCGATTTGCGCAAGCAGCTGGCGGAGCAATTGGTCGAGGGCTCAGCGACCGATATCACCGCCCTGCTCGACCAGTGGATTCGCCTGGACATTCTGGTGCCGGTGGCCAAGAGCCCGAATCGCTTCGAGCTGAATGCGCAGATCCATGACTTTCTCGCCTACCTGCGCCGCGAGCATCGCCTCGGCCTGTGCCTGGAGATCGAGGCCTACCTGCGCCATCTCGAACGGCTGGCCAGCTACATTCAGGACGCCTTCGACAATCGCGACAGCCATGACCTGGCGCGTCAGTTGCGCCTGCTCGATATGCGCGTGCGCGATGTTTTAAAGAAGCTCACCAATGACGAACAGGCGCTGGTCGGCGTCGCCGAGCGGGCCAAGACCAGCGACCGGCAAATCCCACTGCGCCAGCGTTACGCCGAGGTGCTGGCGACCTGGGACG
>MHZN01000104.1:389-1811 GCA_001830395.1 Pseudomonadales bacterium RIFCSPLOWO2_12_59_9 | reverse complement strand
AGGTGCTGGCGACCTGGGACGAGTACGTCGAACCGATGATTCAGTTAGTGGCCGCCGACGGCGCCTTCGAACAAGGCGTGCAGCGGGTCGAGCAGGTGTTGCTGCGCTTGCTCAGCGAGCAGCAACGCCTCGGCCAACTGGTCGACGACGACCTGCTGCTGCGCACCCATGCGCGCATCCTCGAGATGCAGACCAGCGCTCAACTGACCTTGCGCCGCGCCCGCGTGTTGCTGTTGCCGCTGCGCGAAGAGGCGCGCCGGCACAATGCCGTGACCCGTGGCGCGGCCCTGGCGCTGGCGGCCATCCGCCGCAAGGGCCTGGATGCGGTGCCGCAAGCGTCGCTGCCTTTGTTTACCCGACCGCAAAGCGCCTTTCTCGGCACTGCCTCGCAAGTTGAGGCCTACGTTTACGCGCTGGCCCGCTTCGAGCCAAAACCGGCGCAGTTCCCCAAGGCCAGCGGCCCGCGCGGAGGCAAACCGACACAAGCCCCGCACACCGCCCGCGAGATGCTCGAGCGCTGCGCCAATGCCCTGCCGATGCCCGACCTGATGCTCTGGTTGCTGGAGCAAGAACCTGAGGGCGCTACCGATGAGTTGCTCTATTGGTTCTCGCGGCTATCGCGCGACAGCCGCTTCCAGCGTGAGCGTCTGAGCAGGCGCGACTACCTGACCAGCGAACATCAAGTCAGCCTCAGCTCTTACGCCCTGAGCAAAAGCCACGGCTCGCCTACACCTGCAGGAATAATCACCCTATGAATCTTGACCTTTCTGAGCTGAGCCTGCTGGCACCGATCTTTCGCGAGCTGTTCAAGGGCTACCATGTCAGCCGCCGCGATGCCGAGCTGTACAGTCAACTGTCGAACCTGCAGGACGCTTACCGCGCGCTGTTCAAAGCCCTGGGTTTTGTTCACTTCGGATCGGGCAACGTTCAATCGAGTACGGTCGTTCGCCATTATGACTGACGAGGCACTTGGAGCCATTATCAACAATATTCAGCGCATGATCGAGATTGACTGGTTTAGGAAAGACGGGCGTGTAGCTTACGGGATCACTGAAGCTTTCACTTCAAAGAACGACGAAACATTCAAAGCCGGAATGACAGCAACCAAGGCTGCTCTTGCGCTTCTAAAGAGCGAGGCCAATCCATCGGGCCGTAACATTCTGTCGTTCTTCTTCCCAACGGTAGTGTTGGATGGCCGTCTATTCGAGTGCTACCTCGGAGCAGATGGTGGCCCGGTTCTAGGAGAAGTAGATTCGGCATTTCTTCTATTTCCAATCAGGCTGAGCGAGTACGTCGGCGCCAGCGTGCGGATAGTAACTCTAGGGGCTTTCAATCGCTATTGTGAGGAATTTACTTCGGTCTACCATTCGTTGAGGCGAGAGATCGCAGAGGAGATCGCGAAGCTAGCTGCTTCTCTTGGAA
>MHZN01000104.1:0-383 GCA_001830395.1 Pseudomonadales bacterium RIFCSPLOWO2_12_59_9 | reverse complement strand
CGGAAGTGCTACAAGTAAAGGGGGGGTTGGGGGAAGTGATTTCTGTGTTGAGGGGAATGCATATTTTAACTTAATAGAGTATTTCTGTCCAAGCAATGCTGAAGCTTCCAGAATGGGGTATAAATGCCCTAATGGATGCAATAATGGGGCTTGTATCTAGTTTCTTTTTATTATAAAATATCCTATGAGAAGCAAGATTATTCCTATAAAAATAAATATTGCATATCTTCCTGCTGTTTTATCACTGCTTTCATAAATAATATCCCCTGTTATTAAATTTGTGCTTTCTTTTACTTCTATGCTTTCTTCTATTTGTTTTTCTTCTTCTATTGCCTTATTCAAGGTTTTTACCCTTATACTTGACGTAAACTCCTCGGGAGTCA
>MHZN01000103.1 GCA_001830395.1 Pseudomonadales bacterium RIFCSPLOWO2_12_59_9 | reverse complement strand
GCAAGTTGTCGGAGTTTATCGGCGTGACGGTGGTGCCGCAGGATGACAACACCCTGAACCTGTTTATCGGCTCAGGCCAGCCACTGGTGGTGGGTAATTCCGCTGCCCGCTTGGAAGTTGTCACCGGCACTGCCGATCCGTTGCGCAGTGAGGTGCAGTTTGTTAGCGGCAATTCTCGGCAGGGTATTACCACGCTGATTAGCGGTGGCGAGATGGGCGGTTTGATTCGTTATCGCCAGGATGTGTTGGATGTGACGCTCAACTCTGTCGGGCGCTTGGCCTTGTCGGTCGCGGATCAGATGAATAGCCAGCTGGGGCAAGGGCTGGACTTGAAGGGTGATTTTGGACAAAGGCTGTTTCGCGATATCAATGATCCAATCAGTACCGCTCAGCGCAGCCTGGCAAGGGTTGGTAACAGTGATCCGACGGCTAATCTCAATGTACTTATTGAAGACAGCACCCAGCTCAGTACTAGTGATTATGAAGTGACGTTCACCAGTGCCACCAATTACACGGTCCGGCGAGTTTCTGACGGCAGCAATTTTGGTCCCATTGATATTACTGTTCAGCCGCCACCCGCAGCGTCGGTGGTCGATGGCTTCTCGCTGAGCAGCGTCAGCGGTACTTATGCCGCCGGTGATCATTTTTTGGTGACCCCAACCCGCAATGGCGGCAGTGACATCCGCGCTGATTTGAAAAAGGCGGATGAGTTGGCCTTTGCTTCGCCGTTAAAATCGGTCAAAAGCCCGGCCAATATCGGCACGGGAATCGTTACCCAGCCGAGCATAGTGACCCAGATCGATATTTATGACCCTGTGGCTAAGGCGAACTTGGAAACCAGTCTGCGCAATGCACCACCCTTAAGAATCGTGTTTGCCAGCGCTAGCGAATACAGCGTTGTAGATATCAATGGCAACGATATTTCAACAGGCCTGCCACCTGGGCCGCCGTATGCGGTGATAGTGCCGGGGCAAAATAACAAGCTGACCTTAACCGTGCCGACAGCCGCTGGCCCACCCGTTATTCCCACTAGTTTTCAGTTTGAATTAACCCTCAGTGGTCGGCCGTCTCTGGGGGATAACTTCACGGTGGCCTTTAATACCAGTGGCGTGTCGGATAACCGTAACGGGCTGAAGTTGGTGGCTTTACAGACGAAAAGCACAGTGGGAGTCGATCCGCTCAATCCAACCACCACCGGGGCCAGTTTTACCGATGCCTATGGCGATCTGGTCGAACGGGTCGGCACTTTGACCAGTCAAGCGCGGGTCGATGGTGAGGCCACCGGCGCGATACTCAAGCAGGCGACCGATAACCGTGATTCGGTGGCGGCGGTTAACCTCGATGAAGAGGCGGCCAACTTGATTCAGTTTCAGCAGTACTACCAAGCCTCGGCGCAGATCATCCAAACTGCGCGAACCTTGTTTGATACGCTGATTAATACGTTTAGATGATCAGCGCGCCCTTGGCGGCTGGGTGGGGGTTGCAGGCTCACCGATTAAGAGGTTAACGATATGGTCATGCGCATCTCATCGATCCAGTCTTTTAACAACGGTGTTAGTGGCATTCAACGCAACTACGCCAATGTTTCCCAGACTCAGGAGCAGATCAGCAGTGGTAAACGCATCCTCACTCCGGCAGATGATCCGGTGGCGTCGGTGCGGCTGCTGCAGTTGGATCAGCAGCAGGCTGTACTTGGTCAATACAAGGCCAATCTAACCGCGGCCACCAACAGCCTGACTGAGGAAGAAACCACCCTAACCTCGACGGTCAATGTGCTGCAACGGATTCGTGAGTTGGCCGTGCAGGCGGGGGGTGGGGCGCTTTCTGCGCAGGATCGCAAAGCCATTGCCAGTGAACTGGGTGAGCGGGAAAACGAGTTGCTCAGCCTGATGAACAGTCGTAACGCCCGTGGCGAATACTTGTTCTCCGGGTTCTTGGGTAAAACCGAACCCTTTATCCGCAACCCAGACAACAGCTACTCCTATCGCGGCGATGAAGGCCAGCGCAGCTTGCAGGTGGCCAGTTCGACCACTGTGGCGATTAACGATAATGGCCGGCGGCTGTTCGAAGACGTCACCAATGCCAATCGGGTGACCAATGATGCCGGGGTCAATAACCCAGCGCTACCGACCCCACCATTGCCCGCCACAACCATTGCGCCGGTCGCCGCTGCTAATCAGCGCGTGTTTGTATCCCCGGGGCTAGTGGAAGACAGTCAGCAATTCAATTCGAGCTTTCGCAATAACGAGCCCTATTCGCTGGTATTCGTCAGTGGCAATCAGTTCCGAATTTACGATGCGGCCGGTGCCGATGTGAGTTCGGAGATTCCTGGCGGCGGACAGATTGATCCGTTGGCCAGCAGCGGCAACGTGATTAACTTTCGCGGCATGCGTTTCCAGTTGGATGTAGTCCTCAAGGCGGGTGATAACTCGCAGGACCTAGACAACTTATTGGCCAATACCGCGACCCCAGGTTTGCCGGGTCTGGGGACCTATAGTTTTACCTTGCAGGCCGCGCCGACCGACTTTGCGCTAACCCGGGCATCGACCAATAGTTCCGCCGCGTTGCTCAGTGGCGGCACCATCAGCAATCAAGCCACCTTCGACGCACAGTTTCCGACCTCGGGCGTACTACTGCGCTTTACCAGCCCAACCAACTATGACATTTACGCGCAACCGGTCGGGCCAAGCAGTACGCCGATTGCGGCGGGTACGGCGCCGGGTCCTTATCCTGCGGTGGTTAGCTTATTTGGTGCGGATTTTTCTATTAGTGGCGTCGCTGCGGCTGGCGACGAGTTCGATGTGCAGCCGCAGTTTCAGGAGCAGCGCAGTATCCTGAATACCATTGCGCGTTTGCGCCAGGCGCTGGAGTCGACACCTAGCACTCAGGTGGGGAATTTCGTGGTTCGCGACGAGGTCAATATCGCCCTGAAGAATCTCGACAACGGAATTGGTCAGGCCTTGGAAGTGCAGACGGAAATCGGCGCGCGAATGAACCTGATCGATTCTACCGAGACCGATAATGAAGATGTCAGTTTGGTGAATAAGGCGGTGCAGGCTGAATTGCGTGATCTGGATTACGCAGAGGCATTGTCGCGTTTGTCATTCCAGACCATAGTTCTTGAGGCTGCCCAACAAAGCTATGTGAAGATCGCCGGCATTAACCTGTTTGAGCTGTTGCGTTGACCTTTCTCTGCGATCGTCTGGCTTGCTAATTGCTTGCAGGCTTGTAACAGGTAGACAATCGCTAGAAAAATGGCGGGGAAATTATGACGGTTGACGCTAATTGGCTCGTGGAATTTTTCCGAGGGCAGGCTCGCTTGGGCTTCGAGGAGGGCGATTACACCCGCACTCGAAACAGTTGCCGCGGCATCCTCGAGCAAGTGCCGGATGATTCCGAAGCCTTGTTATTACTTGGCGACGCCGCACTGGCTAGTCATGACAGTGCTGTGGCGTGTAGAACATTTGATCAGCTGCTTGAACTGGCACCAGACAATGCGGGATATGCGCTTAAATTAGCTAAAGCACATTTGCAGATTCAAGACTGGACTGCTGCTGCTGCTGCCTTCAGGCAGGTTCTTGAGTTGGAACCAGAGCATGTTGAGGCGACGCAGTCTCTTGCGCTGATCGACCAATTGCAAGAGCGGCTCCATGTGCTTGGCCAAGTCGCAGTTTATCAACCAGGCCGCAATGATCCTTGTCCTTGTGGCAGCGGCTTAAAATACAAAAAATGCTGCCTGCAAACCAATACCCAGCAAATACTCAAGCAGTGTCTTGAGCAGGCGTTCCTGTCGCAAGAATGGGAACGGGTGATTTCTTTAGTCGGTGAGATCCAGACCCCCTCGGCGCAGGATCTGCGTGCTGAAGCCTTAGCTCGTTATCGTGCGGGGCAGCGAGCGGATGCTTATCCATTAGTAAAGTCGGCCAGGCGTAACTTCCCCAAAGATTCAGAGTTGCTTGCCGCGCTGGCTGATCTAGAGCTGGATCACAACCTAATTGAGGCTGAGGCGCTGGCTAGATTGGCGTTGGCATTGGACCCCAGTCAATGGCTGGCCAGTTTGGCGCTGTCGGCCTGTTATGCCAGAACCAATAGGTTGGGCGAGGCGGAGTCGACTCTGCGCGAGCTGATCAAAGCAAGTCCAGAGTGCGACTTGGCATGGCAGCGATTGAGCACACTCCTGCGTAAAAACCATCGGCTTGATGATGATTTGGCCGCCATGCATGAGTGGACCCAGAGGTGTCCATCTAACCCAGATGCCTGGTGTCATCTGGGCATGTCAGCGGTGACCGCAGAATTAAACCTGGAAGAGGCGAGAGGCTATCTGGAAAAAGCATTGAGCCTTAAACCTGAGCATCATGAAGCCCTGTGTTGGTTGGGTTTGTCGTATCAGCATCAGCAGAATCCACAAGCGGCGTTGGGTTATTTGTTACAGGGTTTACAGCTTAAGCCGGACTACCAGCTCGGTTGGAATATGCTCGGCGCGGTTTATCACTCCGTGGGCCGGCAGCATGAGGCCGAAGGTTGTTTTATGCGCGCAATCGCTATTGCGCCGAAACAGTCGCTGTCATGGAATAACCTAGCCAATACCTACCTCGATGCCTCTTTGCTGAGTGATGCCGAGAAGGTTATGCGCGTGGCCTTGGATATCAACCAGAATGAAGCGGTGCTCTGGAATAATCTCGGTAATATTCTGGGTGCGCGCAAGCGCTTGCGTGAAGCGTATAAGGCATATTTGAAGGCGCTAGAGATTTCCCCTAGTTTCAAACAGGTGTTTGTGAACCTTGCGGGCATTGAGTCGCAGTTTGGTGATTTCGACACGGCGATTGAACAGTTGCGTCAGGTTTTGGATAACCCGCTGGCACGGACCAATATTTTATTTACCGTTAACTACCATCCTGATTGGAGCGGGGAAGAAATATTTGCGGTCTACCGTGAAGTGGTCGAAGGCTACTTCCCAAAACGCAAATATTTTGAATATATGAATGAGCGTTTGCCGCGGCGTCGGTTGCGTATTGGTTATGTATCTCCAGATTTTTGTCATCACGTCTGCTCGTACTTTATTGAACCGTTACTGCGTAACCATAATCACGAACAATTTGAGATTTTCGCCTATTCGCTGGTCAAGCGCGAGGACCATGTGACTGAGCGCTTTGTTCAGTATGCCGATCATTGGCGCCTTTGCACTGGGCTTACTTCTGAAGCCATCGCTGAGCAGGTTTATGCCGATCAGATTGATATTTTGGTCGATCTGGCTGGGCACACCGGAAATAATCGCCTGGAGGCCTTTGCGATCAAACCTGCCCCGGTTCAGGTAAGTTGGTGGGTGGGTTTCGCTTTTGGTTCCGGGCTTAAGCAAATGGATTACTTTCTGGCGGATGAGCAAATGTTACCGCCAGGTTGTGAGTCTTCGTTTTCCGAAAGCTTGTGGCGTATGCCGGCGCCAGCCATTGTCTATGAACCCAGTGTGGCAATGCCGGAGTTGTCTGATTTGCCGGCGTTACGCAATGGCTACATAACTTTCGGTAGCCTTACCCGGCCGATCCGGGTTAATTACCGGGTCATCAAAGTTTGGGCAGAGTTACTCAAACGAGTTCCTGGTTCACGGCTAGTTTTAGACAGCCACTCATTTCAGGACCTGAGCTTGTGTGAGCACTATAGAAACGAATTTGCTAAACAAGGCGTTAGTCCTGAACGCTTGATAATTGGTTTTACTTCGCCGGTCTCTGCAGTACTGAAGAAAATAGATATTGCCCTGGATTGTTTTCCACACAATTCGGGCACTACCTTGTTTGAAAGCCTGTGGATGGGCTTGCCTTTCGTGTCCTTGCGGCATCGACCGTCGATGGGGCGTGTCGGCGCCACTATTCTGCACGGGGTGGGGCGAGATGAGTGGATCGCCGATAGCGAAGCCGAATACCTAGACAAGCTGGTGGCACTGGCGAGTGATGTGGACGCTCTGGCTGGAATTCGTGCCGGTTTGCGTGAGGAGATGAAGGCTTCTCCCCTCTGCAATGGTCCTGATTTTACCCGGCGCATGGAGCAAACCTATCAGCAGATGTGGCAGCGCTACTGTGAACAAGGAGAGTCGCAATGAAAGCCGTCATTCTGGCCGGTGGACTGGGCACGCGAATCAGTGAAGAGTCGCACTTAAAGCCCAAACCGATGATTGAGATCGGCGGTAAGCCGATTCTCTGGCACATCATGAAGCAGTACTCGGCCCACGGTATCCAGGACTTCGTCATCTGCCTGGGCTACAAGGGCTATGCCATCAAAGATTTCTTCGCCAACTACTTTCTGCACACCTCAGATGTCACCTTTGATATGCGCAGCAATCAGATGGAAGTGCATCAGAACTACAGCGAACCCTGGCGGGTGACCCTGGTCGACACGGGCGAGGAAACCATGACCGGCGGGCGTTTACGCCGCGCGGGCGCCTATCTGGAAAACGAAGAAGCCTTCTGCTTTACCTATGGCGATGGTGTTTCTGACCTGAATATTGCCGCGCTGGTGGCCTTTCACCAGAAGCACGGCAAGCTGGCCACGGTCACCGCGGTACAGCCACCGGGTCGTTATGGCGCGCTGGAGCGCGATGGCGATGCGGTGCGTGGTTTTACCGAGAAACCGCGCGGTGATGGCGGCTGGATCAATGGTGGATTCTTCGTGCTGTCGCCGAAAGTGCTGCCCTTAATTACCGATGATTCCACCTCCTGGGAAGCCGAGCCGCTGATTCAGTTGGCCGCGCAAGACCAGTTGCAGGCTTTTCAGCATGAGGGCTTCTGGCACCCGATGGACACCCTGCGCGACAAGAATTATCTGGAGCAGCTCTGGCAAAGTGGAGAGGCCCCGTGGAAACAGTGGTCTTAGATCGGCAGTTCTGGGCGGGCAAACGGGTACTGCTTACCGGTCACACCGGCTTTAAAGGCGGCTGGCTGGCGCTGTGGTTGCGCAGTTGGGGCGCGCAGGTGACAGGCTTTGCCTTGGCGCCCAATACCACCCCGAGTTTGTTCGAGTTGGCGCAGGTGGGCGAGGGCATCGACAGCCGCATCGGCGATTTACGCAACTTGGCCGCACTGCAGGCGCTGGTTAATGAGGTGCAGCCGGAGATCGTCCTGCACCTGGCCGCGCAACCGCTGGTACGCGAAGGTTACCGCGACCCGGTCGGCACCTATGCCAGCAATGTGATGGGCACCCTGCACCTGCTTGAGGCGATTCGCCATGTGGCGTGCGTGCGCGCCTGCGTGCTGGTGACTACCGATAAGGTCTACGCCAACCATGAATGGGCCTGGCCTTATCGTGAGAATGAAGCCCTTGGCGGGCATGACCCCTACAGCAGCAGCAAGGCCTGTTGTGAGTTGTTGGCGCAGTCCTATGCCAGTGCTTATTTCCCTGCCGCCCGTTACCACGAACACGGGCTGGCCATCGCCACCGCGCGGGCGGGCAATGTGTTGGGCGGTGGCGACTTTGCCGCCGACCGGCTGATCCCTGACGTGTTTGCCGCCTGGTCGCGAGGCGAACCTGTGACCCTGCGTTACCCGCAGGCGGTGCGCCCGTGGCAGCACGCCCTGGAGCCGCTGGCCGGTTACCTGCAATTGGCCCAAGGGCTGTATCAACAAGGCCCGGCAGTGGCCGGGGCGTGGAACTTCGGTCCGGCCGAGGCGGATATGTGCAGCGTCGGCGCGGTGGTTGAGCGCCTCGCGGCGCGCTGGCCGGCAGCGCCGGGGCTGCAGATTGAAGCGAGTGACTTGCATGAGGCCGGGTTGCTGCGTCTGGACAGCAGCCGCGCCCGCCAGCTACTCGGTTGGCAACCCCGTTGGTCGCTGGACGTGTGTTTGCAACGCACCCTCGACTGGCATCTGGCGTGGCAGCGCGGCGACGATTTGCCGGCCCTGACGCTGCAGCAATTGGCCGACTATTGGAGTGCGGCATGAGCGAACTGCAGCTCATCGAGTTACCGCTGAGCGGCTTGTTCTGCCTGCAGCACCAGGTGCATGAAGATCAACGTGGACGCTTCGCACGGCTTTTTTGCGAGGGCAGTCTGGCCGCCTTCGGTCAGCCCTTTCATGTGCGGCAGATCAATCATTCACGTACCGGCGAGCAAGGCACGGTACGTGGTTTGCATTTTCAGCGGCCACCCCAGGCCGAGGCCAAGTTGATCAGCTGTTTGCGTGGTGAAGTCTGGGATGTGGCGGTGGATATCCGCCAGGGCTCGCCGACCTTTCTGCACTGGCACGCCGAGCGCCTGGAGGCCGGCGATGGCCGCAGCCTGCTGTTGCCGCCAGGTTTCGCCCATGGTTTCCAGACGTTGAGCGACGATGCCGAGTTGCTTTATCTGCACAGCGCCGATTATGCGTCCGGGCATGAGGGCGGCCTGGCGGTGGACGACCCGCGCCTGGCTATCGCCTGGCCGCTGCCAGTCAAGAATCTCTCGTCCCGGGATACCGCCCACCCCCGGCTGGACGACAGCTTTCAAGGAGTGAGCCTATGAACTGCCGCGGTTGCGCCACGCCGCTGTCCCTGCCGTTGATCGACCTGGGCACGGCGCCGCCGTCCAATGCCTACCTGCGCGCCGATCAGCTGAATCAAGCCGAGCAATGGGTGCCACTCAGGGCCATGGTCTGCCAGCACTGCTGGCTGGTGCAGACAGAGGATTACCGGGCCGCGGATAGCCTGTTCGATGCCGACTACGCCTACTTCAGTTCCTACTCGACCTCCTGGCTGAGCCATGCCGAGCACTATGTGGCGCAGATGGTCGAGCGCTTCGGTTTGAACGCACGGAGCCGAGTGGTGGAAATCGCCGCCAACGACGGCTATCTGTTGCAATACGTGGCCCGGCGCGGCATTGCCTGCCTGGGGGTCGAGCCCACTGCCAGCACCGCCCGCGCCGCCCGGGAGAAGGGCCTGGAGATCCGCGAGCTGTTCTTTGGCGAGGACACGGCCGCTGCCCTAGCGGCAGAGGGCTGGAGTGCCGACCTGATGGCGGCCAACAACGTGCTGGCCCATGTGCCGGATATCAACGACTTTCTCCAGGGCTTCGCCACCCTGCTCAAGCCGAGCGGCGTGGCCACCTTCGAATTCCCCCATCTGCTGCGCCTGATGGCCGAGCAGCAGTTCGACACCCTGTACCACGAGCACTATTCCTACCTGTCGCTGACGGCGGTGCAGGCGCTCTGCACGCGCAACGGCCTGGAAATCTTCGATGTCGAGGAGCTGCCGACCCATGGCGGCTCGCTGCGGGTCTATATGCAGCGCGCCGCAGGCGTGCGTGCAACCTCGGCTACGGTCGCCGAACTGCTGGCGCGCGAGGAGGGCGCTGGTGTCAAAACAGCAGGTTTCTATTCGACCCTGGCGCCGGCGGCTGTGCGTATCAAGCATGAGCTGCTGCGTTTTCTGCTGCAGGCCAAGGCCGAGGGTAAGCGGGTGGTCGGCTACGGCGCGGCGGCCAAGGGCAATACCCTGCTCAACTATGCGGGGGTGAAGCCCGACCTGTTGGCCTGGGTGGCGGATGCCAACCCACACAAGCAGGGCAAGTTTTTGCCGGGCAGCCGTATCCCGGTGGTCGCGCCTGAGCGCATCGTCGCGGATAAGCCCGACTATGTACTGGTGCTGCCCTGGAACCTGCTCACTGAAGTCACCCTGCAGCAGGCCCAAGTCCGTGAATGGGGCGGGCAATTCGTGGTCGCGGTGCCGGAGCTGAGGTTTGTATGAACAAGATCTATTACACCAAGCCGAGCATCGGCGAGCGTGAAGCCGAGTATGTGCTGGATGCCGTGCGCAATGGCTGGGGCGAGCATTGCTACGACTATATAACCCGCTTCGAACGGGACTTCGCGGCTTACCTAGGCGTGCCCCATGCTATGGCAACCTCCAGCTGCACCGGTGCCCTGCATCTGGGCCTGCGTGCTCTGGATATAGGGCCGGGCGATGAGGTGATCCTGGCCGACATCAACTGGGTAGCCTCGGCTGCCCCGGTGTTCTATGTCGGCGCCACGCCGGTGCTGGTGGATGTGCTGGAGGACTCCTGGTGCCTCGACCCGGCCGCCGTCGAGCGCGCGATCACCCCGAAAACCCGCGCGATAATCGCCGTGCATCTCTATGGCAACCTCGCCGCTCTGGCCGAGTTGCAGGCCCTGGCCGATGCCCATGGCCTGGCTCTGATCGAGGATGCCGCCGAGGCCTTGGGTTCGGAATACCGGGGGCGCAAGGCCGGCAGCCTGTCGAGCTTCTCGGTGTTCTCCTTCCACGGCACCAAGGTTATGACCACCGGCGAAGGTGGCATGCTGGTGACCCGCGATGAGACGTTGCTCAAGCGTGTTCAGCAACTCAACAACCATGGCCGGGCGGCGGGCGACATGCGTCAGTTCTGGCCGTCGGAGTTGGGCCATAAGTACAAGATATCCAATCTTCAGGCCGCCCTGGGCTGTGCGCAGCTGGAGCATCTGGACGAGATGGTGGCGCGCAAACGCGAGATTTTCGCCGTCTACCGCGAGGCCTTGCTCCCGGCCTTGCCGGGGGCGGCCATGAACCCCGAAGCGCCTGGATGCAGCAACAGCTACTGGATGCCGACCCTGGTTCTGCCCGAGGCGCAGGCTGAACAGCGCGATCACGTGCTGGAAGCCATGCGCCAGGTGGGGATCGATGCGCGCATTTTCTTCCAGCCACTCAGTCAAACTCCGGTGTTCGCTGATCTGCCGGCGGTTAACACGCCTGTATCTCACGGTTTGGCTCGGCGTGCCTTCAATCTGCCGAGCTATCCGGAACTGAGCCGGGACGATCAGCAGCGTGTCATTGAGGTCATTCTCGCGAGTCTGTCGGCATGAGTCGCCTGTTGTTGCTCGGGGCCAACAATCCTGAAGCTGCCCGCCAGGCCCGCGCCTTGGTCGATCTGGGCGCGGCGGAGGTCGCCGGCTTTCTGGATAACGATCCGAACAAGCAAGGCCGGGATTTCTATGGTTTCCCCGTACTGGGCGGTTTCGAACGCCTGCCGGAGCTGGTCGCCGATGATTATCTCTTGGTCAACCTGATTACCCGCGATACCCGTACCCGTCATCAGACTACCCGCGCGCTGCTAAACGCTGGGGCGCGCTTGGGGCAGTTTATCCATCCCGCGCTGAATCTGGCCATGGTCGAGCTAGGCGCTGGGAGTTACCTTCAGGAATTTGCCGTACTCCAGGCCGAAGTAAG
>MHZN01000102.1 GCA_001830395.1 Pseudomonadales bacterium RIFCSPLOWO2_12_59_9 | reverse complement strand
GCTGTGGCGGTCGCGGGCGGCAACAAAGGGTGCGCGGTTATACAGCTCGCTGATCCAGTGATAGGCCGCCGCAGCGCTCGTCAGGCCGGCGTTACGGGCGTAATGAAAGATGCTCTGCTGAGTGGACAGGCGCACCACATCGTTGTGCACTATGCCGCTGTCGATTGGCGGCACGCCGGTGAGGAGGCACTCGTAGAGTGGTCGCGACAGCGCAGGCAGCTCGCATTGCAACTGGTACAGGGTGGCCCGACCGGCCGCGCAGTAAGCCTGCAGGTGGCCCAGGGTGTGGCGGGCGACCTGAAAATTCAGGCCATCCAAAATCACCAGGATGACGTTGTGTTTCATCTATTGCTCTCGGTTACAGGAAATCGCCGGTATCCGTAGGGTGTACTCGCGAAGCAGTACGCTATAGCTTGGCGGGGCTGCCCGACTATAGGTGGACTGTTCGCTTCGCTCCTGAGTCCACCCTACGATTTGGCCAGCTGGGCGTTACTGCATATTGATGATGACGTGCTCTTGCCACAGCTGCGGCAAGGCCTTGGCGGTGGCTTCCCAGGCCTTGGGGTCTTTGATTGGCTGCACCTTGGCGTACTGGGCATTGGGTAGCAGCTTGGCTTGCACCTCGGCCGGCAAGGTCAGGTGCTCGGCGCGGATCGGCCGGGCATTGCCTTTGGCCAGGTTGATCTGGCCGGCGTCGCTGAGGATATATTCGCGCGCCAGCTTGGCGGCGTTGGGGTTCTTGGCGTATTTGTTGATGATGGTGCTGTAGCCGGAAATCACCGAGCCGTCGGACGGGATCAGTACTTCGAAACGGTTCGGGTCGATCTGGTCGCGATAGCTCAGGCCGTTGAAGTCCCAGACGATGCCGACTTCGACTTCACCCTTCTCCAGAGTCTGGATGGTCGGGTTAGACAGGCCCAGGCGGCCTTGCTCGGCCAGCTTGGCGAACAGGTCGAGACCCGGTTGAATATTGCTTTCGTTGCCGCCGTTGGCAATCGCCGCCGCCAGCACGCCGTTTACCGCTTGCGCCGCGGCGCTGACGTCGCCGATGGTGACCTTGTAGGTGCCTTTTTTCAGGTCAGCCCAGGAATGCGGCACGTCTTTGACCAGTTGCTTGTTGACGATAAAGGCAATCGAGCCGGTGTAGGCCAGCATCCAATTGCCGTCGGCATCCTTGGCCCAGGCCGGGATCTGCTCCCAGGTGCTCGGTTTAAAGGCTTGGGTCACGCCTTGTTGCACCGCAATCGGGCCGAAGGCGGCGCCGACGTCGCCGATGTCGGCACTGGCGTTATCTTTTTCGGCGGCAAACTTGGCGATTTCCTGCGCCGAGCTCATGTCAGTGTCCATGTGCTTGAGGCCATAGAGTTTGCCCAAATCGACCCAGGTATCCTTCCAGTTGGCCCAGCTGTCCGGCATGCCGACACTGTTAACCGCGCCCTCGGCGCGCGCCGCTTGTTCGAGACTCTTGATATCCACATCATTAGCCATGGCCTGAGTGGCCAGGCTAATGGCGGTTCCCATCAGTGACGCCAGTAGCAAGCGTTTCATGTGAAGCTCCTTTGCGGTTGGGTTATTGGTCTAGATCAGCAATACATGGGCCAATTTATGGGTTTTAGATGACGCTATTATTTCAACGGGCTGTTTGTCGCCCTTGCTGGGCGACTGCCGCAGCCGGCCGCAGCGTCTGAGTGAAAGATTTATCCAGGTTGGCGAGAAGACTCAGGCGAGTGCTGGCATAGCCTAGGCTAATTATGATTTATGTCATCTATCAGTCATTTGCCCTGCATAAGATAGTCACATTAGCCGTTGATTAGGCGTTTTTAGCTGCTGGTCTATTCCAGAATGGAGTCATATTGATGCGCGAAGATGCGCCGCGAACCGTTACCGCCATCTGCCGGTCTTTGCAGGAACAAATTGAGCATGGCTTGCTGCCCAAGGGCGGCAAACTGCCCGCCGAACGCAAGCTTAGCGAATTATTTGCTACCACCCGTATCACCTTGCGTGAGGCCTTGGGGCAACTGGAAGCACAGGGGCTGATCTACCGGGAGGAGCGCCGCGGCTGGTTCGTTTCGCCGCCACGGCTGGCCTATAACCCGCTGGTGCGCAGCCATTTTCATGCGATGGTCAGCGAGCAAGGGCGGCTGCCGGCCACCGAGGTACTGAGTGCGCGGCTGCTGCCGGCGTCGGTGGAGGTCTGCGCGCTGCTGGAGTTGCCGGCGTTCTCCAGCGTTTACCAGATTCGCCGGGCGCGGCGGATCGATGACCGCTTGGTGCTGTACGTTGAGCATTATCTGAATCCGGCGTATTTCCCAGGGATTCTGGAGTTTGACCTGACCCTGTCGCTGACCGATCTGTACGCCAGTGAGTACGGTATTCACTACGGTCGGGTGCGCTTCGATATCCTGCCGACTGCCTTGCAGTCCGAGGCCGCCAGCAACCTCAAGCTGGCCATCGGCAGCCCGGCGCTGCGCATCACCCGGATTAACCGCGACCAGCACGACCGCATCATCGACTGCGACCTGGAGTTTTGGCGCCACGACGCCATCCACGTCAGCGTTGAAGTGCCGCAGTAAAGCGCGCAGCTACTGTGGCTTGAACTGCGGATAGCTCGGGATAGCCTCCGCGCTTAGCCAGGGGCGATCGTGGGCGGTCCAGATATGTTCGGCGGGCCTGGCCTGCGGATCGTCATCGAGGGTGGCGATGCGCACTATCACATGACCTTGGCTGGGGCGTTCGGCGATCAAGTGCGAGCCGCACCCTGAGCAGAAATAGCGGAACTTGCCGGGTGAGGACTCAAATTTGGCGAGTCTCTCTTCGCCGTGCGTCCAGCGAAAATGCTCACGCAGCACCCCGGCGGTGCTGGCAAAAGCCGCGGCATGGGCCTTTTGACAGGTCAGGCAGTGACAGTGGGCGATCGGCATATCGAGGTTGTCGAGTTCATAGCCAATAGCCCCGCACAGGCAACTGCCCTTGATCATCGCGGCTTTAGTCATCAGGGCAGTTCGGGGCTGGCATAAAAGGCGCTGAGTACTTTGACCAAGTGGGCCAGGTCATGGCTGCCGGCCAGTTCGCGAATCGAGTGCATGGCGAAGGTCGGCAGGCCGATATCGACGGTGGGCACGCCCAGACGGCTGGCGGTGATCGGGCCGATGGTCGAGCCGCAGCCCATGTCGCTACGGGTGACGAAGCTCTGTACCGGCACCTCGTTTTCCAGGCACAGATGGCGGAAGAATCCGGCGGTTTCGCTGTTGGTGGCGTAACGCTGGTTGCTGTTGATCTTGATCACCGGGCCGGCATTCAGCTTGGGGCCGTGGTTGGCGTCGTGTTTGTCGGCGTAGTTGGGGTGCACCGCATGGGCGTTATCGGCGGAGACCAGCAGGGATTTTTGTAGGCAGCGGGCAAAACCATCGCCGGCCGGCAACAGCCGTTGTAGCACCTGCTCGAGCATCGGGCCGTCGGCGCCACAGGCAGAGCTGGAGCCGACTTCTTCGTGATCGGTACAGACCAGCACGCAGCTTTGCTGGCTGTCGGCATGCAGCAGCGCCTGCAAACCGGCAAAGCAGGACAGCAGGTTGTCCAGGCGGGCGCCGGCAATAAAGTCGTCGTTCAGGCCGATCACGGAGGCAGCCTGGGTGTCGTAAAAACTCAGTTCGTAATCCAGCACCGCATCGGCGTTGAGGTCGTGCTCAAGGCTCAGTTGCTCGGCCAGCAGGGCGCGAAAATCGGCGCCGTCATCGCCGGCAATCTGCGCCAGAATCGGTGGCAGCTCGGTTTGCTGATTGATTGCCCAGCCCTGATTGGCCTCGCGGTTGAGGTGGATGGCCAGGTTGGGAATGATGGCGATGGCCTTGCGAAAATCAATCAGCTGGCTTTCCACTTTGCCGTCACGGCGAAAGGTCACTCGCCCGGCCAGCGACAGGTCGCGGTCGAACCAGGGCGCCAGCAACGCACCGCCATACACCTCGACACCCAGCTGCCAGAAGCCCTGATTCTGCAGCTCAGGGTTGGGTTTAACCCGCAGGCACGGACTGTCGGTATGCGCGCCCACCAGGCGCAGGCCGGCTTCAAGGGGGGAATGCAGGCCGAGTTGAATGGCAATAATCGAGGAGTCGTTACGGGTCACGTAGTAACGGCCGCCGGCCTCAACGGTCCAGCTCTGGCGCTCGTCCAGGCGCACATAACCCGCACCTTCCAGGCGTTGAGCGAGACTGGTGGTGGCATGAAAGGGGGTCGGTGAGGCCTTGAGAAAATCAATCAGGCCTTGGTTCAACTCATCGCGCATACGAGGCTCCGGGCGGTAATGCTCGGAGTTTAACGCATCGGCTTGCGCAGCTGAGCCACTGCTGAAGTTTTGACTGCTGATTGTTGCGGGTTAAAACGGCGCCGCACACTCGAAGCGCATTGCTTCGCCGCTTTGCGGGTGGGTCAGGCTGAGCATGCGTGCGTGCAGGCACAGGCGTGGGTAGGCGGCCAGGGCTTCGGGGTGGGCGTACAGGCCGTCGCCGAGCAGCGGATGACCGATGGAGAGCATGTGCACGCGCAGTTGGTGCGAGCGGCCGGTGATCGGGGTGAGTTCGATGCGGCTGTAATGGCCGCAGCGCTCCAGCACTTGCCAGTGGGTCAGGGCGTGTTTGCCGAATTCATGATCGACTACGTGCCGTGGTTTGGTCGGCGGGTCGTAACGCAGGGGCAGGTCGATGCTGCCGCTGTCTTGTGCGGGCTCGCCCCAGCACAGGGCGGTGTAGGCCTTTTCGGTCTCGCGGTCGTGGAATTGGCGCGACAGTTCGCGATGGCTGTCGGGGTCGCGGGCCAGGACTATGACGCCTGAGGTTTCCCAGTCCAGCCGATGAACGATGCGTGCCTCGGGGTAGCCGTTTTCCTGCAGGCGAGTCACCAGGCAATCTTTATTGTCATCGGCGCGACCAGGCACCGAGAGCAATAAGGTTGGTTTGTTGATGACCAGCAGGGCGGCGTCCTGGTGGAGGATTTCAATCTGGGACAACGGCATCGAATAGTCTCAAGGTTTAGCGCGCATTTAGCGGTGGAGTTGCGCCGCGGTTAAACGCCGCTAGCGCAGAAATGCCAACGGCGGCCTAAGCCGCCGTCATATAACATTTTGCGTAATTAACGATCCGGCAGGGTGATGTTCAGCTCGAGAATCGAGCAGCTGCCTTGGTTTTCCAGGGCGACCTGAACCTGATCCTGATCGATGTTGACGTATTTGCGGATCACCTCAACCAGCTCTTTTTGCAGGGCTGGCAGATAGTCTGGCTGGCTGCGCTGGCCACGCTCGTGGGCAACGATGATCGACAAGCGCTCTTTGGCCAGCGAGGCGGTGGTTTCCTTCGGCTTGCGCTCGCGAAAGAAGTCAAAAATATTCATTCACGAGCTCCAAACAAGCGTTGCATGAGTCCTTTCTTTTGCACATCGACGAAGCGATGGGTGACTTCCTTGCCGAGCAGGCGGTCGACGGCATCGCCGTAGGCCTGACCCGCGTCGCTTTGATCGTCGAGAATCACCGGTACGCCTTGGTTGGAGGCTTTGAGTACGGCTTGCGACTCCGGGATTACGCCGAGCAGACGAATGGCGAGGATTTCCTCAACGTCTTCGACGCCGAGCATTTCGCCTTTGACTACGCGCTCAGGGTTGTAGCGGGTCAGCAGCAGGTGTTCTTTGATCGGGGTGTCGCCTTGTTCGGCACGCCGCGATTTGCTCGCCAGCAGGCCAAGCATGCGGTCCGAGTCGCGTACCGAGGAGACTTCAGGGTTGGTCACCACAATCGCCTCGTCGGCGAAGTACATGGCCAGGTGAGCGCCCGTTTCGATGCCGGCTGGCGAGTCGCAAATGACGAATTCGAAATTTTTCGACAGTTCGTCGATGACCTTGCCAACGCCTTCTTTGGTCAGCGCGTCTTTGTCGCGGGTCTGGCTGGCGGCCAGCACAAAGAGGTTTTCCAGGCGCTTATCTTTGATCAGCGCTTGGGTCAGTGTGGCTTCGCCGTTGATAACGTTGACGAAGTCATACACCACGCGGCGCTCGCAACCCATGATCAGGTCGAGGTTACGCAGGCCGACGTCGAAGTCGACGATGACGGTTTTGTGCCCGCGCAGGGCCAAACCGGTACCGATGGCGGCGCTGGTGGTGGTTTTGCCCACGCCACCCTTGCCGGATGTAACTACGATGATCTTGGCCAAGGTGCTTCACCCCAAATGTCGATTGAACGGTAACTTTGCCAGCCAAAATATGGCTTGGTGGTTGCAGTGTGTCCCTGGAAAGCCGCTTAAAAACGCCTCGAGTGACGCTCTTTATGCGGCTCTAAAAATTGGCCGCAGTATCCGTCAAAGGCGGGTGATGTTCAACACGTCACCCGACAGGCTGACCTGTACCGCCTCACCCCAGAGGGGGTCGCGGCGTAGGTCTTCGGCCACCTTATATTGGCCGGCGATCGACAATAATTCGGCGCCAAGTTGCTGGCAGAAGATCCGCGCGCTGCGATCGCCTTTGATGCCGGCCAAGGCGCGGCCGCGCATCGGGCCATACACATGGATATTGCCGTCGGCCAGCAGTTCGGCGCCGGCACTGACGGGGGCCAGCACAATCAGATCGCCACCCTGGGCATACACCTGCTGGCCACCGCGAATCGGCGTGGTGATGATTTTGCTCGGCTGCAATTGCGGCTCTGGCGGCTTCTCGGGTTCTTTGGCGCCGGCCAGCTCAATTGGTCGTTCGCGGGCGCCGGAGGGGGGCAGCACAGGCAGGGCGATGGCTTGGGCGGCGGCGATGTCTTCGGCGCGGCTGGCGCGAATGGCCAGGGTGCTCAGGCCATGTTGGCGACAGATGGTCATCAACTCGGTCAGATCGAGGCCGCCTTCGCCGTCGGGCAGCTTGTCGAGCGCGAGCACCAGCGGTGTATTACTGAAGAAGTTCGGCGCCTGGCTGACCTTGGTGGTTAATTGCCGGTCGAGACGGTCGAGGTCGTTGTGGGTCAACTCCAGCACGGTAATGGCCAGCATGCTGCCTTTGAGCTGAAATACGGGGTCTTGATCGAGAAGGTCGGCTTGGCTCATGGTCTGCACAGAAAGGCTGAAGGGCTGCTAACTAGTCTAACTAAATAGGCGAGGACTTATAGCGATAACGTCGGCAAGCCGCAAGCCGAGGTAGAATGCGCGACTTTGTGGTGGGCTTGGATTTTTTCATGGAACGCTCTCGTTTTAGTCGAACTTTGCTGCATCCACGTTTTTGGCCGTTATGGCTGGGCTTGGCGTTGTTATGGTTGTTGGTGCAATTGCCTTATGCCTGGCTGTTGGCGCTGGGTCGGTTGTTGGGGGCGCTGATGTATCGCTTTGCGCGGTCGCGCCGGCAGGTGGTTGAGCGCAACCTGCAGTTGTGTTTCCCGCAATTATCCAAGCAGGAGCAGCAGCACCTGGTGCGGGAGAACTTCGCCTCGATGGGCATCGCTTTCTTTGAGATGGCCATGAGTTGGTGGTGGTACAAGCCGCGCTTGCGCAGGCTTGGTACTGTTGAGGGCTTGGAGCATTTGCAGCAGGCCGCCGCCGAGGGGCAGGGGGTGATTTTAATGGCGCTGCACTTCACCACGCTGGAGATTGGCGCCAATTTGTTGGGCCAGTTGCACACTATTGATGGCATGTACCGCCAGCATAAGAATCCGCTGTTCGACTTCGTGCAGCGCAGCGGTCGGGAGCGGCACAACCTGGATGCCACGGCCATTGAGCGTGAAGACGTGCGCTCGATGTTGAAGGTGCTGCGGGCCGGCCGGGCGATTTGGTATGCACCAGACCAAGACTATGGCCGCAAGCAAAGCATCTTCTTGCCGCTGTTTGGGGTGAATGCCGCCACGGTTACCGCCACCAGCAAATTTGCCCGCCTCGGCAAAGCCCGGGTGGTGCCCTTTACCCAGCAGCGTCTGGCCGATGGGTCTGGTTACAAACTGGTGATTCATCCGCCCTTGCAGGATTTTCCCGGGGCCAGTGAAGAGGCTGATTGCCTGCGGATTAATCAATGGATAGAGCAAGCCGTGAGTGCTTGCCCTGAGCAGTACCTGTGGGCCCATCGCCGCTTTAAGACCCGCCCGCTTGGCGAACCGAAGCTCTATAAGAAAGCTCGTGGATAGAGGCAACGGCCGTCGCGGCCGCGCCGAAGTTATCCAGGCGCGCGGCGATGGGCGGCTTCTATACTGATCCAAAAACTCCTGAGAGTGATTCATGAATCAAGCCGTTAACCCTAATGCACCGGTCACCGGTTTGATTCTTTCCGGTGGTGGCGCGCGGGCGGCCTACCAGGTGGGGGTGCTGTCAGCGATTGCCGACTTGCTGCCCGATCCGGCCAGCAACCCCTTTCCGGTGATAGTGGGGACCTCGGCCGGGGCCATCAATGCGGTGGGTTTGGCCTGCGGGGCTTTGCATTTTAGCGAAGCCGTGCGGCGTTTAACCGCCGTTTGGCAAGGTTTTCATTGTCATCAGGTGTACCGCACAGACTGGCCAGGCGTGTTGCGCCAGGCGGGGCGGTTTATCGGCCACAGCCTGTTTGGTCTGGGTGGCGATGCTCCGGCGGCGCTGTTGGATAATTCACCGCTGCGTGAGTTGTTGGGTCGCGAGCTGGACTTTACCGGTATTCATGCCGCCGTGGCCCGGCGCAAACTACGGGCGGTGGCCGTCTCGGCGTTTGGCTATGACAGCGGTCAGTCGGTGAGTTTTTACCAGGGCCGCGCCACCATAGATCCCTGGTTTCGCCACCGCCGGGTCGGGGTGCCGACGCGCTTGAATCTCGAGCATTTAATGGCCAGTACGGCCATTCCGTTGATTTTTCCACCGGTTAAAGTCAATCGTGAATATTTTGGTGACGGCGCGGTGCGCCAGTTGGCCCCCATCAGCCCGGTGCTGCATTTGGGCGCCACCCGGGTGCTGGTGGTCGGCGTGAGCGGTAATCCGGTGGCCGGCGCACCACAGCCGGAGGTGGTGCGCAGCAAAAGCACACGCTCACCGAGTTTGGCGCAAATCAGCGGGCATATGCTGAACAGCACCTTTATTGACAGCCTGGAAGGCGACATCGAGTTGCTGGAACGGCTCAACCATATGAGTCGCTTGGTGCCTTCGGGTTTGCATCCGCGTGGGCTGGGCTTGAAGCCCGTTGAGGTGTTGGTGATTGCGCCGAGTCAGCCGCTGGATCAAATCGCGGCGCGGCACCGGCATGAGTTGCCCAAGTCGCTGCGGCTATTTTTGCGCGGGCCGGGGGCGACCAAGGCCAGCGGCGCCGGGGTGCTGAGCTATTTGTTGTTTGAGTCGGGTTATTGCAGCGAGCTGATCGAGTTGGGTTATCAGGATGCAATGGCACAAAAAACGGCGCTGATGAGTTTTCTCGGTCTCGAAAGCCTGGCTCCCGCACCGCTGGTGGTCAGCGAGTAGCCGCGAGCGAGTTGAATACAGCGGATTTTGGATAAAAAAATGCCAGCCTGATCAGATCAGGCTGGCATTTTTATTACCGACCGTTACTCGGCGATCTGTAGCTTGCGCACTTCGGTGTAGAGGTAGCGCACCCGTGAGTATTCAAACGGGGTGTTTAGCTGGCCATACCGGTAGGGGGTGGTGTAGCGCGTATCAATGGCGCGCAGCAGGCTGATTTCAAAATGCCTTTTGCTCTCTTCGGCGACATTGAGAAAATTCGCGCTTTGTTCGCCAAGGGTGTCGACCACCAAGCCGCTGGTGTCGCGCAGGTTCGAGGGGCCATACACCGGCAGTACCAGATAGGCGCCGGCCGGCACGCCGTAGTAACCGAGGGTTTGGCCGAAGTCTTCGCGCTCTTTTGGCAGGCCCATGGCGGTGGCGGGGTCCCAGATGCCGGCAACTCCCAAGATGGTGTTGAACAGCAGCCGGGCGGTGGTGCGCATGGCGCGCTCACCCTTAAGTTGCAGCAGGCTGTTGCCCAGGCTGGGCAGGTCACCCAGGTTGCTGAAGAAGTTACTCACCCCGGTGCGCGCGAACTTCGGTGTGACGTAGGTATAGCCGCGCACGGCGGGCAGCATGACCCACTGATCGAGGCGGTAGTTAAATTGGTAAACCCCCCGGTTCCAGGTTTCCAGCGGGTCATAGACGTCCATGGCCGAGTTCGAGGCGGCGACAAAGTTATCTAACCCCGGAATAAACGTCAGGCTCTGCAGGGGCGCGGTAAAGCCTTCATCGGCGTCGGTTTGGTTGTTTGTGGCTGGGCTGGATTGGGCGGCGTTAGCCAAGCTGCTGCCCAGCAACAGGGCGGTCAGGAAGAGATGCTTAGCCACGGAAAAACTCCAGCATGGCGTCGGTATTGACGCGGTAATCGAGGTTGCCGCAATGGCCGCCCAGTGGGTAGATGGTCAGCCGCTCACCGAAAGTCCGGCGCAAAAAGCTAAGGTCGCCAGGGCCGAGGATCAGGTCGTCGGCATTGGTCATTACCGAGATTTTTGGGCTGGTTTTTAGATAGTTTTCCAGCGCATAGAGACTGACTTGTTTATCCAGTTGCGCCAGCGTGCCGCCGATATTGTGCTGTTGCCAGAGCGGCAGTAGATGTTGCTCGGCATAGCAGCGGAAATTACAGGCGGCGGCTTTCTTGAAGAAAGGCACCAACTCGGTGCTGTAATCGATCTCCATGCCCACCGGGGTAATCAGGCCGCGTTTATTGATCAGGTCCGAGGTGTAGACGATGTCGGCGACCGAGAAGCGAAATGCGCTGCCGACCAGGGAGGCCATCGCCGGAGTGCTGAGGCGCTCCTTGGAGTTTTGCAGGTCGAAGATCAGCGCTTCATCCACTTCGATCCGGCCTTTTTCCTTGAAGTAATGGGCGAGCCGTTCAAACAGCATGTCGAATGACGGTGGCTTACCGTTCAGGTCCAGCTCAACCCTCGACAAGCGATCCAGGTTGCCAACCGAGGTCAGCAGGTCCACGGGTGGGTTGAGCATCAGCACGCGCTTGAAGTTGAAGCTGTGCTTGCTGTCGTCGATCTGGCTGACAAAGGCGGCATTCAGCGCGCCCAGGCTATAGCCAGTCAGGTTGTAACTGGTGACTTGCAGTTCGCTGTGTTCGGCCTTGATGGCTTCCATCACCCGGTACAGGTCTTGTGCGTCATCACTGGAAATACCCGGCGTGGCACGCCGGGAGGCCGCGGTAATGAAGTCATAGCTGGTCGGTGAGGACAGTTGCACCACATGGTAGCCGGCGGCGTAGAACAGTTTTTTGAGAAACTCCGGTTTGCCGCTGGAGTACTGCGCGCCGGTACCGGCAATGATGAAGATCAGCGGTGCCGGGCCATCTTGTTGAGCCAGGCGATAAGGCAGGGTTTCACCGTTCCAGAAGATGTCGGGCATTGTTTCGGCCCGCACCGCTTCCAGGTTGAGGCGGTAGTCGGCCTGATCGATATCCTCATCGTTGGCAACCGCGGGGCGTAACTCCGGTGGAGTGCCGCCAATAGTTGCCTCGAAGGCATTGGTGATCGGGTAACCGTAACTGGCGGCATCGATGCTGGCGGCCTGCACTGACAAAGTCAGGGGCAGGCCCGCGAGCAGCGCGGCAAGGCTTAGAAGCCGGAGCATGGGGCAGTCTCATGAGAGGTTGGGGTGGCTAACTAATCACATCGCCTATTGCCGGCACAAGCACAAAGCGGGCCTCAAGCCGGGTATATTTTCGCCGCGGAAGCGCCACCTTGCGCGGCCTGCGGGCTTTACGGGTGCATTTACTTGCATCGGCACGGTTGGCGGTTATGCTGGCCGGCGTTTTTGCCTACTGGAGAGTCATATGTCACGCCGTTTGCCACTGTTCTTCTTGTTGCTGTTGTCACTTTGGCTGGCGGCCTGTTACGGCTTGCGCTTTGCCTTTATGGAAGATGGTCAGTGGGTGGGCGTTTGCGCAGA
>MHZN01000101.1:3151-7061 GCA_001830395.1 Pseudomonadales bacterium RIFCSPLOWO2_12_59_9 | reverse complement strand
TGATCGCCATCCATGACGTGTGGATCAATGCCGAGATGACCGAGAACAACCTAGGCCAACTTGAGCCCGGTAACCCGGTGGCCATAGTGCTCGACGCCCTGCCCGGACAGATCTTCGCCGGCCGGGTGCGCAGCATCGGTTACGGCGTCAGCGTCGGCAGCAGCACCGCGCCCGGCACCTTGCCCAGCGTCGAGAACAGCCGCGACTGGCTGCGCCCGGCGCAACGCTTCCCGGTCATAGTCGAATTTATTCCCGGCGAGCTCAGTGATTTTCGCGGCATTCGGGTCGGCGGCCAGGCCGAAGTCATGGCCTTCCCCAGCCAAGGCAACCCACTCAACCTGCTCGGCCGGCTGTTTGTGCGCCTGATGAGCTGGCTGTCCTATGCCTACTAAGCCCCGTGCCGTGGCTCCTGGGGTGAAGCAAGCCAATGGCCGCTGAGCGCGACTTTCGCAGCCAGCGCGCCCTGCGCCTGGCCAGCGGCGCAGCCTTGGCGCTGGCGCTGAGCTTCGGCCTGGCGTTGCCCATACCCTTTATCGCCCCGCTGCTCAGCGTGGTGCTGCTGAGCGTACTGACCAAGCCGCTGCCATTCAAAGCCGGGCTCGGGCTGACGCTGCTGCTGATGCTAATTACCAGCAGCGGGCTGCTACTGATCCCGCTGCTGCGTTACTACGCCGCCGCCGGCGTGCTGCTGATTGGCCTGTGCCTGTTTCTGGCCTTTCGCTACGGCCTGCGCGGCGGCAATCCACTGCTGGCGACCTTTATGGTGATCGGCCTGACCATGATTTCGGCCGCCGGCGCCAGCGATTTTGGCCTGGCCGTGCTGGTCATCGAAGCCTTGGTCAAAGGCCTGCTGCTGGCGGTATTGGTGCTCAACCTCAGCCACGGGTTATTCCCCGAGCCGGCCAACGCCCCGGCGCCACCCAAAGCGCCCAGCCTGCCGGCCAGTGAAACCAGTTGGGTGGCCCTGCGCGCAGCCCTGGTGGTGATGCCGGCCTTCTTGCTGGCGCTGATCAACCCCGGCAGCTACATGCCGCTGATCATGCAGGCGGTCAACCTCGGCCAACAAAGTTGCACCACCAAGGCCCGCGATGCCGGCCGGGTGATGCTGGGCTCAACCCTGTGCGGCGGGCTGCTGGCGATACTGCTGTGGTCGGCGCTGAGTCTGTGGGTCAATCTGTGGATGTTTTACCTGTGGACGCTGCTGTTCGGCCTGCTCGTCGCCCGCCAGTTGTTCGCCGTCAGTCCCAGCCAATTCGGCCCGGCCTTTTGGCAAAACAGCCTGACCACCATGATTATTCTGCTCGGCCAATCGGTACAGGACAGCGACAATGGCAAAGACGTTTACACCGCCTTCGCCATCCGTATGAGCCTGTTTATTGCCGTGACCCTGTATGCCTGCCTGATGGTGCACCTGCTCGACCGGCAGCGGCAGCGCCGCAATCCGCCCTCCACCAACCACGAGTGCTCCGATGCTAGTTAACCTGCTCACCGGCCTGCCGGTGATTCTCCTGTGCCTGGTGGTGCAGGCGCTGTTTATCGCCCTCGGCATGCGCCTGTACCTGCGCTTTCGCCCCTACACCCTAGGGCCTAATTCGGTGCTACCGGACATCCTGCTGCTGTCGGCGGTGATGCTCCTGCTGATGTTCGGCAACAGCCTGCAGATCGCCCTCTGGGCCTGGCTGTTCGTGCTGCTCGGCGAGTTCGACAGCGTTGCCACGGCGCTGTATTTCTCCGCAGTGACCTTTGCCACCCTCGGCTATGGCGATCTGGTCCTGTCCGAGAGTTGGCGCCTGCTCAGCGGCCTGGAGGCGGCCAACGGCATTCTCATGTTCGGGGTTTCCACCGCCGTGATGACCGCCGCCGTGGGCGACATATTCAAGAACAACTTGCGCCACCTGCAGCGCAAGCAGCCCTGACCAAGCGCTGCGTCACCGACTCCCAGCCCATATGGCTGGCCTAGCTGGCGGCGCTCGCCAAAGACTCAAACTCGGTTAGCGGCATCGGCCGGCCGAACAGGTAGCCCTGGAAGTGGTGGCAACCTTTACTCAGCAGCAGGGCGCGTTGCTGCTCGGTCTCGACGCCCTCGGCAATCACATCCAGATTCAGGCTTTCACCCAGCGCGCAGATGGCGCCGATGATCGCCAGGCTGCTGGCATCTTCCGGCAGGGCGCGGACGAAGGATTGGTCAATCTTCAGCTGATCCAGCGGTAACTGCTGCAAGTAGGCCATCGAGGAGTAGCCGGTACCAAAGTCATCCAAGGAGAAACAGATGCCCCGAGCCTTCAACGGCGCCATGCAGGCAATGGCCTTGGGCATGTCGTCGAGCAACAAGGTCTCGGTCAGCTCCAGCTTCAGCTTGCGCGGGTTGGCACCGCTTTGCTCCAGCAACTGCAACAGCCGCTCGACAAAGCCCTCTAGGTACAGCAGACGCGCACTGAGATTGACCGCCAAGCGCAGCCCGGCCAATTCTGGGCGCCGGGCCCAGCGCGCCAGGCACGCGCAAGCCTGCTGCAGCACTTGAAAATCCAGCTCCTCGATCAAGCCAGTGCGTTCCGCCACCCCAATAAACGCCGCCGGGGCCAGCAAACCGTGCTGCGGGTGGCGCCAGCGCACCAACACCTCGCCGCCCACCAACCCGCGAGACTCACTGAACTGCGGCTGGATGTAGGGGATAAATTCGCCGGCCGCCAAACCGGCGCGAATTTCATCCTCCAGGTGCAGGCGGGCGCGGACCACCTCCTGCATCTGCGGGTCGAAGAAGCGCAGGGTATTTTTGCCTGCGGTCTTGGCCTCGTACATCGACAAGTCGGCGCGTTTCATCAACTCCTCGGCGTTGCACAACTCATCGGCGAACAACACCACGCCAAGGCTGGCGCTGCTGTGCAACTGCAAGTCGCCAATGCTGTAGGTGCGCGCCAGGGTCGCCAAGACCTTCTTGCTAATCGCCTCGGCCTGGGCGGCCGCATCATCAACCCGGGTCTCCAGCCCCTCCAGCAGAATCACGAACTCATCCCCACCCAGGCGGGCAACCGTGTCACTGCCACGCACCGTGTGGTCCAGACGCTGGGCCGCCTGATGCAGCAGCTGATCGCCGGTCTGATGACCGTGCAAGTCATTAATATTCTTGAAGTTATCCAGATCGATAAACATCAGGGCGGCATAGCGCCCATTGCGCACGCTGGAGCCGATGGCGAGTTGCAGGCGATCGAGCAGCAGGCGGCGGTTGGGCAAGCCGGTCAGCGGGTCATAGAAGGCCAGGTGCATGATCTGCTCCTCGGCAACCTTGCGCTCAGTAATATCGGTGAGCGCCGCCACGTAGTTGCAGACCTGCCCGCGGCTGTCGCACGCGGCACTGATGGTCAGCCACTCGGGGTAAATCTCGCCACTTTTGCGCCGGTTCCAGATCTCGCCCTGCCACACGCCCGAGTCATTCAGGCTGCGCCACATGGTTTGATAAAACTCCGGCCCCTGGCGGCCGGAACTGAGCAGCCGGGTTTGCTGGCCGACAGCCTCTTGCGCGCTGTAACCGGTGATCGCGCTGAACGCCTGGTTGACCCGCAAAATGCAGCTGTTGGCATCGGTGATGATCATGCCCTGCTGCGACTCGAAGGCGATGGCGGCGATGCGCTGTTGCAGGTCAAGATTAATCCGCTCGGTAATGTCGCGCGACAGCAAGACTATGGCCCGCTTGCCCGCCCCTCTCATCTCGATCCGCTGCGCCGAGCCCTCAAAGACTCGCGGGCCCTGTGGCGAAGACAGGCTGTATTCGATGATCTGCGGGTTTTCGCTGGCCAGGGTTTGCTGGATAAAACCGAGGAACCGCACGACCTCGGCCGGCGGCAGCGTCGCACTGAGGTTCAGACCGCGCAGTTGCCGACTGGACACATCCAGCGGTGTCTGGCCCTGGGAC
>MHZN01000101.1:988-3141 GCA_001830395.1 Pseudomonadales bacterium RIFCSPLOWO2_12_59_9 | reverse complement strand
GGTAGACCCCATCCTCATCCAGCACCAACAGCCGATCGGGCACCGCGCGAGTGATCGCGCGCATGCGCGCCTCACTGGTGCGCAAGGCTTGTTCGGTGCGTTGATGGCGCTCAATGTCGCGCAGCATCAAGCCCAGCAGCACGGTGGCCAGCGGCAACACCAGCAACAGCGGCAGGGCAATCTGGGTTAATGACAGCGATAACAAGGGCGCCGGCAGGAAGCTCAGCAAACCAAGCATACTCAGGTGCAGCAGCAGGCCAAAGAGCAGTAATTGCCAAGGCCCAAGGCGCAGCCAATGACGCTGGTAGGCGTGCCGATAGGCTAAGCCGAACAGCACCGGCAGCAGCACATTGGCCAGCCCCACCGCCCCCCCGACACCGCCCAGCCAGAGCCGGTAAGCACCCGCCAGCAGCGCGGCGACGGCCGCCACCAACGGCCCGCCGAACAGCGCCGCCATGCTCAGCACCACGGTGCGCGCATCGAAGATCAGCCCCGGCTGCAAGGTAATAGGTGTCGACATGCCGACCACACAGATCACCCCGAACAACAGCCCCGAGCTCAACTGCGCGGCACGCCGCCGTTCACCCCAGAGGCGCGCGTTAAACATCTGCAACCAACACAACGCCAGCAGCAACGCCGCGCCTTGGACAAACTGAACAATCATAAGGGGTTACACCGAATTCGAGCCCAAGGCCTTGAACCTAGGGTTAGTCATGGCTGCTGGAAAGACACAAATACCACGGACCGCCCCTATCTGGTGTTAATCCCCCGACAATCAGTTCCAGCCGGCGCGGTCCATCAGTTTCAGGGCTTCGACCTGGCGCTTGCCGGCCACTTCCAGCGGGATGCTGTCGGCTTTGAACGGCCCCCAGGCACTGACTTCTGCCGAAGGTTTAACCGCCGGGTTGGCCGGAAACTCCTGGTTGATGTCGGCAAACAGGTTTTGCGCCTCAGGGGTGGTCATCCATTCCAGCAGCTTTTGCGCCTCGACGGCATGCGGTGCGTACTTGGTCACGCCGGCGCCGGAGAGGTTGACGTGCACGCCGCGGTCGGCCTGATTGGGCCAGAACAGCTTGACCTTGAGGTCCGGGTCTTGCTTTTGCAGGCGGGCGAAGTAGTAGGTATTGACCAGACCCACATCGCACTGACCGGCATCTATGGCTTGCAGCAGGGCGGTGTCATCGGCGAACACGTCAGTGGCCAGGTTATTGACCCAACCCTTGACTAGGGCTTCGGTCTTAGCCGCGCCGTGGGTTTCGATCAGGGTAGCGGTCAACGACTGGTTGTAGACCTTCTTGCTGGTGCGCAAGCACAGACGGCCGGCCCAACTCTTGTCAGCCAGGGCTTCGTAAGTCGACAATTCTTGTGGCTTAACCCGCTCGGTGGAATAGACGATGGTTCGGGCGCGCAGCGACAAGCCAGTCCAGCTGCCGGTGCTAGAGCGGTATTGGGCAGGGATATTAGCGTCAATAACCGCCGACTTTAGCGGCTTGAGCACACCTTCCTGCTCGGCCTGCCAAAGGTTGCCGGCATCCACGGTGATCAACAGATCGGCCGGAGTGTTGCTGCCTTCGGCCTTCAAGCGCGCCATCAGCGGCGCCTCTTTATCGGTGATGAACTTGACCTTGACCCCGGTTTTGGCGGTGTAGGCATCGAACACCGGCTTGATCAACTCATCGATACGGGCGGTGTAAACCACCAGCTCATCGGCCGCCAGCAGCGGGGCAGACAAGGTAAGGGCAAGGACGGGAAGAGTGGCAAGCAACGTCTGGCGCAGGCGCATGAAAACGACCTCAGGAGAGTGAGAAAACCAAGCAAATACTAATGAATGCTATTTAGGTTAGCAATTACTCTCTCATAAACGCAGCCACCGCCCATTGCCGCCGATCAATTAATCTGGCTTTAGCAGGCCGTTGAAAAACGTAGGCGAGGCAGCCGAGACAAGGCAAAAACAGGAGAGGAAGCGGAGTTTACGAGCTGTAAATGAGCATTCCGAGCCTGTTTTTAACTCCGTATCGGCAACGCAGGTAGTTTTTCAACGGCCTGTTAGTCCCTTTATGCCCGCGCCAGCTCCGGCAGATCACCGGACAAACCCAAGGCCTGGCGCACCAGCAAGGCCTTGGCTTCATTCAGGCCATCGACCAGATTCAGCC
>MHZN01000101.1:0-925 GCA_001830395.1 Pseudomonadales bacterium RIFCSPLOWO2_12_59_9 | reverse complement strand
GCGCCAGCTCCGGCAGATCACCGGACAAACCCAAGGCCTGGCGCACCAGCAAGGCCTTGGCTTCATTCAGGCCATCGACCAGATTCAGCCCCGAGTTACGCAACCAGCGCAGCGGCAGCGGGTCGGCCTGGAACAACCGCTCGAAGCCCTCCATCGCCGCCATCATCGCCAGGTTATGCGGCATGCGCCGCCGCTCGTAGCGGCTGAGCACACGAATATCGGCCGGGTTTTCACCGCGCTCCAGCGCATGCAGCAGCACTTCGGCGAGCACCGCGGCATCCAGGAAACCTAGATTGACGCCTTGCCCGGCCAGCGGGTGAATGGTGTGGGCAGCGTCGCCGATCAAGGCCAAGCCGGGCTCCACGTAGCGTTTGGCATGCCGCTGACGCAGCGGGATGCAATGCCGTGGATCGGCCTCCAGCACCTCGCCCAGGCGCCACTCGAACGCCTTGCCCAGGGCGTAGCGAAACGCCCCATCATCCAGCGCCATCAGCCGCTCGGCCTCGCTCGGCGTCACCGACCAGACGATCGAACACCACTGTTCGCCATCGTCGCCCGTGCGCCCGGCCAAAGGCAAAAAGGCCAGCGGACCATCGTCGGTAAAGCGCTGCCAGGCGGTTTGCTGGTGCGGTTTGGCGCAGCGCACGCTGGTGACGATGGCGTGGTGCAGGTAATCCCATTCGCGGGTGGCGCAACCGGCCAGCCGGCGCACCGCCGAGTTGGCGCCATCGGCAGCGATCAGCAAGGGGGTACGCAACTGGCGGCCATCGGTCAGGGTCAGCAGCCAGTCGTCGCCGGAACGGCGCAACTGCTCCAGGCGGGCATTGTTCAGCAGGCCAACATTGCCGTCGTGCAGACGCTCGAGCAAGGCATCCTGGACCACCCGGTTCTCGACGATGTGACCGAGCGCCTCGGCATGCACGCT
>MHZN01000100.1:366-13161 GCA_001830395.1 Pseudomonadales bacterium RIFCSPLOWO2_12_59_9 | reverse complement strand
ACAGGCGGCATTGACCGCCTCGCGGGTACTGAAGTTGTCCGAGCAATCGAGCACCAGATCGACGCCAGCCACCGCCGCATCCAGCGAATCGGCATCTAAACCTGCCGGATACAGCTTGAGACCGATGGCCGGATTGATCGCCCGCACCCGGCTGGCCGCCGACTCGACTTTCAGCTGACCGATGCTCTGGCTGTCGTGGGCGATTTGTCGTTGCAGATTGGTCAAATCGACCTTGTCGAAATCCGCCAGATGCAGCTCACCGACCCCAGCGGCGGCCAGGTACAGGGCCACCGGCGAGCCGAGGCCGCCGAGACCGACGATCAACACCCGGCTGTTTTTCAGCTTGAGCTGACCGGCGATATCCACCTGGGCCAGCAGAATCTGCCGGCTGTAGCGCAGCAGTTCTTCATCGTTGAGTTGCACATTCATAGTGGCCACTGCCCGAGGGAAATTCGTTGATGACCGCCCAGATCCCGGCGGCTTTCCACCGCCATAAAACCTTGGCCACTGAGCAATTCACGCACCGCCTCGGCCTGATCGAAACCGTGCTCCAGCAACAGCCAGCCACCGGAATGCAGGTGCTGCGGCGCCTGCGCGATGATCAGCCGAATATCGTCCAGCCCATCGACACCGGCCACCAGCGCGCTGCTCGGCTCGAAACGCAGATCGCCCTGGCTCAGGTGCGGGTCGCCGGCGGCGATATAGGGCGGGTTACTGACAATCAGCTGATAACGCTGGCCGGCCAAAGCCGAAAACCAGTGGCTGGCCAGAAAGCGGGCGTTGCCCAGTTGCAGCCGCGCGCGATTGGCTTCGGCCAGCTCCACCGCCTCGCTGACCCGATCAACCCCGGTGACTTGCCAGGCCGGACGCTCGCAGGCCAGCGCCAGGGCGATGGCACCGGTGCCGGTGCCCAGATCGAGCACGGCCGCAGGGCTGCCCGGCAACAAGGCCAAGGCGGTCTCCACCAACAACTCGGTGTCGGGACGCGGGATCAGGGTGTGGCTGGCGACATCCAGATCCAGGCTCCAAAAGCCCTGGCGGCCGAGGATATAGGCGATCGGCTCGCCACAGCGGCGGCGCGCCAGATGGGCGGCAAAAATGGCCTCGCAAGCCGGTTCAACTTCACGCTCCGGCCAGGTGCGCAGGTAGCTGCGCGATTTGCCCAGCGCCGCAGCCAGCAGCAACTCGACGTCCAGCTGGGCACTGGGCGAGTCGGCCAGTTCGGCCTGCTGCAGCAACTCGGCAATGCTGGCCAAGTTAGTCACCCAGGGCGGCTAATTGGTCGGCCTGGTATTCGGCCAGCAACGGGGTGATGACCGCCTCGACGCCGCCGCTTAACACATCGGCCAGGCAGTAGAGGGTCAGGTTGATACGGTGATCGGTGACCCGCCCCTGAGCGAAGTTATAGGTGCGAATGCGCTCGGATCTATCACCTGAGCCAACCAGCAATTTGCGGCTGTCGGAGATTTCCTTGTGGGCGGCGGCGTCCTGCTGGTCTTGCAGCTTGGCCGACAGCCAGGACATGGCGCGGGCGCGGTTCTTGTGTTGCGAGCGCTCTTCCTGACACTCAACCACGGTGCCGGTGGGAATGTGGGTGATGCGATCGCCAGCTGCTCATCGGGCTCCGGCAACACTGCAACCGTGCAGGCCGAGGTGTGGATGCGGCCCTGGGATTCGGTCTCGGGCACGCGCTGCACGCGGTGCGCGCCGGACTCGAACTTGAGCTTGCCGTAGACGTTGTCGCCCTCGACTCGGGCAATCACCTCTTTATAGCCGCCATGTTCGCCGAGGCTCTCGGACAAAATCTCGACCCGCCAGCCCTGCTTCTCGGCATAGCGCGAGTACATGCGAAACAGGTCGCCGGAGAAAATCGCCGCCTCATCGCCGCCGGTGCCGGCGCGCACTTCGAGAAACACGTTGCGGCCGTCATTCGGGTCGCGCGGCAGCAACATGCGCTGCAAGTTGGCCTCCAGTTCGACCAACTGCTCTTTGGCCGCGGCGACTTCTTCGACCGCCATCTCGCGCATGTCCGGGTCGCTGTCTTTGAGCAGCGCCTGAGCGCCTTCCAGATCGCCCTGCACCTTAAGCACCTGACGGTAGGCCTGAATAACCGGCTCTACCTCGGCGTATTCCTTGGAGTAGGCCCGAAACTGCGGCTGATTGCTGATCACCTCGGCATCACCGAGCTGGGCGGTAAGCTCCTCGAAGCGATCCTGCAGGGCATCGAGTTTGTTTAGCAGTGAAGCTTTCATGGGGTTTGCTTGTCCGGACTCTCATCGAGAGCAAAAAGTTCTTGAGCCATGGCCAGGGCATCGAAGCGGCCGGCGGCGGAGAGTTTTTTCAGCTGCACGCTGGGCGCATGCAGCAATTTGTTGGTCAGGCCACGGGCCAGTTGCGCCAAGGCTTCATCGGCGGCGCAACCGTTGGCGAGCAGGCGCAGGGCCTTGGTCAGTTCCTCGTCGCGCAGGCGTTCGGCTTGCTGGCGATAGGCCTTGAGCACATCCACCGCCGCCAACGCCCGCAGGCGCTGCATAAAGTCTTCGGCGCCAAGCGCCACCAACTCTTCGGCGGCTTGCGCGGCGCCCTGGCGACTTTTTAAGTTTTCGGCGATTACTTCGTGCAGGTCATCGACGCTGTACAGATAGATGTCGTCGAGTTCACCGACTTCCGGCTCGATATCGCGGGGGACGGCGATATCAACCATGAAGATCGGTTTGTGCTTGCGCAACTTGAGCGCCCGCTCGACCGCACCCTTACCGAGAATCGGCAACTGGCTGGCGGTGGAGCTGATGACGATATCGCTGTTGACCAGCTCCTGGGGGATTTCCGAGAGCAGCACCGCATGGGCGCCGAACTGCTCAGCCAGCTGGCTAGCGCGCTCCAGGGTGCGATTGGCGACCACAATGCGCTTGATGCCTTGATCGTGCAGATGGCGGGCGACCAGGCTGATGGTCTCGCCGGCGCCAATCAACAGGGCCTGACTGCGGTGCAAGTCGCTGAAAATCTGCTTGGCCAGGCTAACGGCGGCAAAGGCTACCGACACCGGGTTTTCGCCAATCGCGGTATCGGTGCGCACCTGTTTGGCAGTGCTGAAGGTGGCCTGAAACAGCCGACCGAGCAGCGGCCCGACCGTGCCGGCCTCGCGCGCCACGGCGTAGGCGGATTTTAACTGGCCGAAAATTTGCGGCTCGCCAAGCACCATCGAATCCAGCCCGCTGGCGACCCGCATCATATGCCGCACGGCCTGCTCATCGGCATGCACATAGGCGCAGGCACGCAGCTCGGCCACGTCCAACTCGTGATAAGCGGCCAACCAGAGCAGGATCTGCTCGACATCCAGGTCGTCTTGCTCGAGGTACAGCTCGCTGCGGTTGCAGGTCGAGAGAATCGCCGCCTCACGGCTGCAAGTGTGCTGACAGAGCTGTTGCAGAGCCCCAACCAAGCGCTCAGGGCTAAACGCCACGCGCTCGCGGACAGCCACCGAGGCGGTTTTATGGTTGATACCCAGAGCAAGGAAGGCCATGCAGAGTCGCTGACAGTGTCGGAAAACGGCCGATTGTCCTACTTCACTGGCCATAGAACAACCACCACGCACGCGACTACAGATAGCGATAGATCTCAGCCGCCTTGGGCGTTGTCACCCCGAGCACTCTCCATAGAACAACCGTTAAGTGCAGCCAACTATAGATAGCGGCCGGCCCCTTGGGCTTGCCCGGCGGCTTGTGTCATGATGCCCAGACAGCCGACAAGTCGAACCTTGCGCACATGAAAAAAACTTTTACCTGGTTGATCGCCCTGGCCTTTATTGGTGGTTGCCAAACATTTAAACCGCCAACCAGCCCAAGCAATCCGCCTGTCGCCGAGACTCCAGCGCCACCGAGCACACCCCTGGTGTATGGCTCGTTCAGCGAGCAGAGCCTGTTTGTCTTGCTGGCCGCCGAGCTGGCCGGCCAGCGCAATCGCTATGACCTGGCGCTGGACGGTTACCTGGCCCAAGCCAAGCTCACCCAAGATGCTGGCGTTGCCGAGCGTGCCTTTCGGATTGCCGAATACCTCGGCGCCGAACAAGCCGCGCAAGAGAGCGCACTGATCTGGGCCAAAAATGCCCCGAACAATCTCGACGCCCAGCGCGCAGCGGCCATTCAACTGGCCCATGCCGGGCGCTATGAACAGTCGATGCAGCACATGGAAAAAGTCCTGCAGGCCCAGGGCGATACCAATTTCGACTTCCTCGCCCTGTCGGCGGCGGAAACCGATCAGGAAACCCGCAGCGGCTTACTGCAAAGCTTCGATCGTTTATTGCTCAAACACCCAGAGAACAGTCAATTACTGTTCGGCAAAGCCCTGTTACTGCAACAAGACGGCAAAACCGAGGCGGCCTTGGCGCTGCTCGAAGAGCACCCGGCCAGCAGTGAAGACGTGCCGCCCCTGCTGCTGCGCGTGCGTTTTCTGCAAGTGTTGCAACGCAGCGATGAAGCCTTGCCACTGCTTGAGAACGGCATCGAGTTGCACCCCGACGACAAACGCCTGCGTCTGACCTATGCACGGCTGCTGGTCGAGCAAGAACGCCTGGACGATGCGCGGGTTGAGTTTGCCAGCCTGGTGCAACAGTTCCCGGATGACGACGATCTGCGCTTCTCCCTGGCCTTGGTCTGTTTAGAAGGGCAAGACTGGCAAGAGGCGCAGGTTTATCTGGAAGAGCTGATCGCCCGCGGCAGCCACGTCGATGCGGCGCACTTTAATCTGGGCCGCGTCTATGAAGAGCGCCACGACCCGGAAAGTGCCCTGATCGAATACGACCTGGTCGGTCCAGGCAATGATTTTCTCGGTGCCCAGCTGCGGCAGACCGAGATTCTGCTCAGCGGCAAGCGCGTTGAAGAGGCGAGCAATCGTCTGGCCAAGGCCCGCGAGCGCCAACCCGACTACGCCATCCAGCTGTACCTGATCGAAACCGAAGCCCTGACCAACCATGACCAGAGCCCCCGCGCCTGGCAGACCATTCAGCAAGCCTTGTTGCTGTTTCCAGATGACCTGAATCTGCTTTACACCCGCGCCATGTTGGCGGAAAAACGCAACGACCTGACTCAACTGGAAACCGATCTGCGCTTTATCCTCAAGCGCGAACCGAACAACGCCATGGCCCTGAATGCCCTCGGTTACACCCTGGCCGACCGCACCACCCGCTTCGTTGAAGCCCGCGAGCTGATTGAGCAAGCCCATCAGATCAACCCCGAAGATGCCGCCGTGCTCGACAGCCTCGGCTGGGTCAATTATCGCCAAGGCCAGCTGGACGCGGCCGAAGCGCTATTGCGCCAAGCCCTGGAGCGGTTTCCCGACGCCGAAGTGGCCGCTCACCTGGGCGAGGTGCTGTGGGCCAATGGCAAACAACGCGAGGCCCGCCAGGTGTGGGCGCAAGCACTGGAAAATACCCCCGATAGCCCCGCCATCCGCAGCACAGTGCTGCGCCTAACGGGTTCAGAGACGCTTTAAATTATGCCTTTTCGCCTTTTACTCGCCGCCTGCTGCCTAGCCCTGCTAAGCGGCTGCGCCGGCCTGACCTCCCACGAAACCCTCAGCGGCCAGGGCGACTCCGCCCTCTGGCAGCAGCATAAAGACCAGGTCAGTCAGCTCAATGGCTGGGAGATCAGCGGCAAAATGGGCCTGCGCGCGGAAAAACGCGACGGCAAAATCGAAAGCGCCAGCGCCACCTTGTTCTGGCTGCAACGCCAGGACTACTTCGATATTCGCCTGGCCGGCCCCATGGGTGGCGGCGCTGCACGGCTGACCGGCCGCCCCGGCAAAGTTAGCCTGGAGGCCGCCAACCAAGGCAGCTTTCAAGCCGAGTCCGCCGAGGCCTTATTACAGCAACAGCTGGGCTGGAACCTGCCCATTTCCCACCTGTTCTGGTGGGTGCGCGGCGTACCCGCCAGCGACAGTAAGAGCCGCCTGACCCTGGGCAGCGAAAGCCGGCTGGCGACCCTTGAGCAAGATGACTGGAAAGTTGAATACCTGAGTTACGTCGAGCAAAACGGCTACTGGCTACCCGAGCGCATCAAACTGCATGGAGCCAAACTCGACATCACCCTGGTGATCAAGGACTGGCAGCCACGCCAGCTCGGCCAGTGATATGCAGGTGCCTCCACTGACGCCTCCGGCGCACAGCCTGACGCTGCCTGCGCCGGCCAAACTGAATCTGATGCTGCACATTATTGGTCGGCGCAGCGACGGCTATCACCAGCTGCAAACCCTGTTTCAGTTTCTCGACTACGCCGACGAGCTGACCTTCGCGCCGCGCACTGACGGTGTTATCCAGCTGCACAGCGAGCTGACCGAGGTTGCCCACGACAGCAACCTGATAGTGCGCGCCGCGCGCCAATTGCAGCAGGCCAGCCATTGCAGCCAAGGCGCCGATATCTGGCTGACTAAACGCCTGCCCATGGGCGGCGGCCTGGGTGGCGGCAGCTCGGATGCGGCCACTACCTTGCTCGGCCTCAACCACCTCTGGCAGCTGAACTGGAGCGAAGACCAGCTCGCCAGCCTGGGTTTAAGCCTGGGCGCCGACGTGCCGGTATTCGTCCGCGGCCACGCGGCCTTTGCTGAAGGGGTTGGCGAGATTCTTACCCCCGTCGAACTCAGCGAGCCGTGGTTTTTGGTTGCAATTCCGCAGGTTAGCGTCAGCACCGCAGAAGTTTTCGCCGACCCGCAGTTGACACGCGACACCCCGGCCAATAAACTTCGCAGCCTTCTTGAGGGGGGCGGTCGTAATGACTGTCAGCCGGTGGTCCAGAAGCGTTATCCAGAAGTACATAACGCTTTGATCTTGTTGAACAAATTTGTTCCAACTCGATTAACCGGCACTGGAGCTTGTGTATTTGGGAGCTTCCCAAAACAGGACGATGCTGATAAAGTCGCCCGCCAACTTCCAGCAACTTTGCCGTGCTTTGTCGCCCAGGGTCGTAACATTTCGATGTTGCACCGCAAGCTCAAAGAACTGCTCAAGAAGTAGCGGTAACAGCTGTGCGTTATAGGGGCGTCGCCAAGCGGTAAGGCAGCAGGTTTTGATCCTGCCATGCGTTGGTTCGAATCCAGCCGCCCCTGCCATATTTTGTACCCATCCCGGTTACCCTAAGCCGACAGGTAGTGTGCGTGTCCAAGATGATGGTCTTTACGGGGAATGCCAACCCCGATCTCGCTCGGCGTGTCGTACGTCAGCTGCATATCCCCCTCGGTGATGCCTCAGTAGGCAAATTTTCCGATGGCGAAATCAGCGCCGAAATCAATGAAAACGTTCGCGGTAAAGATGTTTTCATTATTCAACCGACGTGTGCGCCAACCAACGACAACCTGATGGAACTGGTGGTGATGGCTGATGCCTTCCGCCGCTCGTCAGCCTCGCGTATCACTGCCGTGATCCCCTACTTCGGTTACGCCCGCCAAGATCGCCGTCCGCGTTCGGCCCGGGTGGCTATCACCGCTAAAGTAGTGGCCGTCATGCTGACAGTGGTAGGCATCGACCGTGTGCTCACGGTTGATCTGCACGCTGACCAGATCCAAGGGTTCTTCGATATCCCGGTAGATAACATCTACGGCTCGCCGATTCTGGTGGACGATATCGTCGATCAACGCTTTGAAAACCTGATGATTGTCTCCCCCGACATCGGCGGCGTAGTGCGCGCCCGTGCCGTGGCCAAGACCCTCGGCGTTGACCTGGCGATCATCGACAAACGTCGGCCGAAGGCCAACCAAGTTGAAGTCATGCACATCATCGGCGACGTTGAAGGCCGTACCTGTGTACTGGTCGACGACATGGTCGACACCGCCGGCACCCTGGGCCACGCCGCCAAAGCGCTTAAGGCGCACGGCGCCTCCAAGGTTATCGCCTACTGCACCCACCCGGTGCTGTCGGGTCGCGCGATCGAAAATATTGAAAATTCTGTGCTCGATGAGTTGGTGGTGACTAACACCATCCCGCTCTCAGCCGCTGCACAAGCCTGTGGCCGTATCCGTCAACTGGATATCGCCCCTATTGTTGCCGAGGCGGTTCGCCGTATCAGCAATGAAGAATCGATCAGCGCGATGTTCCGCTAAGACCTAGCGTCTTAGCTCAATCTGCGCCGAACGAAATGCGCCCCGCCTAGTGCGGGGTTTTTTGCCCAATCGCCTTCAGCACCGGTCGCAGGTTCTGCAAGGCGATACTGTTTTCTGGGCTGTTGTTGTACTGGAGAAACACCATGACTGTTGAATTTACCCTGAATGCTCAAGTGCGTTCCGACCTGGGGAAAGGTGCGAGCCGCCGCCTACGTCGTCTCGCCAGCCTGATCCCAGCCGTAATCTACGGTGGCGAGAAAGGCGCTCAATCGATCAGCCTGATCGCTAAAGACGTTGCCAAGCTGCTCGAAAACGAAGCTGCTTTCAGCCACGTTATCGCGCTGAACGTTGATGGCGCCGTTGAAACCGTGCTGATCAAAGCACTGCAACGCCACCCAGTAAAAATGTTCGTTATGCACGCTGACTTCGTTCGCGTCGTTGCCGGCCAGAAACTGACTGCCCACGTGCCGTTGCACTTCACCAACCAAGAAACTTCGGTTGGCGTTAAGACCCAAGGCGGCGAAGTTTCCCACACTGCCGTGGAAGTTGAAGTGACTTGCCTGCCAGCCAACTTGCCAGAATTCATCGAAGTCGACATGGCTAAAGTTGAAATCGGCACCATCCTGCACTTGTCTGACCTGGTTCTGCCAGCTGGCGTGCAACTGGTTGCCTTGGCTCACGGCAATGACTTGCCAGTTGCCAACATCCACGCTTCGCGCGTAGTTAAAGACGCTGAGTAATAACAGCGTCGTTTGAACGGCGAAAGAACCATCTGCCGGCAATCGATAGTCGCAGAGAAAACGGGTAGAACGCGGATTTTACACATGGTAAATCAGCACTTTTCACCGGTTTTCCCTGCGCCACTCAGCCAGCCAACAGCGTTTTTTCGTCGTTCCATAAAAGGGCTTCTGTCGTGACCGCCGTGCAACTGATCGTCGGCCTGGGTAATCCGGGCGCTGAATACGAACAGACTCGGCATAACGCAGGAGCCCTTTTTGTTGAGCGCCTCGCCGCCAAACAAGGCGTCAGCCTGAGCAGCGACCGCAAGTATTTTGGCTTGGTGGGTAAATTCAGCCACCAAGGCCGCGATGTTCGTTTACTGATCCCAACCACCTTTATGAATCGCAGCGGCCAAGCCGTTGCCGCGCTGGCGAATTTCTTCCGCATCCCGCCAGATGCCATCCTGGTGGCCCACGACGAACTCGACATGCTACCCGGGGTCGCCAAGCTCAAACTGGGCGGCGGCCACGGCGGCCACAACGGCTTACGCGACATCATCGCGCAGCTGGCCAATCAGAATAATTTTTACCGGCTGCGGCTTGGCATCGGCCATCCCGGACACAGCAGCATGGTTTCCAACTTCGTCCTCGGCCGCGCCCCGCGCAGCGAACAAGACTTACTGGATGCCAGCATCGACAATGCCCTCGCCGCGCTCCCCGAGATGCTCGCCGGCGACTGGAGTAAGGCGATGCACAAGTTGCACAGCCAGAAAGCTTAAACCTCTTTATTTCCCCGAATTCATCTGCGCGAGGATTACACCATGGGTTTCAATTGCGGCATCGTCGGCCTGCCCAACGTCGGCAAGTCCACTCTGTTCAACGCCCTGACCAAATCCGGTATCGCGGCAGAGAACTTCCCGTTCTGCACCATCGAACCGAACAGCGGCATAGTGCCAATGCCCGATCCGCGCCTGGATGCCCTGGCCGAAATCGTTAAACCCGAGCGCGTGCTGCCGACCACCATGGAGTTCGTCGACATCGCAGGCTTAGTGGCCGGCGCCTCCAAAGGTGAAGGCCTGGGCAACAAGTTTTTGGCCAACATCCGCGAAACCGACGCCATCGCCCATGTGGTGCGCTGCTTCGAAGATGACAACGTGATTCACGTTTCCAACAGCGTCGACCCCAAGCGCGACATCGAAATCATCGATCTGGAACTGATCTTCGCCGACCTCGACAGCTGCGAAAAACAACTGCAAAAAGTCACCCGCAATGCCAAGGGTGGCGACAAAGACGCCGGCGCGCAGAAAGTCCTGCTGGAACAACTGATCAATCACTTCACCGAAGGCAAGCCAGCACGCAGCCTGATGAAGGACATGAGCGCCGATGAAAAAGCCCTGATCCGTGGCTTTCATCTACTCACCAGCAAGCCGGTCATGTATATCGCCAACGTGGCCGAAGACGGCTTCGAAAACAATCCGCTGCTGGATGTGGTGCAAGCCATCGCCGACGCCGAAGGCGCGATTGTGGTGCCGGTGTGCAACAAGATCGAAGCGGAAATCGCCGAGCTTGACGACGGCGAAGAGAAAGACATGTTCCTCGAAGCCCTCGGTCTGGAAGAACCCGGCCTGAACCGGGTAATCCGCGCCGGCTACGAAATGCTCCACCTGCAAACCTACTTCACCGCCGGCGTCAAAGAAGTCCGCGCCTGGACAGTCCGGGTCGGCGCCACGGGCCCACAAGCGGCCGGGGTGATCCATACCGACTTCGAGAAAGGCTTTATCCGCGCCGAAGTGATCGCCTACAACGACTTCATCCAGTTCAAGGGTGAAGCCGGTGCCAAGGAAGCCGGCAAATGGCGCCTGGAAGGCAAGGACTACATCGTCAAAGACGGCGACGTGATGCACTTCCGCTTCAACGTTTGATGCGGCACTCCGTCAGCTCGTGACGGACACCCAAACCCCACAACGGCCCAGCCTTGTGGGGTTTTTTATTGCCCAGCAAAATTCATCAGCATCCAAGCCCGCCGCTTCAAACCGAGCTGCGCTGTTAACCGTGACTGTGGTTGGCGAAGGCCCTGTGCAGGTCTGCCATCAGGGCCAACTGCGCCTCGCTCGGTTGGCGCCCGCGGTGATGGGCCAGGTGAAACTGCACGCTGAAGCTCAGGGCTTCGGGGCCGAGCGGTTGCAGCAAACCCTGGGCCTGCCAAGGCGCGGCGATGTGACGGGGCAGATAACCAATGTGCGCCCCGGACAGAATAAAGGTCAGGCTGCCTTCCACATGCTCGGTGCTGGCGCTGCTGTTAAGCGGCTGAAAGGGTTCTGCGGCGTTGATAAAGCGATAGGGATGCACCACACCGTCACAGCCATCCAGCTGCGCCTGACTGGGCTGGGCCTGGCCGAACAACGGGTGTTTTTTGGCGCAGTACAGGCGTTGTTCTTCGCTGAATAGCGGCTGGTAATCCAGCGCATTTTGCTGCCCGGAAAAGTAGCCGATTGCCAGGTGCAGCTGATCCTGCAACAGGCGTCGCTCCAGCTCGGCGGGCGTGGCACTGAGCAGTTCAATTTGTACCGCCTGGTTGCGTTGGCGAAACTGGCCGAGGGCCTCGGCAACGCATTCGCGCACCTGGGCATCGAGGGCTTCGGAGAGACCGATGCGCAGCTCGCCGAGCAGTTTGTCGGCCATGCCCTGGGCCTCGCCCTTGAACATCTCAAGCGCGGTGAACAGCTTGCGGGTCGCGACCAACAGCTGCTGGCCCTTGGGCGTCAGCCGAAACCCGGCCTTGCCGCGCTCACACAAACGATAGCCGAGGCGCGTCTCCAGCTTGGCCATCTGCGTGCTGATGGTCGACTGACCGATGCCCAACTCGCCCTGCGCGGCACTGAAACCGCCGCACTCCACCACACAGACGAACAGACGCAGCAGTTGCAGATCGAGGTCGCGGACTTGGCTGAGCATAAGCGCTCCAAACATTGATGAGAGTGAATGCCAAAGTAGCATGCTTAATATTTATCCGAAGCATGCCAACCCGCACTATGGCTGCAACCGTTGAATCATTAGCCGAGGAGTCATGCCATGCGTGTCGCAATTGGAGTCCTGTGTGTTGGGCTGGGCCTGACCGCCCAGGCCGCCGAGCAACAAGTGAATATCTACACCTGGTCGGCTTATCTGCCGGAGCAGGCGTTGCAGCGCTTCAAGGATGAGACCGGCATTGCGGTCAAATACGACATCTTCGACAGCGCCGAGGCTCTGGACAGCAAACTGCTGACCGGCGCCAGTGGTTACGACGTGGTTTTCCCGGCCGCCAGCGGCTTGGCGCGGGCGATCAAGGCCAAGGCGGTGCAGCCGATTGAACATGGGCAGTTGCACAACTTCGCCAATCTCGACCCCGAGATGCTGGCCAAGCTGGCCAGCGCCGATCCGGGCAATCAGTACGGCGTGCCCTACACCTGGGGCACAGTCGGTCTGGGCATCAACAAACAGGCGGTGGAAAAACGCATCCCCAATGCGCCACTCAACAGCCTCGATCTGCTGTTCAAACCCGAATACGCCAGCAAGCTCAAGGACTGCGGCATTGCCATGCTCGATTCGCCCCAGGAGGTGATCAGCGTCGCCCTCAATTACCTCGGTCATAAACCTTACAGCACCGATGCGGCCGAGCTGAAGCAAGTGCAGCAACTGCTTGCCACGCTGCAGCCGAACATCCGTTATGTCGCCAGCGGCCGGCACATCAATGACCTGGCCAAGGGCGAGGTCTGCCTGGCGCTGACCTATAACGGCGACGCCGCCCAGGCCGCCGCCCGTGCGGTGGAGACCCAGCAGGGCTTCGAGGTGATCTACCGCATACCCCGTGAGGGCACGCTGCTGTGGTTCGACACCATGGCGATCCCCGTCGATGCGCCGCACCCACAACAGGCACGGGCCTTTATCGATCATATGCTGCGGCCCGAATCCATCGCCGAGCTGACCAACAGCGTGTTCTTCGCCAATG
>MHZN01000100.1:0-211 GCA_001830395.1 Pseudomonadales bacterium RIFCSPLOWO2_12_59_9 | reverse complement strand
CAGTATTGAGTACAAGGCAATGGAAGAATTCAAAGGCAACGACCTGGCATTTACCCGCGATACGCTCTACGGCACCTACTCGGAGCCGACCTATGCCGGGGTCACCAGTTTTATGCGCAGGCGCTATAGCCGCGACCTGAGCGGCGTCGACCTGGTGGTCAGTGGTGTGCCCTTCGACACCGCCACCACCAACAGGCCCGGCACCCGTTTC
>MHZN01000099.1:5463-6116 GCA_001830395.1 Pseudomonadales bacterium RIFCSPLOWO2_12_59_9 | reverse complement strand
TCTTCAACGGGACGGTGCCGATGGAAGTCAGCCGACTCATCCATACGACCCTGAATGCGGTCAACGGGGCTCGCCTTCAGTATGCCGTGAGCGCCGAGGACGGGGAGCATTATTATCTTTGTCTTTCAAACGGAGGCGCCTTGACCAACAATTTATGCCTCGATTACAACTATCAAATCGGTGAGTGGAGCAAATCGACCTTTACGGGCCTGACTGGCATGAACGCGATGGCGAAAGTCATTGATAGCAGCACGATCTCCCAAGTGTATGTGGGGACGGGCGATAGCTTTGTGTACCAACTGACTGAGACCAGCCTTGACAACGATGTCGGAGGAGCGAGCGGTACGGTCGATAGCGTCTCCCGGTATCCGTCCATTCATGCGTCCTCCCTCCAAGTGTTGTACGATGCCTCCGCGTCTTACACAGCGAGTGGATTGATTGGAGCTCCGATTGAGCTGGTGGGAGGAGGCGCGAGTGGATTGATTGGTGTGATCGTCGATAATACCTCGACGGGTTTGATCGTCGCACGAGACTTCAGTACCACCCCCGATTCCACCACGACCTTCGAAGTGGGACGCATCAATGCGTACTACACTACGCGCTGGGATGATTTTGGCGATCCGTCGTGGATTAAGCAGGGCATCGAACTGTTC
>MHZN01000099.1:2356-5454 GCA_001830395.1 Pseudomonadales bacterium RIFCSPLOWO2_12_59_9 | reverse complement strand
GAACTGGCTTTCCAGCTCTTCCAGCTGCACCAGCAGGCGCGATAGCTGTTCGTCACAGCGCTCCGGGTCCTGGGCCTGCGCTAGGGCGTTGGTGATGCCCTGGCTGAACAATTTGAACTGGGCGCCGAACTGCGCCACCGTCTCCGCCGAGCCCAGGCCCTTGCGCCGCTGTTCGGCGCGGGCCTTGGCCTGGTTGAGGCGGGCGTAGATCTCCGAGATCGATTCGACTATGCGCGTGCGCTGGGTGGCGTCGTCGATCTTAAGCCCGGCCATCAGGCTGGACAGCATGTCCAGGTTGCCGGCCATGGCCTGCAGGGCCTGCAGCGGCTCGTTCAGCTGGCTGACGGTCGCGGCCTGCTGCGCCTGCTCGTCGAGCAGCTTGAGCTGCGTCACATAGGGCTGCAGCGCCTTCTCGCTGGCGAGGAAGGCCGAGGTGGCCAGCGCCGTGCGCTGCTGGGCGGCGAGCAGCTCGGTTTCCATGGCGTCGATACGCGCCACGTCGATATAGCGGTAGTCGCGAATGGTCAGCAGCTGGCCGCGTTGGGCGGTGATGCCGTTGAGCGCATCGACGAACTGCTGCACCTCATCCCAGCTGTCCAGCAACAGGCCGCCGAGCAGGCTTTTCTGGCGGGTCTCGGCCTCGCCCATGGCGCGCGCCGACTGCTGGCGAATGCTTTCGACCTTCTCGAACTCGTCCAGCACCAACTCGGAGGTGGCGGCCACCTCGCGCAGCAGCGGCGCCAGGCCCTGGCACTGGGCATCATCGAGCCAATGGTAGAGGTCGAACAGGCGCCGGGTGTTCTGGCACAGCTGGGTGTAGCGCGGCACCGAGACTTCCGGGGTCTCGATCTCGCGACTGAGGTTGAACAGGTCGGACACACCGCGCACCAGCTCGGCATTGCCGATGCGGCCGAAGAAACCGCTGCGCGCCGGCTGGCGGGCGGCGAACTCCTCGCTGACGAATGGCGTCTGCCAGATCTGCATCGGATGGATGCGCGTCGGTTCCTCGCCTTCGGCGGCGAAGATCACCAGGCGCCCGTCTTCCAGGCGCGCGTAGCCGTGGCCGAACAGCGGGTTCTGCAGCTGGCGCTTGATCAGGTTGTAGGTGAGCAGCACCGCCCGGCCCTGCTCCGGGTGGTAGAAGATGTACTGCACATCCTCACCATTGGGCGAGCGCACCGCGCGCTTGAAGCGCATGCCGTCCATCGACTGCTCGAAAGCCTTGGACTCGCCGCTCTGCAGGTAATAGCCGCCGGGGAAGATGATGCCGTGGTCTTCCGGCAGCTGCACGCAGGCCAGGCCGATGGCGTCGATGCGCTCGACCTTGCGCGTCAGGCTGTTGAACACCAGATAGCGCCACTGCTCTTCGCGGTACGGCAGCACCTTGAGCAGGATCAGGCTGCCCAGGCGGGCGAACTCGATCTGCGCGTCGTCCAGGGACTGGGTCTGGTCCAGCACCGCCTCGCGGTAGATGCCCAGGCCGTCTTCGGTGTTGTTCTCGACCTTGACCGTGAGGTCGCCGCCGATGGTCTCGACGAAGAGGGTGTCGAGGATGTTCAGGTGCGGATGGCGGCCGTTAACCACCATCTCGCGGGAAGTCTTCTGCCATTCGAAGTCGAAGGGCGCCGGCAGCGCGATGTCGCGCTCGCCGCGGTTGTCGATATAGCGGATGTCCTGGCCGTCGACCGACACCGACCAGCGGAACACGCGGATATCAGTGACCCGCTCGCCGATCTGGAAGCTGGCCAGCAGCTTGCCGTCCCGCACCAGCAGCTGCAGCAGGCGGGTGTTCTTGTAGTAACTGTACAGCTCGTTGAAGTCATTGACGAAGCTGGCCTGGGCCAGAAAGCTGCCCTCCAGCGCGACGCTATCGGCTTCGTAACCCTCACCCTGCTCGCTCAGGCGATAGAGGGAAAACACGTCCTCGACGCGGGTTTCCTTTTTCAGGCCGAGGAACAGGTTGTAGCCGAACAGCAGGCAGTCGCCGACCTGCACGATATCGCGAGCGGTGCAGTTGTTCTCGGTGCGGATGCGCACCCGCCCGACCACTTCCATCTGGCTGCTGCCGAACTCCTGCAGGCGCTGAGCGTTGAGCGCCTCGGCAATCTGGCGCAGGCGCTGGCCCTGCTCCTGCAGGCGCTTGTGCAGCACCTCGTAGGCACCGCCTGCGGCGACGGCCTGGTCCAATACGTCCTGTGTTTGGGGTGCGGCTTGAGCGTCCGACATCGTGGTCTTCCTGGATCTGCGGCGTCTTCAGAAATAAGGTGCGGCAATAAGGAGGAGCCTGCGCGCGATCCGCCCTGGGGCGCTATCCGCGCGCAGCGCTCGCTCCTGTGGCGTGGTTCAGAGCCCGGCGACGGGGTCCTGACCGTCGCCCTTGCGCTCAGGGAGCGGCATGCTCACCGCCTCCGGCGCCTTGCCATTGAGCAGGCGAGCCAGCACGTCCTGCACCACCGGGCTCTTGCCGACCACGCCTTCGATGGCCTTGCCCACCGACAGCGACTTGGCGAAGGAGTTGAAGAAGTCGCCTTCGCCGCCGACTATTTCGATCTTCGCCTTGGACAGCGCCGCCGACAGCACTGCGGCCTGGTCCTTGGCGATTTCCTGGTTGGCCGCGATGCCCGCCATGGCCTCCTCGAAGCTCTTCTCCAGCTGCATGCGGAACTCTTCGTGCTGACGCGCGCTGTCGCTGAGCGAGTCGAGGGCGCCGAACTTCTTGCCCAGGCCTTCGGCCTCGGCGTTCAAGCGTTCCAGCAGAATCTCCGCCTCGGCCGAACCCAGGTCCTTGGTCGCCTTGGCCTTGGCCGCGCCGAGCAGCTCTTCGCCGCGCGCCTGGGCGCCGAGTTTCTCCTCCAGCACACGGGCGTCGGCCAGGCCGTCTTTTTCCTTGGCCGCGGCCTTGGCTTCGGTCACCCGCGCCTCAGCCATGCCCTTCTCCTGGTCGCCCTTGGCTTCGGCGATCAGTTGCTCCGCGTGCACACGGGCTTCGGCCAGGCCTTCCTTCTCCTTGGCCGCTGCGGTTACTTCACGCACCCGCGCGTCGGCCAGACCCGGCGCGGCACGCTCGGCCTCGATACCTTCGGCCATTTTCTTCTTGG
>MHZN01000099.1:0-2345 GCA_001830395.1 Pseudomonadales bacterium RIFCSPLOWO2_12_59_9 | reverse complement strand
TTGGCTGCGGCTTCCAACTCGGCCTGGGCCAGGTTGTTGATTTCCACCGCCTTGTGCTGGGAACGGGTCTCGTCGGCTTCTGCCTGCTTGACCTGGCGCACCAGTTCCTGCTCGGCTTCGGCCTGGGCGTTGAGCACCATGACCTGCTTGGCCCGATCGGCTTCGGAGACTTGACGCACTTCCTTGATGCGCTCCTCTTCCTGGGCCACGGTCTTCTCCACCGCCACGCGCTCGCGGATCACCCCGGCGATATTCTTGCGCTCGACTTCCAGGGCCTTTTCCTTCTCGATGCGCTGCAGTTCCACTTCGCGCTCGCGGGAAACGATTTCCAGGTCCTTGGCGCGGGTGACCTTCTCCACCTCGATGACCACCGCACGCTGACGGTTCTGCTGCGCCACTTCGACTTCGCGCTGGTGGTTCTCGGCGCGGATATCCAGTTCCTGCTGGGTACTGATCCGCGCCTGTTCGGACTTCAGGCGCTCCTCTTCCTGCACCTTGAGCGTCTCGGCTTCCTCGCGGGCGCGGATGGTTTCGATCTCGCGTTTCTGCCGCGCCACCGCATCGGCTTCCTGGCGTTCCAGCGCCAGGGTCGCCTCGCGGGTTTCCACGTTCTTCTTCTTGATCGCCAGCTCTTCGTTGCGCTCCAGGTCATTGGTGATGACGTTCTGCGCGGCAGTCAGCTGGGTGATCTTGCGGATACCCTCGGCGTCGAGAATGTTGCTCGGGTCCAGGGAGCTCTTGGCGGTCTGCTCCAGGTAGTCGATGGCCACGTCTTCCAGCACATAGCCGTTGAGGTCGTTGCCTATCACCTCGACTATGCGGTCGCGGAATTCCTGGCGGTTCTCGAACAGCTGAACGAAGTCGAACTGCTTGCCGACCGTCTTCAGCGCCTCGGAGAACTTGGCATTGAACAGCTCGTTGACCGCGCCACGGTCGGAGGCGCGATCCACGCCTATGGCCTTGGCCACCTTGAGCACGTCTTCCTGGGTCTCGTTGACGCGCAGGTAGAAGGCCACTGTGATGTCGGCGCGCATATTGTCCTTGCAGATCAGGCCGTCCTTGGCGCGCCGGTCCACCTCAAGGGTGATCAGGGAGATGCGCATAAACTCCTTGAGGTAGATCACCGGATAGACCAGGGCGCCGGTGAAATGCACCTTGGGCGTCGAACTCATGTCGTTGACTATCAGCGCAGTGCCCTGCGGGACCTTGATATAGAAGGCCTTGAACAGCACGAAAAAGCCGAAAATCAGCAGGAAAAACAGGCCGACTCCGGTCAGGAAGGGCATCAGCAGCTCGAGGTTCATTGCAATCAATCTCCTTTGATTCTATTGGGTGAGCCAGGGTTTAAATGCCCTTGAACTCGTCCTCGGTAATGACCCGGTAGGCATGTTCGGCCTCCAGGTACTCCAGCAACACGACACGGTCGCCTCGTTTGAAACCGCGCGCCTCATCGGCACGCACGCGCAGGATCAGCCCCGCGCCACCATTTTCCAGCAACGCCTCGCCGTGACTCAGGGTGACCCGACCACTGCGCACCACCGCTGTCTGGCCGAGCACCGAGGTGCTGCTGGTGGCCTCCAGCTTGCGAAACAGCGGACGCAGCGGCTTGCACAGCGCCGAACTGACCGGCACCGCCAGCAGCAACGCGGCGAACACCACGACCAGCCCCAGCGGGTAGCGCAAAAAACCCAGCGGCAGGTAGCGCAGGAGCAGCAGTTCGACGAAATAGCTGAGGACCCAGGCGAAGAACAGCAGCAGGGTCAGCACCAGGGTCAGCGGCACGCCATGCAAGCCCAGCTTGAGCAACAGCCCGGCGAAACCTTCCGGCTGCAGCGCCTGGTTGTCCAGCGCGGAATCGGCCTCGATATCCAACAGGTCGACCTCGAAGATGCCCAGCGCGGCGACGCACCAGTAGAGGATGGCCACACACAGCAGGAAGCTGAACAGTGCCGTGGGGAACGACAATGCGGTCTGCAGGAAGATTTCCATGACTTTCCTATCCCTGTAGTCGACACGCCGGAGTCTTGCGGCTCCGGCGCGGGGGTACCTATGAGTCAGGACTTGGCTTTATCTTTCAGCCGCGCCAAGACGCTGTCCGCGCTGCCGTTGTCGGGAACTATGCCGGCGGCGCGTAGCTTGGCCTCCAGCGAATCGTCCAGGCTGGCGCTCTCAGCCAGTTCGGCGGAGGCCTCCATCTTCGCCGCGCGCTCGGCCTGCTTCTGCTTGATCCGTTCCAACGACTCGACCGCGGTCTGCAGCTTGGCCTGGGAACCACCGTAGCGCTGGGCCACGGCCATCTGCGCCTTCTGCACGCTCTCGGTGGCCTTGACCGTATGCACCTGTTG
>MHZN01000098.1 GCA_001830395.1 Pseudomonadales bacterium RIFCSPLOWO2_12_59_9 | reverse complement strand
GGCGATCAAGGATGCCGCCGGCAATATCGTCGAGCTGCGCTGCTCTTATGACCCTGAAACCTTGGGTAAGAATCCCGAGGGTCGCAAGGTCAAGGGCGTGATCCATTGGGTGCCGGCCGCCGCCAGCATCGAGTGCGAAGTGCGCCTGTACGATCGCCTGTTCCGTTCGGCGCAACCGGAAAAAGCTGAAGAGGGCGCCGGTTTTCTTGACGACATCAATCCGAATTCGCTGCAGGTGCTCACCGGCTGCCGCGCCGAGCCGTCGCTGGCGCAAGTGCTGCCCGAGGAGCGTTTTCAGTTCGAGCGTGAAGGCTATTTTTGCGTCGATCTGAAAGATTCCAAGCCGGGTAAACCTGTGTTCAATCGCACTGTCACGCTGCGTGATTCCTGGGGGCAATGATGGCGCTGTCGATCTACAACACGCTAAGCAAAACCAAGGAAGTCTTTACGCCGCTGGAAGGCAACAAGGTGCGCATGTATGTCTGCGGCATGACCGTGTACGACTTCTGCCACCTGGGCCACGGTCGCAGCATGGTGGCCTTCGATGTGATCACTCGTTGGTTGCGCCACAGCGGCTATGAGCTGACCTATGTGCGCAACATCACCGACATCGACGACAAAATCATCAATCGCGCCAATGAAAATGGCGAGGCGTTTGAGGCGCTGACCGAGCGCATGATTGCCGCCATGCATGAAGATGAAGCGCGGCTGAACATACTTCCGCCGAATATGGAGCCGCGTGCCACCGAGCATATCGCCGGCATGCACGGGATGATCCAGACCCTGATCGACAAGGATTACGCCTACGCGGCGGGGAATGGCGACGTCTATTACCGGGTCGGCAAATTTGTCGGCTACGGCAAGTTGTCGCGCCGGCGCATCGAAGACTTGCGTATCGGTGCGCGCATCGAGCCCGATGATGCCAAGCAAGATCCGCTGGATTTCGTGTTGTGGAAGGCCGCCAAGCCGGGCGAGCCGAGCTGGCCGTCGCCTTGGGGTGATGGGCGGCCGGGCTGGCACATCGAGTGCTCGGTGATGTCGACCTGCTGCTTGGGCGATACCTTCGACATCCATGGCGGCGGCAATGATCTGGAGTTTCCGCATCACGAGAACGAAATCGCGCAAAGCGAGGCGGCCACCGGCAAACCTTACGCCAAGGCGTGGCTGCACTGCGGGATGATCACTATCAATGGCGAGAAGATGTCCAAGTCCTTGGGTAACTTCTTCACCATTCGTGAAGTGCTGGAAAAGTACCATCCGGAAGTGGTGCGCTACTTGCTGATCGGCAGCCATTACCGCAGCCCGATCAACTACTCGGAAGACAACTTGCGTGAAGCCAAGACCGCTTTGGAGCGTTTCTACAACGCCCTGAAAGGTCTGCCAGAGGCTGCGCCTGCGGCGGCAGAGGAATTTGTCGCGCGCTTTACCGTGGCCATGGATGACGACTTCAATACCGCCGGCGCTTGCTCAGTGTTGTTCGAGTTGGCGCGTGAGGTAAATCGTCTGCGTGATACTGACCTGCCTGCGGCGGCGGCCCTGGCGGCGCGCTTGAAGTCGCTGGCGGCGTTGCTGGGTGTGCTGCAGCTTGAGCCGGATGAGTTTTTGCGTGGCGATGTCGGCGGGCGGGTTGATGTGCAGGCAGTTGAGGCCTTGATCGAGGCTCGCTTACTGGCGCGTAGCAACAAGGACTGGGCGGCGTCCGATCAGATTCGTGATCAGCTGGCGGCGCTGGGTGTGGTGCTGGAAGACAGCAAGGGCGTGACTACTTGGCGGTTGGCCGACTAGTTGAGCGCTGCAATAAAAAATGGCCGCTGATGCGGCCATTTTTTATTCGCGGGTATTTAGTCAGTTGTGCAGATGCTCGGCGGCATGCAGGGTGTTTTCCAGCAGGCAGGCACGGGTCATCGGGCCAACACCGCCGGGTACTGGGGTGATCCAGCTGGCGCGGGGCAGGGCGGTTTCAAATACCACGTCACCGATCAACTTGCCGTCGGCTTGGCGGTTGATGCCGACATCGATAACGATGGCGCCTTGTTTGATCCACTCACCTTTAACCAGGCCGGGCTTGCCGGCGGCGACCACCACCAGATCGGCGCTGGCCAGATGGCCGGGCAGGTCTTTGGTGAATCTGTGGGTGACGGTCACGGTGCAACCAGCCAGCAGCAGCTCCAGCGCCATCGGTCGGCCGACGATGTTGGAAGCGCCGACAATCACCGCGTGCATGCCGTACAGGTCTGCGCCGGTGCTTTGCAGCAAGGTCATGATGCCTTTCGGGGTGCAGGGGCGCAGTACCGGGATACGCTGGGCGAGGCGGCCGATGTTGTAGGGGTGAAAGCCGTCGACGTCTTTGTCCGGGTGGATTCGCTCCAGCAGCAGCGATGCATCCAAATGCGCAGGCAGCGGCAGTTGCACCAGGATGCCGTCGATCTTCGGGTCGGCATTGAGCTCGTCAATCAGCGCCAATAGCTCGGTTTGCTCAGTGTCTGCGGGCAGGTCGTAGGCTTTAGAGAAAAACCCGACTTCTTCGCAGTCTTTGCGTTTGTGCGAAACGTAAACTTCGGAGGCGGGGTCGTTGCCGACCAGAATCACTGCAAGGCCGGGGACGCGTAGGCCGCGCTGGCTGCGCTCGGCGACACGTTGGGCGATCTGCTGGCGGAGGCTGGCGGCAATCGCTTTGCCGTCGATCAGTTGTGCGGTCATGTCGCTTGGTTAACCATCAATATGAAATAAATAAGAGCGCGCATTCTCGCATGGCCAGCTCGGCGGGCAAAGGCGGCACCTAAGGAAAATCCGCTAACTCCTTTATCTTGCTGATTTTTTTAAGATTAACTGTTGACGGCGAAGTGCTTGCTAGCTAATATTTGCCCCGCTTGACGAGCACAACCCGCTACTGGGTAACTAGCTAAAGCATGACGAAAGTTGATGTCGCTCTAGTTAAGCTTTTGTCAGCCCTCGTCAAGAGTGCCGATGAATAAGCGCCCGTAGCTCAGTTGGATAGAGCATCCGCCTTCTAAGCGGATGGTCGCAGGTTCGAGTCCTGCCGGGTGCGCCATTAGGCAACTTAGGTAAAAGGGCGACACAAGCAACGCAATATGGTGGGTGTAGCTCAGTTGGTAGAGCACAGGATTGTGACTCCTGGTGTCGAGGGTTCGATCCCCTTCATCCACCCCATATTATGAAAGCAAGCCAGACTTAATCGTCTGGCTTGTTTGCTTCAGCGCTACACGCGGACGTGGTGGAATTGGTAGACACACTGGATTTAGGTTCCAGCGGCGCAAGCTGTGAGAGTTCGAGTCTCTCCGTCCGCACCATTATTTAAATCAAGGAGTTAGCAGCCTTAACAGGGTTCCTCCTTGGTGCACTGGACTAGCAACGTGAACTAAACGTGAACTGCTTTGTTCGCGTAGCCCATCCAGCACCCTCACTGCATCCCTTACCCTGGCCGGCGCTAAGTGCGCATACCGCTCCGTCATCATGATGGTTGAGTGGCCGAGTAAATCCCGAACCTCCGCCAGCGCCACCCCAGCACTGATCAAGTGTGCTGCGCAGGTATGCCGCAGGTCATGAATCACAAAGTCATCGATGCGTGCCGACTTGCATGCGCTGGTAAAGCCTCGGCGTCTGGTGTAAAAGCTAACGGGCACATAGCCTTTGTTTTTTCGCACTGAACACTGCTACCGCCAGGCCTGTGCGCCTGGCGGGGGATTTGTCGTGGGCGCTGCACCGGCAAAGTTCTCGCATCTAGTCATCAGGTAGTGCTGCCAAAGTGGCTGGCATGGCACTTTTGACCCAGCACCAAAGTGTGTTGGCCGCCATCGGTGCGACCCACTACTTGTGATGCGGGCCTGCAATACGCCGCTAAAGCATCAGCCAACCAGCACCTAGGCAGCCTAGGTCAGGGCCACGCTAGTTTCGATAATCGCCCCGCAACGACTGCACCTCCAGTCGTCCTCATCAGCGGAGCGCGTTATGCACAATAAGATCGCCAACATTCGATTCCTGCCACTGGCACTGACTGCCGCCGTTGCCCTGGTCACGGCCCAGCAAGCCGCGGCGGAAATCGTCCTGTATGACAAAGACGACACCACCTTCGGCACCGACGGCTACATGAATGCCTTTTATGTAAACAGCAATGTCGATCGCGAAGACGATTCGCTCGATCGTACCCAGTCGCGGGTGAAAATGGGCTTTCTGCCCAATTGGATCGGCTTCAACTTCGCCAAGGAAATGGATGGCCTGACGGTCGGCGGTCGTTCCTCGTTCTGGGTCACCATCAACGACAGCGATACCGCCGGCACTGCCACCGCCATCGACGTGCGGCAGTTCTATGGCACCGTGGCCAGCCCGGAGTGGGGCGAAATCTTGGCCGGTAAGGACTTTGGCCTGTTCGGTCGCTCCAATATCCTCCTCGATGAAATCCTCACGGGCTACGGCAACGTCAGCGATACCCTGGGTCTGGTGGACGGCAATGGGGTGTCCTTTGGCAATATTGGCACCGGCTATCCGTACCCCTTTCCGACCTCGCAGATCACCTACCGCAACAACAACCTGGCCGAGGGCTTGCGCGTCGCCGTGGGGGTCATGGATCCGGTGGACACCAATCAGGACGGCAATGGCACTACCGCGAGCAACAAGGCCTACCAGGACCAGCCGCGCTATGAGTCGGAAGTCAGCTACCTGATGGATGTGGGCGATATGGCCCTCTACTCCTGGGTCAACGGCGCCTACCAAACCTCGGAAAACACCAACAACAGCGTCGATTCCATCACCTCCAAAGCCCTGGGCTATGGCGTGCAAGCCAAGCTGGCGGGCTTTTCGCTGGTCGCTTCGGGCTTCCAGGGCAGTGGCATAAACCCCTACTTCAGCAACAATGCCGGCGGCGGCGTGCTGGAAGAAATCGACAGCGATGGCTACTTGCTGCAGGGCTCTTACACGCTCGGTAAAAACCGTTGGGCCATTTCCTACGGCGAAACCGACGACGACGGTAATGGCCTGGGTTCTCCGACCAACTCCTCGACCAGCACCATCGCCTATTTCCGCACCATCAACGACAACCTCAAATTGATCGCCGAATACAACCAGTACGACCTCAACGGCCAAGCTGGCTCGACTTTCGGCGGCAGTGCCATAGGTGAAGACACCGACACAGTCGCCTTGGGTATCGCAGTGAACTGGTAAGCCTTAGCGCAACAGAAAAACCGGGCCAGGGTCACCTCGTCCGGTTTTTTTTTGGCTTTGTACCCGCTACGTGTTGAGTGCAAAACGTAGGGTGGGCTTTAGCCCACCAAGCCCCTTATCCAGCACTGGTGGGCTAAAGCCCACCCTACAAAGCGCTACAGCCTGGCGCAATACATCACGGGTACGAGCCTTTTTATCGCCGCGCTTGATGGCTGTTGTTTGCCAAGCCTTGGCCGCGAACAAGTGCGCCGTAGGGTTCCGTTCCGGGCAAAAACTGCCGGACCTCCGTCGCCAGGGCCGGATGTTTCCGCTACCCGCTACTTAGGAACTAGGGCGGCGCTACTCAAGTGGCATGGGGTGGCGGTGCCGGGCTTCGTAAAATGCCCTGAAGAGTCGTAGTGTTTTGCGGGAGCAGGCTATGCAGCGGGAAGGGACTGAAGGCGTGGTCACTGCGACCTCGAACTCCAAGGATGTCGAGCTGGTGGCCCAGGAGCTGGCGGCTCAGCTGATTCACCCGCACCTGGGTTTCGTGCTGTTTTTCTGCTCGGCCGAATACCACCTGCAAGGCCTGGGCGAGGCGCTGGAGCAATACTTCGGCGGCATCAGCCTGATCGGCTGCACCACGGCCGGCGAGATCACCCCGCTGGGCTATGGGCGTGGCTGCGTCAGCGCGGTGGGTTTCGATCATCGCAGCTTCTCGATTGCCAGCGGCCTGATCGATGAGATGGACCGCTTCAACCTGATCGACGCCCAGCAACTGGTCGAGCAGCTGATCAAGGATTGCCGCACCAACGAGCTGGCCTCGATCAAGGGCCACAGCTTCGCCCTGACCCTGCTGGATGGCTTGTCCAGCCGCGAGGAAGTGGTGCTCGGTGCCCTCAGTGCGGCCTTCGGCAGCATCCCGCATTTCGGCGGTTCGGCCGGCGACGACAATCACCTGACCCACACCCACGTCTATTACGGCGGCCAGTTTCACACCGGCGCGGCGGTGGTGGTGCTGTTCAACACCTGGCTGGATTTCGAGGTGTTCAGCACCCACCACATCCAGC
>MHZN01000097.1 GCA_001830395.1 Pseudomonadales bacterium RIFCSPLOWO2_12_59_9 | reverse complement strand
CGAGACGCCGTGGGCGTTGATCTCTTTGCGCACTTCCTCAGCGCTGCTGCGTTTGCCGGCCACCACCGTTGGGCCGTTGGGGTGCAGCAGCGGTGCGTCGATGTATTCGTGGTTGAGCACCAGTAGGCCGTGGTCGTTCTTGTGGCTGCGGCTATTGCTGCGCTGGGCGTTGATCGGGAAGAAATGCATGCCGTCGTGGTGCATGCCGATCTGTTCGGCCTGGTCTTGGGCGCTGTTGCTGGCGTCATCGAGAAACGCCGGATAGCGGCCGGTAATAGGTGTACCCCACGGAATGAATGGAGTGGCCTTATAGCCCGCCGGCACGCTGATGGAGTCCGCGCGACCAACGGCCACCGGGCTGAAGGGTAGCCGCGTGCGTCGTTTGAAGGGGAAGCCCAAGGCCTGGGCTGCCGGCTCGGCCGCTTCGCTGCTGCCCGGCAAGCTGACGCCGAAAAACGCCAGCGCGCCCAGAGTGGCACCGCCAGCCAGCACTTGGCGGCGGTTTAGCTCACCGATCAGCTCACTCATATGCGGGTTGTTGGAGTGGTTGCTGGGCAATTCATCGCCGCTGCCGAACAGCACGTTGTCATTGTTGTGAGTGGTCAAGGTAGGGCTCCTCAAGGCTAATAGACGGAGCCTTGAGACTAATTTGCCAATGCGACCAAACAGTGACGGTTTTTGTACGGTTTTAAGCGGCGCAGCAGTGTTGCTGCTCCCCGGTAGAAGGGTACTGGCAAGTAATTTTTGAACTGCCAGCATTGGGTTTGTGCAAGCTGAGCGTATTGCTAAAAAATATAGGGGACTAGCCTGTAACGCACGGCCTGCATGTATTCACGATATAGCGGGTCAATTGCAAGGTGTTGCTCTTCACGGAATATACGTGCACAAAGAAGACCGGTGGCCAAAATGTAGATAATTACATTGTTAAGTGTCGTGTTTGATAAAACATAGCCTGCGTATGTCAGGCAGTAGCTGGCGTAAATCGGGTGGCGCACGATGCGATACATCCAGGCTGTTTTTATTTCTCGTTTTGCCGCGACCAGTGCGAAGCTACGATTCAGGGATATCAGCCCCAATATTTGAATGGCAGTGCCGGCGCTAATGGCAATGCTTGCCATGGGCAATACTCCCCAAGGGGCCGGGCGCAAGAATAACGGCGCTATGGTTCCGCCAATAGCGACCAGCCAATCAAGGGGGAGGATTGACACGGTTTTTGGCTCGCTACGAAAGATATAAAATGCAGCTGTCAGTGTTTCGGACAAGCAAAACATTAGCAGTGAGATTTCACCGGTTTTCTGAAATGCCACAATATGAATATAGGCGAAAGTTCCCCAGATTGTGGCTAAAAAAACGCCACTGTAAAAGCTGGTTCGGCTCGATTGTAATATTGCCGAGAGTGAATGCATGGGGATAAGCTCTTTAGTTGTTGATTGAACCTTGTTGTTTGACTTCGTGCTGAATTTACTTCTGTCAGCGCCGGAGTATTCGTCAGTCCAGGTGCATGGCCTGAGTGGGCTAAGTCCGGTTCGAATGGTTTGTTTCAGGTTCGTCGCTCGCCGATCAAGGAGGCGAATGCCATATGGCAATCACCACTTCTTATCATCGTTGATTGTGTTGAACTGCTCTGTTGGATTGTTTGATTTTCCGCTTGTTGCGTTGTCGCTGAACGGGGAGGGGGTACTCCCTCTTGGCGAAAATCACTGGGGCAGCTGCCAAAGTGCTGCTTGAACGCCCGGGCAAAATAAGACGGATCCTGGAAGCCTACGGCATAGGCGATGCTGGTGATCGGCATCTGGCTGTTGCGCAGCAGTTGCTCGGCGTTTTCCATACGTTTAGTCAGAATAAATTCAAGGAAGCCAACCTTGTAGGTCTGCTTGAATAGCCGACTAAAGCGAAAAGGCGTCATACCACAGCGCTCGGCCATCGCCTTCTGCTCTATGTGCTCACGGAAATGCTCTTCTATGTATTGGATTGCACCTTGCAAGGGCTGTTGCCGCTGATATTGCGCTGTAAGACGCACGCTTTCCGGCAAGTTTGGGGTGCGTGACAGAAGCTGTTTATTATCCGGACTCGAACAGCTACGTATCTGGCAGAGTTCACGCACGGCCTGCAGGTAGTGATTTCGTTCAGATGGCGACAATGGCAGAAGTAAGTATTCCCAGACTCCGGAGCGGAAAGCCCAGACTGCCAGCTCCTCTGAGTGCTGCACCGTAAGCATGGTGATCGGGATGGACGGCGCCGCGCGCTTGATATCCAGCAGCAGGCTAAGGCCGGAGGCGTCCGGGCGATCGTAGTGCATGCAGATCATGTCTGGACGACGATAAGTATTCAGCCCGGAAACACTCGGGTTCCGTATCAGGCTGATTTGGCAAGCGTCTGCAAATGCAGGTATGTAGTCTGGGGCCGACCGATCTTGAGTGAGGTCGAACCACAACAACCGCGGCGCGGTTACAACGTGTGAGTTCATATGCACCACAAGCACTTAGGTGTTGAATTTAGGTTGATCCCTTTGCTTTACATCAACTGTCTCTTGTCCTTTACACAGAGATAAGAAGCAAAGGGTCGTCAGCGCAAAGATCAACTCTTCATAAGCCTAATAACCAAGTGTGCAGTTGCACTCTTTGCCATTTTTTCAGCCATCCGGGCGAGCCTGGCAGCCTGCCACTCATGGGCTGTCGCCACGACTGCAGCCGTATAGATACGACCTTTTGTTCCCAGCAAGGCCTTTGGCAGTGCCACCGTCCGTCGCCTAGGATCAGCCTTTCCCTCCCCTAAGTACTGCGTGAGAGCGGTAATAGTGGCTATCCGCCAGCCTCCTTCTAGCCGGGCATGGATGCGAGGCGCAAAAAAATGCCACTGATGTGCAAAAAACTCCTAACCCATCTTTTGCCTGGCCACTAGCGTTGAAGCAGGCGGAGCAAATAGCGACGCTTTCTCAAAAAATGCAATTGAGCGAGGTGGGCAAAATGATTCTGCAAGCAATCAAAACTTCGGTACTGAAGTTCGCCAGAGACGAGGACGGTCTGACTGTCGTGGAATATGCCGTGGCCGGAGGCTTGATAGCGGCAGTTACAGTGGCAGCATTTCGAGCTCTTGGCATTACGGTTACTGGCGTTATAACTGGCATCAATGCGGCGCTTGCTGGCTAACGACTCATTTCTGTTAATCGTTGAGTGGTTAGCAAATTATTTTTAAATGTGCGAGGTGGACGAAATGATATTGCAAACAATCAAGGCTTCAGTGCTGAAGTTCGTCAAAGACGAGGACGGTCTGACCGTCGTGGAATATGCCGTGGCCGGAGGCTTGATAGCGGCAGTTACAGTGGCAGCATTTCGAGCTCTTGGGATTACGGTTACCGGTGTCATTACCGGTATCGATGCGGCGCTTGCCGGATAATAGTGGGCGGTTTTGAGTTAGTGGAGCATTAGTTATTAATTGAAGTTTTACTGTTCGGATCTGGAGTGTTCCATTGAACATACTGCTGATTGTTCCACTCTTTATTTTGTTAGGGACTGCGGTGTGCAGCGATATTCGCTCGCACCGCATCCCCAATCTTTATCTGTTGTTTGGGGGCGTTGCTGCCGCAGTAGGGCAGATTTGGCTTAGCGGTGTCGCTGGTTTAATTAGCTGGACGGGGGGCTTGGCGGTAGGGTTGTTGTGTTTTTTGCCGCTTTATAGTTTTGGCGGTATGGCGGCAGGAGATGTGAAGTTAATTGCGGTGGTTGGAAGTTACCTGGGAATTAGTGGCGCGTTTTGGGCTGTGGTTTTTAGTTTGATGGCCGGCACAGTGCTAGGTCTTGGTATTTTGCTCTACAAAAAACAGTTGTTCCGTTCTCTGCAACGCTATTGGGCGATCGCAAGCTTAAGAGCTTATATCGATCCGTCGGTTGATGACGCTGCCCGGCAACGCTTTCCCTATGCCATTGCCATTCTGTTCGGCAGCCTGATCAGTGTTTATTTTCAATTTGCCAGTGCGGGAGCCTAGTCATGTCAGCGCTGAGTTCGGTAAGCATCCATCAAGAGCAAACCGATGCACTGCAACAACTGGCCCCGCAGCCGTGCACCGTTGCCGACACAGGGTTGGCGGAAAACCTGCTGGGTGATCTGCTCTGTAAACATTTGCATGACGCTGGCGTATTGGATATGCCGCAACTGGTAGCGCGCCTGGCGCTCACCGGCTCGGTACTGGAAGAGTTGCTGGCGTTTTTGCGTAAAGATGGCCGTATTGAAGTGCTCGGCCAGACGACCGGGCAGGGTCTGCGTTATGCCTTGACCGAACGTGGTCGCAGTGCAGCTAAGGATGCCTTGGCGCGCAGCGGTTATATAGGCCCGGCGCCTTATCCGGTTGAGCGTTACCGCGAGTTGTTACTGGCGCAAACGGTGCACCAGAGTCGGATCAACGCTCAGGCGATGCGCGAGGCTTTTACCGGTATCGTGATGCGCGACGAACTACTCGATCAGCTTGGCCCGGCAATGAACTCCGGACGGGCGATCATGATTTACGGACCGCCCGGCACCGGTAAAACCTATATCAGTCAGCGGCTGATCCGCCTGTTCAGCGATTCAGTGTGGATACCCTACGCTATCGCCATCAATGAGGCGGTGCTGGAGATTTTTGATCCGCAGGTGCACAAGCCGCTGCCGGTTGAGTTCAAAAAACCTAGTCTGCGCCTGGATCAAGGTGTTGATCGGCGATTGCTGCAGTGCCAACGCCCCATCGTGATCACCGGCGGTGAGTTGACCCTGGACATGCTGGATGTCCGCTTCGACCCCTATAGCCGTCAGTACCAGGCACCACTGCAACTCAAGGCCAGCAACGGCATTTTCATCATCGACGATCTGGGTCGCCAGCGGATGCCGCCGATAGACCTGTTTAACCGTTGGATAGTGCCGATGGAGGAGAAGAAAGACTTCCTCAATCTGGGCGGCGGCCGGCATTGCGAAATACCGTTCGATTTGGTGTTGGTGTTCTCAACCAACCTCAATCCGCTGGCGTTGGCCGATGAGGCTTTCTTGCGGCGGATTGGCTACAAGTTACATTTCGATCACCTGCTACCCGATGAGTACGTCCGCATCTGGCAGCAGGAGTGCGACAAGCTGGGTATCGCCTATGACCCCGAACTGGTGGCTTATGTGATCGAACATTTGCATCGCCCAGCTAAGACTCCGCTATTGCCCTGCCACCCGCGCGATCTGCTGGGTATGGCGCTGGACCGCCAGCGTTATATGGGACAGGACAAAACTGCAGCTCTATCAGCCGAAACACTGAACTGGGCCTGGCGTAACTACTTTGTCAGCCTAGATGTCAGTTGAACTAAGGAGACACCGCTATGAACGCTCGCTCGCTTACGCTGATCGTCCTTTCATTAGTCTTTGGCTTAGGCGCTGCTTTCCTGGCCAACAATTGGCTAAGTTCGCGTCTGAGTGCCACTCCAGACGACAACCTGCAGAACGTGGTGGTGGCCACGGTGGAAATTCCCTTCGGGCAGATGGTCGAGACTCAGCAGGTCAGCGTGGTGCGCATGCCCAAGGGTACGGTGCCCGATGATGCCTTCGACGCCAGCGACAAAGTTGTCGGCAAGATCGCGACCTTCGACATCTTACGCGGCGATATTGTCCGTGGCGCACGCTTGGCCGAGCATCTCGGTGGTAGCACCTTGGCCTCGTTGATTGAGCCACAAAAGCGCGCCATCTCTGTGCGGGTAGACGATGTGGTTGGCGTCGGTGGTTTCTTGCTACCGGGCAATAGAGTCGATGTGCTGGCGACCAAGCAGGTCGGTAACAGCAACAGCGATGCCAAGTCGGAAACCATTCTCGAGGATCTGCGGGTATTGGCCGTGGATCAGACGGCCGGTACTGACAAGACCCAGCCAGTGGTGGTGCGTGCCGTGACCCTGGAGATGAGCAGCGAAGAGGCGGAAATCCTGGTTAAAGCGCAAACCGAAGGCAAGTTGCAACTGGCCCTGCGCAATCCACTGGATAACCACAAGAAGCCGCTCGCCGCCCCGCTTGCAACAGCGGTAGCCATGGTGGAAAAACCGGCGCCAGCCCCTAAGGTCGCCAAACCAGTGCCGCGCCGCAGTGGGGGGAGCGCTGGGGTCACCATCATTCGTGGCACTAAGATCGAACTGGCAAAGGCCCAGTTGTAGGGGGACTCAGGAGTACAGCGGGGCGGCTCAGAAATACAGTGAACAGTCCACCTGTTGCTCGGTTGCGCTGATGTTTTACGGCGAATGTGCAAT
>MHZN01000096.1 GCA_001830395.1 Pseudomonadales bacterium RIFCSPLOWO2_12_59_9 | reverse complement strand
GGCCTATCCGGTCGGCATTGTTACTTATTTTCCAGGGCCAGGCCACAATCGTGCGGAGATGTTCCGCCGACACTACCAGCCCCTAGGAGCCTGTTCAAGGGCTTGCGAGCTAGAGCCATGCAAGGCGCTACGTTAGTAACAGCCTACGGCTGGTCAAAGCGGCGAGGAAGCGGAGTTTACTGCGGTAAATGAGCATTCCGAGCCTGTTTTTAACGCAGCAGGGCCGACGCGCAGCAGACCTTGAACAGGTTCTGAGCTTTTCCAACACATTAATGTGGAGAGATCACCTTGGTAGAGTACGTAGTTTCCCTCGATAAGCTCGGCAATCACGATGTTGAGCACGTAGGGGGCAAGAACGCCTCCCTGGGCGAGATGATCAGCAACCTCGCCGGTGCCGGTGTCTCGGTACCCGGTGGTTTCGCCACCACCGCCCAGGCCTACCGGGACTTTCTCGACCTGAGCGGGCTGAACGAGCAGATCCATGCGGCGCTGGATGCCCTCGATGTCGACGATGTCAATGCGCTGGCCAAGACCGGTGCGCAGATCCGCCAATGGGTGATGGACGCGCCTTTCCCGGAAAAGCTCGATGCGGAGATCCGCAAGGCATTTGCCAGCATGGCTGACGGCAATGAGCATATGGCGGTAGCCGTGCGCTCCTCGGCCACCGCGGAAGACCTGCCGGATGCCTCTTTCGCCGGCCAGCAGGAAACCTTCCTGAATATCCGTGGCGTGGACAACGTGATCCGCGCGGCCAAAGAAGTATTCGCCTCCCTGTTCAACGACCGCGCCATCGCCTACCGCGTGCACCAGGGCTTCGACCACAAACTGGTCGCCCTGTCCGCCGGCGTACAGCGCATGGTGCGTTCGGAAACCGGCACCGCCGGGGTGATGTTCACCCTGGATACCGAATCGGGCTTCCGCGACGTGGTGTTTATCACCGGCGCTTATGGCCTGGGTGAAACCGTGGTGCAGGGGGCGGTCAACCCCGACGAATTCTACGTGCACAAGCAGACCCTGGAGGCCGGTCGCCCGGCTATCCTGCGCCGCAACCTGGGCAGCAAGGCGATCAAGATGATCTACGGCGACGAAGCCAAGGCCGGTAAATCGGTCAAGGTGGTCGATGTCGATCGCGCCGATCGCGCCCGTTTCTGCCTGAGCGACGCCGAGGTCAGCGAGCTGGCCAAGCAGGCCATGATCATCGAGAAGCACTACGGCCGGCCGATGGATATCGAGTGGGCCAAAGATGGCGACGACGGCAAGCTGTATATAGTCCAGGCCCGCCCCGAGACGGTGAAGAGCCGCTCCAGCGTCAATGTGATGGAACGCTATCTGCTCAAGGAAAAGGGCACAGTGCTGGTGGAGGGCCGCGCCATCGGCCAGAAGATCGGTGCCGGGCGCGTGCGCGTCATTCATGACGTGTCGGAGATGGACAAGGTGCAGCCGGGCGACGTGCTGGTCTCCGACATGACCGACCCGGATTGGGAACCGGTGATGAAGCGCGCCAGCGCCATAGTCACCAACCGCGGCGGGCGTACCTGCCACGCGGCGATCATCGCCCGTGAACTGGGCATCCCGGCCGTGGTCGGCTGTGGTAACGCCACCCAGGTGCTGAAAGACGGCATGGGCGTCACCGTATCCTGCGCCGAGGGCGACACCGGCTTTATCTTCGAAGGCGAACTGGGCTTCGATATCCGCAAGAACTCGGTCGACGCCATGCCGGATCTGCCGTTCAAGATCATGATGAACGTCGGTAACCCGGACCGCGCCTTCGATTTCGCCCAACTGCCGAACGAAGGCGTGGGCCTGGCCCGCCTGGAATTCATCATCAACCGCATGATCGGCGTGCACCCCAAGGCGCTGCTGAACTTCGCCGGTCTGCCGCCGGAGATCAAGGACAGCGTCGAGAAGCGCATCGCCGGTTACCACGATCCGGTAGGCTTCTACGTCGAGAAGCTGGTCGAGGGCATCAGCACCCTGGCCGCGGCGTTCTGGCCGAAGAAGGTCATAGTGCGGCTGTCGGACTTCAAGTCCAACGAATACGCCAACCTGATCGGCGGCAAGCTCTACGAGCCGGAAGAAGAAAACCCGATGCTCGGTTTCCGCGGCGCCTCGCGCTATATCAGCGAATCCTTCCGTGACTGCTTCGAGCTGGAATGCCGCGCACTGAAGAAGGTGCGGGGCGAGATGGGCCTGACCAACGTCGAGATCATGGTGCCCTTCGTGCGCACCCTGGGCGAAGCCAGTCAGGTGGTCGACCTACTGGCCGCCAACGGTCTGGCTCGTGGCCAGGATGGCCTGAAGATCATCATGATGTGCGAGCTGCCGTCCAACGCCATCCTGGCCGAAGAGTTCCTCGAGTTCTTCGACGGTTTCTCCATCGGTTCCAACGACCTGACCCAGCTGACCCTGGGCCTGGACCGCGATTCCGGCATAGTCGCGCACCTGTTCGACGAGCGTAACCCTGCGGTGAAGAAGCTGCTGAGCAACGCCATCCAGGCCTGTAACAAGGCCGGCAAGTACATCGGCATCTGCGGCCAGGGCCCATCGGATCACCCGGACCTGGCAAAATGGCTGATGGAGCAGGGCATCGAAAGCGTGTCGCTCAACCCAGACTCGGTGTTGGACACCTGGTTCTTCCTCGCCGAAGTCCAGCCCGCCTGATACTCAGTTAATTCCCTAGTCAAGGGCGGGTCGATCCTGCCCTTTTTTGTGTTCAGCACATCCATGTGCTTCACCCCTCCGGGGCTTGCGCGCAAAAACGCTCCTGGCGTTTTTGTGGTCTGCCATCCCTGGCGACCACCCTTCGGGCCGTCGCTAGCGACGTGAAAAATTGCTCCCGGCAATTTTTTGTACCAGAGCGAAGATAGATGCAAAGCAGCAGTGAGCTTTTTCCCGTCGCCTTGATCAGCGCGGAGTTTCGCGGTGATTTGAGCGAGGATGTCTACCGTCTCAAGCCCGGCAATAGCCCGGATAGCAGCGTCGAGCTGGCGTTGACGCGCCTGGGGCGTGCTGGGCATGAGCAGGATCGCGGCGTGCCGGTGATCCTGCTGCCGGGTAGTTTCTCCAACCGGCGTTTCTGGTATTCACCCAAGTGCATAGGTCTCGGTCCGCAGCTGGCGCGGGCCGGTTTTGACGTGTGGATCGCCGAGATGCGCGGCCATGGCCTGTCGCCGCGCAACCGCAACTACAAGCGCAACAGGGTCAGCGACTATGTGCGCTATGACTTGCCGGCGATTGCCGACTTCGTCCATGAGCTGAACCCGCAGAAAGCCCACTGGCTGGGCCATTCCCTGGGCGGGATAACCCTGGCGGGGGCGCTGGGTGGGCGCTATCTGGATGAGTCGAGAATCGCCTCCAGCGTGCTGTTCGGCAGCCAGATCAGTCGGGTCTACTGGCCGCTGAAATTGCCACCGGTGGAGTGGGGCAGTCGCCTGTTGCTCAAGGGCTTCTCGGTGATTTCCGGGCCCAGGCTCAAGCGCGGCCCGGAAGATGAACCGATCAGCCTGGCCATCGAGAGCCTGCGCTGGCATGGTCTGTTCGGCCGTTTCGGCGATGCCGAGCGCGACTGGTGGGCCGGTTTGGCCGAGGTGCGGGTGCCGGTGATGGCCGTGGCGGCCGTGGGCGATAGCCAGGACCCGGCCTGGGCCTGCCGTAAATTGCTCGAACAGTTTGGCTCGCCCTTGAGCGAGTTCCTCTGTCTGGGCAAGAAGCATGGTTTTCACAGCGATTTTGGTCATGTCGAAATGCTGGTCAGCAAAGAGGCCCAGCGCGAGGTGTGGCCGCTGGTGGAGCAATGGCTGCGCAAGAGCCCGCAGATCGCGGCTGAGGTCGAGAGTGGCGAACTTGAGCGGGAAGCCATTTCGGCCGAATGAGCTTGCGGCTAGTATCGGACGCTAAGCGCTATCTCGGTCATTTTATGCGGTGCTGGAGGTGCGATGTTTATTGCCCTTGAGCGTTTGCTCAACCTTGAAGAAGGTTATCGACAGGTTTTTCAGGTGCAGGGGCGTAGCTTGCTGTTGCTGGTGGTCGAAGGTCGCACCCTATTGCTGGAAAATCGCTGCCCGCATCAAGGTACGCCTTTGCATAACGCAACCCTGACCGCTGGCGTGCTGCGTTGCGCCAGGCACGGCATTGAATTTGAACTGGCCAGCGGTCGGGCGTTGAATGCCCAGTGCCCGGGCCTTGCTTACTTGCCTTTGGCTTATGAGGCCGACCGCGTCGGCATCGATCTGTAAACCACGATCTTTCAACACTTAAGGAGTTCTACCATGCACTACATCACCCCTGACCTGTGTGACGCCTACCCGGAGCTGGTGCAAGTGGTCGAGCCGATGTTCAGCAACTTCGGCGGTCGCGACTCCTTTGGCGGCGAGATAGTCACCATCAAGTGCTTCGAGGACAACTCGCTGGTCAAGGAACAGGTCGAGCAGCCGGGCAAGGGCAAGGTGATGGTGGTCGATGGTGGCGCCTCCATGCGCCGCGCCTTGCTCGGCGACATGCTGGCGGAGAAAGCCGCGAAGAATGGCTGGGAAGGCATAGTCGTCTATGGCTGCGTGCGTGATGTCGACGTCCTGGCGCAGACCGATCTGGGCATTCAGGCATTGGCCAGCCACCCGATGAAAACCGACAAGCGCGGCATCGGCGACCTGAATGTGGCCGTGACCTTCGGTGGGGTGACGTTCCGTCCGGGCCAATTCCTGTATGCCGACAATAACGGTGTGATCATCTCGCCGTCTGCGCTGCAGATGCCGGAGTAAGTCGTTTTGCCGGTAGCCGCAATGCATGAGGAAGACAGCGGCCAGCAGGGCTTGGTGCATGCCTTTGTCCTCGATGGTCAGGGTGGCGCGCGTGCTATTACCCGCCAGCAATTGCGCGAGCTGCACTTGAGTGAGCAGGAAAGCCTGTGGCTGCACTGGGATCGCAGCCATGCGCAAACCCAGGAGTGGCTGCGCCGTGACAGCGGCCTGAGCCCCTTCGCCTGCGATCTGTTGCTCGAAGAAAACACCCGTCCGCGCCTGCTGCCGCTGCCTGAGCATGAGCTCTTGCTGTTTTTGCGCGGGGTCAACCTCAACCCCGGGGCGGAGCCCGAGGATATGGTCTCGGTGCGTATTTTTGCCGATGCCCGCCGGGTGATTTCCCTGCGCCTGCGTCCGTTGCGCGCCACCGAAGAGTTGATCGCCGAGCTGGCAATGGGTAATGGGCCGAAATCCGCCTCCGAAGTGATCCTGAGTCTGGCGCATTACTTGACGGATAAGGTCGAAACGTTGGTGGCTCAACTGTCCGAGCAGGTCGATGAGCAGGAAGAGAGGGTCGATGCCGAGCAACGCTTGGTGCCCGATCATGCCAAACTTCTGCGGATACGCCGGCGCGCCGCCAGCTTGCGGCGTTTTCTCGCGCCGCAGCGGGATATCTATGAGCAACTGGCGCGCAGCCAGCTGCCCTGGTTCGTCAGCGGCGATACGGACTACTGGAATGAGCTGAATAACCGCCTGACCCGTTATCTGGAAGAACTCGAGCTGAGCCGCGAGCGCGTCAGTCTGGTGCTGGAGGCGGAAAACCGGCGCATGGATCAGCGCATGAATCGCACCCTGTACCGTTTCGGCGTTATCGCCGGGGTGTTTTTGCCCCTGACCTTCCTCACCGGGCTGTTGGGCATCAATGTTGGTGGTATTCCTGGCGCCAACAGTCCCTATGGTTTTGCGCTTGCCTGCGTGCTGATGGTTGCTGTCGCCCTTGGCCAATGGTGGTTGCTACGCCGGTTACGCTTGGCTTGATGTGACTCCCTGGCCAATCAACTCGTCTAGCCGTCACGTCCTGTGAGGTGCGCAATGCACGACCCCTTTGAAGAATCGCTGCGTGATTTGCTCAAGTCATCCGAGTCCAATCACGACGACGATGCCTGTTTGCACCGCGTTTTGAAGACCGCCAACCGCCAAGTGGGCGCCGGTGACCTGTTTACCCTGATGGGGCATTGCCTGGGCGCACTGATGATCGCGCTCAATAGCGGTGCCGCGCATCTTTCGCCGGTTGCTCGGCATAAATCTTCTCTTAGTTCTACTGATAAGGCTGACTGAAATGGAACTCGATCCCTGGACTCAAAGCCTGATTGCCGCGATGACCGCCCTCTGGACCAAGGTCGCCGGTTTTATCCCCAATCTGTTCGTCGCGCTGATCCTGGTGCTGCTGGGTTTCGTCGTGGCCAAGCTGCTCGACACCCTGCTGTCCAAACTGCTCGGCAAGATTGGCCTGGACCGCCTGATGGCCGGCACCGGCCTGACCAAGCTGCTGGGCCGCGCCGGTATCCAGGTGCCGGTGTCGACCCTGATCGGCAAGATCGTCTACTGGTTCGTGCTGCTGATCTTTCTGGTTTCGGCCGCCGAATCGCTGGGCCTGGAGCGGGTCTCTTCGACCCTGGATGCGCTGGCGCTGTACCTGCCGAAAGTCTTCGGTGCGGCACTGGTGCTGCTGGCCGGTGTGCTCTTGGCCCAGCTGGTCAGCGGTCTGGTGCGTGGCGCTGCCGAAGGAGTGGGCCTGGAATATGCCCACGGCCTCTCGCGAGTGGCCCAGGGCCTGGTGATCATCATCAGTATTTCGGTGGCCATTGGCCAACTCGAAGTCAAAACCGACCTGCTCAACAACGTGATCGCCATCGTGCTGATCTCGGTCGGTCTGGCCGTGGCGCTGGCGCTGGGTTTGGGTAGTCGGGAAATTGCCGGGCAAATTCTTGCCGGCATCTATGTGCGTGAGCTGTATCAGGTCGGGCAACAGGTTCAGGTTGGCGAGGTCGAAGGGCAGATAGAGGAAATCGGTACGGTTAAGACCATACTGCTGACCGATAGCGGCGAGCTGGTCTCTGTGGCCAATCGTACCTTGCTCGAGCAGCGGGTAAGCAGTCGCTAAGGCGTCATCCCAGCTAGTGCAATCCCTGCTATTGTATGCCGCCAACCCCGCAGTCTGCTTTGCTCAGACTGCGGCGGCCTTTGTCCTGACTGTCGGCCCGACTCGTTTTGAATAAAGCCCAACCTGTGTCTTTGCGTTACGACCCCCGCGAACTCTCGGACGAAGAGTTGGTGGCGCGTGCCCATGACGAGTTGTTTCATATAACCCGCGCCTACGAAGAGTTGATGCGCCGTTATCAGCGCACCTTGTTCAATGTGTGCGCGCGGTATTTAGGCAATGAGCGTGACGCGGACGATGTCTGCCAAGAGGTCATGCTTAAAGTGCTATATGGCCTTAAGAACTTTGAGGGTAAATCCAAGTTCAAAACCTGGCTGTACAGCATTACCTATAACGAATGCATCACCCAATACCGCAAAGAACGCCGCAAGCGCCGTCTTATCGATGCCTTGAGTCTGGACCCGCTGGAAGAAGCCTCGGAGGATAAAACTCCGAAAGTCGAAGAGCGCAGTGGCTTGGACCGTTGGCTGGTGCATGTCAACCCGATTGACCGGGAAATTCTGGTGCTACGTTTTGTCGCAGAGCTGGAGTTTCAGGAAATCGCCGACATCATGCACATGGGTCTGAGCGCCACGAAGATGCGCTATAAGCGCGCGCTCGATCGCTTGCGTGAAAAGTTTTCCGTCAATCCCGAAACTTAGTGGGGTGAGGTGGGTCGAAGTGCCGGGTTAATTCAGATAGAATTGCCGGCTGAGTTGTCTTGTGTTTGTCAGACAACTTACTGACCACCAAGATAGGGATTTAGGAATGAAATTGAAAAACACTTTAGGCGTTGTCGTTGGCTCCCTGCTGGCCTCTGCTTCTCTCGGCGTGCTGGCTCAGGGTCAAGGCGCTGTCGAAGTGGAGGGCTTCGCCAAGAAGGAAATCTTCGACAGCGCTCGTGACTTCAAGAACAACGGCAACCTGTTCGGTGGCAGCATCGGTTACTACCTGACCGACGCCGTCGAATTGCGTCTGGGCTACGACGAAGTGCACAACGCCCGTGGCGAAGACGGTCGTAACATCAAGGGCTCGAACACTGCCCTGGACGCCCTGTATCACTTCAACAATGCAGGCGACGCGCTGCGCCCTTACGTTTCCGCCGGTTTCTCGGATCAGAGCATCGGTCAAAGTGGCCGTAACGAGCGTAACGGCTCCACTTTCGCCAACCTTGGCGGCGGTGCCAAGTACTTCTTCACCGACAACTTCTATGCCCGTGCTGGCGTTGAAGCTCAGTACAACATCGACCAAGGCGACACCGAGTGGGCTCCAAGCGTCGGTGTCGGTATGAACTTCGGCGGCGGCAGCAAGCCGGTTGCTGAGGTCGTAGAAGCTGCTCCTGCTCCGGCTCCGGTTGCCGAGCCGGTTGCCGCCGAAGAGCCGGTGGAACTGGTTCGTGTCGAGTTGGACGTGAAATTCGACTTCGACAAATCCAGCGTCAAAGAAGAAAGCTACGGCGATATCAAGAACCTGGCCGATTTCATGAAGCAGTACCCGCAAACCACCACAGTGGTTGAAGGTCACACCGACTCCAAGGGCACCGATGCCTACAACCAGAGCCTGTCCGAGCGTCGTGCCAATGCCGTTCGTGACGTACTGGTTAATCAGTACGGTGTAGAAGCTGGTCGCGTTAACGCTGCTGGCTACGGCGAAGCCCGTCCGGTTACCGACAACGCCACCGATGCTGGCCGCGCGGTTAACCGTCGCGTAGAGGCTGAAGTAGAAGCTCAGACCAAGCAGTAATAGATCTGGCTACAAAGAAAACCCGGCCTCGGCCGGGTTTTTCTTTATGCCCCGCCATCCCTGGCGGCCACCCTGCGGGCCGTCGCGGTGCGACGTTAGAAATTGCTCCAGACAATTTCTTTATGGCCCGCCATCCCTGGTGGCCACCCTGCGGGCCGTCGCTGCGCGACGTTAGAAATTGTTCCAGACAATTTCTTTGTCCGTAAAAACCTCAGCAAGAAAAAAAGCCCGCTGAGGGGGCGGCGGGCAAGGGTCACAGCTCCGCAGGAGCGCGAAGTAGTTAGGCGCTTATGGCAGTTGCGAGCATCTGTGCTGCGGCTGCGACTTCGCCAATCACCAGAATGGCGGGGCTCTTCAGCTTGAAATCCAGGGCGTCCTGATGCATGGCGGCCAGATTGCTGCGGCATTCGCGCTGCTGCGGCAGTGAGGCATTCTCGATCAGCGCCACCGGCATATCGCCGCGCATGCCGCCAGCCAGCAGGCTTTCGAGAATTTCCGGCAGCTTGGCCACGCCCATATAGACCACCAGGGTGGTGCCGCCTTGGGCCAAGGCGGCCCAGTTCAGGCTGCTGTCGTCCTGGGTGTGGGCGGTGACCAGGGTCACGCCACGGGCCACGCCGCGCAACGTCAGGGGGATACCGCAATTGGTGGCTCCGGCCAGGCCGGCGGTGATGCCGTTGACCATTTCCACTTCGATGCCGTGCTGCTGCAGCCAATCGGCTTCCTCGCTGCCGCGGCCGAAAATACACGGGTCGCCGCCTTTCAGGCGCACCACGCATTTGCCCTGGCGCGCATAACGCAGCATCAGGCGATGGATAAAGGCCTGCGGCGTGGAGCGGCAACCGCCGCGTTTGCCCACCGGCATGACCCGCGCAGTCGGGCAATGCTCCAGCACGGCCGGATTGACCAGGTCGTCGATCATCACTATATCGGCCTGATTCAAGGCCTTAACCGCTTTCAGGGTCAGCAGCTCCGGATCACCGGGACCTGCGCCTACCAGCCAGACTTTTGCGTTCATCTTCAGTTCCTCATCCGCAGGTAGGGTTACGC
>MHZN01000095.1 GCA_001830395.1 Pseudomonadales bacterium RIFCSPLOWO2_12_59_9 | reverse complement strand
AGGCATCCTCGGCAAGCACGCCTGGCTGGAAAAGGAGCAAGCGCGGCTGGACCAGCAGCGCGACCTGCTGGTGCAGCAAGCCCGGGTGCTAGAACTGCTCGGCGCGAAGAAAGAAGCCGAACGCCGCCAGCAAGGCGTACTGGCCCAGACCCGCCGCGCCATGCTCGACTTGCAGCATGAGTCGGATCAGAAGGTCGCCGCCCTGGCGCAAGAACTCAAGAAAGCCGAACAACGCAACAGGCTGACCCGCCTCACCGCCCCAGTGGACGGCACCGTGCAGCAGCTGGCGATCCACACCGACGGCGGCGTGGTCACCGAGGCCCAGCCGCTGATGGTCATAGTGCCCAGCGACCAGCCGATGGAAGTCGAGGCCATGCTGGAGAACAAAGACATCGGCTTCGTCCGTCCAGGCCAAGAAGTGGAAATCAAGGTCGAGACCTTCACCTTCACCAAATACGGCGTGGTGCACGGCACGGTAGTCAGCATCTCCAACGACGCCATCGAAGATGAAAAACGCGGCCTGCTCTACAGCACCCGCATTCAGCTGAAAGAAAACAGCATCAAGGTCGCCGGCCAACAAATCCCCCTGTCGGCCGGCATGGCGGTGCGCGCGGAAGTGAAGACGGATAAACGCAAGGTGATTGATTACTTCTTGAGCCCGTTGCAGCAGTACGCCAGCGAAAGTCTCGAAGAGCGGTAGGGTGGGTTAGACGCGAAGCGGCATAACCCACCAAATCCAATAACAATATGTATGCAGGGAGCAGCGGTATGCGGGTGCTGTTTATCCACCAGAACTTCCCCGGACAGTTCAAACACATTGCCCAGCATCTGGCCAATCAGCCGGGTGTCGAGGTCCTGGCCATCGGTCGCGATACCGCGCCTGGGCTGCCGGGCGTGCGGCTGCTGCGTTATAAGCCGCATCGTTCGGCCAATGCCGGCACACACCCCTATGTGCGCTCGTTTGAAGATGCCGTGCTGCATGGGCAAGAAGTCTTACGCCTGCTGCTGGACCTCAAACGCAAAGGCTACCGGCCCGATGTGATAGTCGCCCACCCCGGCTGGGGCGAAACCCTGTATGTCAAAGAGGCGTTCCCCGAGACCCGCCTGATTCATTTTTGCGAGTTCTACTACCACTCGCACGGTGCCGATGCGAACTTCGATCCGGAGTTCCCGCTGGGCATCGATGGCGCCGCACGCATCCGCTCGCGCAACGCCTTGCACCTGCTCAACCTGGAAAATTGCGATCAGGCCATTACCCCAACCCAATGGCAGCACAGCCTGCATCCGGCGGCTTACCGGGACAAGATCCGGGTCATTCACGAAGGCATCGACACCGCCGCATTGCAGCCAGATCCCGAGGCTACCTTGCAGTTGCCCAATGGCGGCGTGCTGCGCGCCGGCATGCCGATAGTCACCTACGTCGCCCGCAATCTGGAGCCCTATCGCGGCTTTCACAGCTTTATGCGGGCGCTGCCGCAACTGCTCAAACAGCACCCCAGCTGCCAAGTAGTGATAGTCGGCGGCGATGGCGTCAGTTACGGCAGCCAACCCAAAGATGCGCCCAACTGGCGCAGCAAGTTGCTGGCGGAACTGTTTCCGGTAGAGCAGCCGCTGGATCTAAACCGCGTGCACTTTCTCGGCAAGGTGCCCTACGAAACCTACAAGCAAGTGCTGCAAGTTTCGGCGGCGCATATCTACCTGACCTATCCCTTTGTGTTGTCTTGGTCGCTGCTGGAAGCCATGGCCAGCGGCTGCCTGATTATTGGTTCGGATACCGCGCCGGTGCGGGAAGTGATTCGTGATGGAGAAAATGGCTTGCTGGTGGAGTTCTTTGATTCAGCCAAGATTGCCGAGACGGTATTGGCTGCGCTGAACAATCCAGAACAGTGTCGCGGGATAAGAGCGCAGGCGCAGAGTTCGGCGGGCGCATATGGATTGGAGGTTGGTGTCAGTCGTTATCTTGACTTGCTGGATGGGAGTTTGAATTGTTGGACAAACACTTCAGGTCGAGCGGCGGAGCACAAATTTAACGTAATCGAGAGCGTACCTATCGCTGGCGCGGGAATCACTGAATTTAACGGGGAGACGGCATGAGTACTCTGGAAAAAATCTTGCTGCTTGGCCTGCTATTTCCGGCATTAACGGCCACGCTGACGATGCGGCTGTGGGTGCCTGTTTTGGCGCGGGCGTGCGGTATTCAGCAAAGCGCCTGGCGCGCCCCGTTATATGCCCTGCCAGTGGCGCTGCTGGCGTTCAGCATCTGGCGTTTGCTGTTCGTCAATCCGTTGCCCAGTGACGAAGAGATAATCGGCAACTTTCAGCTGCATCGAGCGGATCTTGAGACGTTGATCAAGGCCTATTACAGCGCCCCTGAACCACTGCCGGGGCAATCAAGGGTGCAGTGGGATGACTCGCTGGAGGTGCAGGCCATCAAGCAGCGGGCCGGGGTGGGTCGGGTAAGTAACACGATGGGCTGGTGGACACCTGATCCTTACTCATTCGAATGGGCTGAGAAGCTACATCAGATCAATGCCGGAACCGCAGAGGGGCGTTACGCCTTACAGCAGTTCGAGGCTCTGCAAGTGGACATGATTGACTTGCGCTACCGTCAACGTCCGCTGCGCTACCCGGCGGATTACCACATCTGGAAGAGTCTGCTCTACATCCCAGCGGTTGCGCGCACTCACGACAACAAGCTGTGGCCGGGGGTGTCTTGGAACAAGCTTGCGCCACAGACCCCGGAGCAATATGAAAAATCGGCTGATCGCTTGCTCCCCGATCTGACAAATTATCCGCGTAACTGGAAAAAAGGTGAGTGCGTGTACCGGCAACTGGACACGTATTGGTTTATTCGTATGTGCCGTGCTGCATAACTCTCAGCCCTCAAGGAAGAAGCAAAAATGACCACTACTAGCTATCTCGGCGGTACCGTTGATCAAATTTATAATCCAGCTTCGTTCGATTGGCTTAATACGCTAGAGCAGCAGGAGGCCATCAAAATTGCCGTCGATGTATTAGGCGTCTCTGCCGGCGCCCTCGTCGGTGCCATGGCCGAGGAGAACACCAGCTATCTTGCCAGTGAGACCTCTCAATCTTTATTCGATGATTATGCGTTGTCATCCCTCGATCCCGCTGCCTTTGCCGCTGCGCTTTTGATCGGAATACCGACAGCCGAGATTTTAGTTGCTGTTGCGTTGATAAATCCCCGTACGCATGAGCAATTTCTGGCCGATTACGAAGCGCTTCGCGCGGCTGACCAGCTGGACGAGCATGGGCTTGATGCCAAGGTGCTGCATCCGGCATTGGCCGATCTTGGCCCGGCAAACTTCAAACTGGCCACGGCCATCACCCTGTTGAACGATTATTTGTGCAGCAGCAGTAACGCTGACGACCCTCTGGGACTGAGCGGCTACGCAAGTCACTACGATCTGCTGGCGGCAGATTTAGTTGATCCAGACCGCCCGACTGCTGCCAAGTTTTACGGCCTGATGCTGCAGAAAGCCGAAAAGTGGTTCACCGATGCCGATTCGGCTCACTGCGCCTATGGAGCGCGGGGTCAGGTCTTGCATTTTGCAGGCGAGCAAAACAGCTACAAAATGTCAAATGTAAGACCTGGCCCCCTCTGCTTGTGATGATGGTTCGCTCAGTTTTATATTCTTCCCTGAGGTTACTTTGATGATGGTAAAAATAATAGAGCGCTGCATGGCTTGGATAAAGAAAAACAGAATACTCAGCCTGGTGTTGCTTGCAGGTATTGTTTTTCAGGTATATCAAAAATATACCCCCATCAAAACCTGGCTCGCACGGCATGACTATGATGCGCTGCGCGAAATCGGCTTAACGCTCTATGAGAAAGAAGAGCCTTGCGACTCGCCGGTAAAAAAAATCTGTAGCTACCCAGACCCAGCCAGTACCGTGTTTACGATGAAAATACCGCAGCGTTTGCGTGGTGATGATCGGCTAACTCGTTATGAGATGCGTGTCAGGCTTTTAATGATGGTGACGGCTGATTCAATCAGGCCAATTAAGAGCTACAAGGATGTAAGGCCTGATGATGGAAAATCTACTAGTTACACCTCGCCACCTTATGGAGATGTTTATATTTCTAGTGCGCGCCCAACTGAGCAGTGGGATCAATTTCTGGCTAGAGGGCTAGAGCGCTGGGGGCGTTATACCGGATTTCCGGTTGACTATTCAATAGTCGAGACCACTGTGCCAGGTACCGTAATGTATGATGACTTGATTTGCCGCTCCATATGGAAGGATGGTCAGGATGTTACTGCGCCGGATAGGTCTGCTCATATAGATCCGGCTGTGAGATGTGATGCAAGACCGCAACTTTTTTTCTCAGAAAAATACAAATTAGCTTATGTTGCATGTAATAAGCCAATTACTGTCCATGGAGAGAGAAAGTCTCCAATATGTCATGTGATTAGTCGGGTGGCTTCAGGTGCGGAGCTTGAATACTCAATTGATGGTAAGTATTTCCTTGATGGCTCATGGGTGAAATACGATAAGCGTATTCGTGATTATATCTTGCAATATCAAATTAAATAAAATTTAGGAGAGGGTTATGTCTATTTTGGATGCTGTTGTTGGTGCTGTAGAGTTCGTCGAATTTTCCAAGCTGGTCATAGAAATGAATCTATTGGGGGCTTTTTTCCCCGATCGAATGCAGGGGCATGTGCTTGATAACGATCCAACTCACTTTCAGGACCTGAGCGAAGCGGACATGGCGCAGATTCACGCCTACCAGGCTGCAGGAAATCGTGGTGCCGCTTATCTGTTGTTGGCGGAAAAAACCGGCAATCCAGCATTTTTAAATACCGCACAAATTTCCACGGGTAGCGGCCCATTGGTCGGCGGGGTTGCCATTAGCTTAAATGCGGCGCTTCAAGTGCAATACCCTGGGATATACCCGAGTTATTCGATCGAAGCGTTTTCGGATTGGATACTTGCTGCTGAATTGGCTGGGTTTACTGAGATACATCATGATGATGGAAGCGTGTCTTATAACTCTCCAACAGAGCTCCAGGCCTACCGAAATGCTAACGAAGCGTGGAAGTTTGCTAATGGCGCTCAAGATGATCGGTTGGCTTTTATGTTTCCGGGGAATTTCTTTCTCGCCGCCCACTATGTGCTGATCGGGGAATTTAGTGAGGCGCTGAAGTATCTTAATGATGATGTTCTGATGGAGACGGTCAAAGCCCTGGCCCGCGAAACTACGGACTCCGGCATACAATTCGGCATCACCCAGCAGCAGGCGCAATTGATTGCCGCCGCTGGCGGTTCGTCTTACGCCACCAGCATTCAAAATGAAGCGTTGAGCATCTACAAGGACAGCTCCGGAAAAGTTATTGGTGTGTTTCGTTTTGGCGATGGCGAATGGCTTGATCGTGACTCTGGCCTGGGGCTTTCAACGCTTCCTTATACTGTTGAGAATAACCCGTTCAAATATGAAACTAGCGGTGGCTATGTCCTTGGCTTCTTGCTGGCTGGCGTTGGTGATGATGAAACACTTGCCTCATTGCTGAATATCGCCAGTGCGGCGCCGCAGGAAGAGGATGCCCGTAAATATGTCGATGATATTCGTTCGCTATTAGTCAGCGGTAGCGAGCCAAGCCGTGAGGGTGATGTTCGAGATTTATTTATTAATGCGACTGCACTGATTAACGATACTTCTCTCGCCAATAAATTCGGCATCCGTGACTTGGTCGGCCAATCTTCTGGGCCGACGACCGAACTGGCTTTGCACGACAATGATGAAGGCTTAGCCGTGCGGCGCGCGCTGCTAGAACTGAAACCTTATGCCATCGTCGGCGCCAACTATTCGAATTTGGCGGTACAACTACAACTTTATGATGAAAGCACAGGCCAAGGCTCGCTTACTCAAGAGTGGATAGGTGATCGCGCCGAGATGTTGTCTTGGGTCATTAAGACTCGTTCCGCAGAGGGCGAGGATTTTCTTCCGGTGGCCGCAGGCAGTGGCTTGAATCTGTATTTTTCTGATACGGCCTCTGGCGAGCATCTCTCTGTAGGCAGTACGTTTAACGACCCTAATGCACGCCGTTTTTTGTTTGGTGATGACAATGGCAATACCTTAGTTGGTGCGGGCAATAGCGACCGCCTCTACGGCATGGGCGGCGACGACGTCCTCAAGGGCGAAGGCGGCAAGGATTATCTTGAGGGCGGCAGCGGCAGCGACAACCTCGACGGTGGCGCGGACAGTGACACGCTTATGGGTATGTCCGGCAACGACAATCTGGACGGTGGCAGTGCCAACGACACGCTGATCGGCGGAATTGGGGCGGATATTCTCACCGGCGGCTCCGGCAGTGATCGCCTGGAGGGCGGCGAAGGCCAAGATGAATATGTCATCGACGGCAGTGCCGGTAACGACACTATCGTCGATACCGATGGCGGCTCGCTCAAGTATCAGGGCCACACACTGGCTGGCGGCAAGGCCATCAGCCTTGGTGCGCAGCAGTGGCAAGACGATTACGTGACCTACACGCTGGTCGATCTGGGTGCCACGCAAAACTTGGTGATCAGTGTTGGGGCCAATACGGTGACCGTGCAAGGCTGGAGTGAGGGCAAGTTCGGCATTCATCTGAGCGATGCCGATGCGCCGGCTACGACCAATGTTGATCGGGTTATTACGGGCGATAAGAAGCCGATTGATTTCAACGCTGAAGAAGAGGGGGGACAAACCGACACCGACGATCTGGACAATGTGCTTTGCGCAGGCGACGAAGCCAACCGGGATGACACGCTCTACGACAGCGTCGGCAACGACAAGCTGCTGGGCCTTGGCGGTGACGATTTTCTGGATGCCTGGCGCGGTGGCGACGATGTGCTGGATGGCGGGGTGGGCGATGACCTGCTCTACGCCGGGGCGGGTAATGACACCGTTATTGGTGGTGCAGGGCAAGACCGGGGCTATGGTCACGCGGGCAACGATCGCCTCTACGGCGATGAAGAGCTCACTGATGCTGAGGCCTTTGCGGTTAATGACCTCGACAATGGCATCGCCGAAAAGGGCGATTTATTGTCCGGCAACGCGGGCACCGACTTTGTGGTGGGCTCGGTGCGCAATGACCTGCTGCTCGGTGGCAGTGAGCGGGATGTGCTGCTGGGTGGTGCCGGTGACGATGTGATTTACGGGGATGCCTTGGTCGGAGCCGGCGGTAGCGCCGACTGGAGTTTAACCAGGGCCGTCGTGTTCGACCCGCAAACTGAGGTGACGACCTATTCGGTGATCCCCAGCAACGTCTGGCCACAGGCTATGGCTGACACCGGTCTGGACGGTGATTTTATCTATGGTGGTTCAGGCGCTGACTGGCTCTTCGGCCAGAATGGCCAGGATTTCCTCGATGGCGGTAGTGGCGATGATGTCCAGTTTGGCGGGGTGGACAGCGATTTTCTGGTCGGTGGCGAGGGTGCCGATGTGCTGGTGGGGGACGCGGGCATCACGCCCACCGGGCAGGATGGCGATGACTATCTGGCAGGGGGCGCAGGCAACGACACGCTGAGCGGCGATGGCGGCAACGACATCCTCTACGGCGGCGATGACGACGATGACTTGTCGGGCGACAACAGCAAAATTGCTGCGGCCCTGCAGGGCGATGATCTACTTGATGGTGGCAAGGGCAATGACCGGTTGTTCGGCAATGGCGGCAATGACCTCTTGCTCGGCGCTGAGGGTAATGACCAGTTGACTGGCGACGGACTGGAGGAAGCGGGAGGCGATTACGGTCGTGACAGCCTGCAAGGCGGGGTCGGGAGCGACACGCTGTTCGGCGCCGGCGGGGATGACGAATTGTATGGCGGCGATGACGATGACCAGCTGATAG
>MHZN01000094.1 GCA_001830395.1 Pseudomonadales bacterium RIFCSPLOWO2_12_59_9 | reverse complement strand
GCTTGGCGAAGAACCGCAAGCGCCTGCAACGGGCTTTATATGAGCCAGGCACCGATCGGCATCGCCTGCGTTTGTTGATCAAACGGCTGCGCTACGGCGCGCAAGCCTATCCCCGTTTCAAACTGCTCAGTAAGCCCCAGCTGACGGCTTTAATTGCGGCGCAAAGTGCCTTGGGGGGCTGGCATGATCACCTGCAATGGCTGGCGTGCGCCCAGCAGCAGAGTGATCTGCAGCCCTTGGTCAGCACCTGGCAAGCCGGGCTGGCGCAGGCCGAGCAGCTGAGTGAGCAGAAATTGCGCAAACTACAGCGCCTATTCCACGGCAGCTCTCGTTAATACTGCGCACTATTGGCTTAACTGTCCTGCTTGCCCGCTACCACTGCGCACACGGCATCCGCTAGGATCGACCTTGAGTCTATTCGCCGAGGTCCGCATGACGTTTTATCAATTGATTCAAATCGTACGCAGCAACCCGCAAACCATGCAGGTGCCCGCCACGTGGGGGCAGGGCCGCGCCGGTTTCGGTGGGTTGGCCGTGGCCTTGGTGTTTGAAGCCATGCAGGCCAAGGTGCCGGCGGGGCGACCGGTGCGCTCCTTGGCGGTGACCTTTGTCGGCCCCTTGGCCTTGGACGTGCCAGTGAGCTTTGAGGCCGAGGTGTTGCGCGAAGGCAAGGCGGTCAGCCAGGTGTTGGGCCGCGCCGTGCAGAATGGTCAGGTGGTGACGCTGGTGCAAGGCAGCTTTGGCGCTGCCCGCGACTCGGTTATTGCCGTGCCGGCCTTGGCTGCGCCAGTGATGAAGCCGGCCGCCGAGTGCCAGGAACTGCCCTATATCGAAAACGTAACGCCTGAATTTACCCGGCACCTGGCCATGCGCTGGGCGGTTGGCGGTATGCCATTCAGCAATAACAAGTCGCGGGAAATGGGTGGTTGGGTGCGGCTGCGCGAGCATGATCCGGTCGAGACGCTCAATGAAACCCACTTGCTGGCGTTGGTCGATGCCTGGCCACCGGCGGTATTGCCGCACCTGAGTGCGCCGGCGGCAGGCAGCTCCTTGACCTGGACCATTGAGTTTATGCAGCCATTCCCGGCCTTGAGCACGCTCGACTGGTGCATGTACCACGCGCAAGTCGAGCACGCCCGCGATGGCTATGGACACATCGCCGCCGGACTCTGGAGCCCCAGCGGCGAGTTGCTGGCCCTGAGCCGGCAAACGGTCACGGTATTTGCTTAACAGACCGTTGAAAAACTACTGCGGGCTTCGCGCGTGATGCTGCGTTAACAATGGACAGCCCCATCACCCGGCGGCTGATGGGGCTGAGGCGCTCTACACCTTGAGCTGGCGAATGGCTTTACTCAATTCGCCGGCCAAGCCGGCCAGTTGATCGCTGGTGGCGGCCGAGTCCAGGGTTTGCTGCACGGTTTGCTCGGTGACATCGCGGATGCTGATCACGGAGCGGTTCATCTCTTCGGCCACCTGACTTTGCTGCTCGGCTGCCACGGCAATTTGCGTGTTGCTGTCGCGCATCTGCGCCACCGCCTGGGTGATGGCGCTCAGGGCCTGCCCGGCTTCCTGGGCTTGCTGCACACAGCCGTCGGCCTTGTAGGAGCTTTCTTGCATAAAGTCGACGGCATCGCGGGTGCCGGTTTGCAGTGCGCCGATCATCTTGGTGATCTCGTCCGTTGAGCCCTGCACGCGCTTGGCCAGGTTGCGCACCTCATCGGCAACCACGGCAAAGCCGCGGCCCATTTCACCGGCGCGGGCGGCCTCGATGGCGGCGTTCAGGGCCAGCAGGTTGGTCTGCTCGGCAATGCCGTGAATCTCGCTGACCACGCCGCTGATCTTTTGGCTGTCGACCGCCAGCTGGCTAATCATCTGGGCGGTTTGTTGCACGCCGGTAGACAAACCGGCGATGGACTCGCCGACCCGGCGCACGGCGTTTTGTCCGTCAGCCGCAAGTTGGTTGGCGGCGCTCGATTGGTCGCGGGTGCTGGCGGTGTAGTCGGCGATATGTTGCACGGTGGCCGACATCTCATTGATCGCGGTGGCGGCTTGATCGGTTTCGCTTTGCTGGCCGAGCATGCCGCTGCGGACATTTTGCATATTCTTGGCCAGGCGCTCGGCATCGTCATTCAAGCGGCCGGCGGCTTGGGCGACAGTGCCGACGACGCGCTGAAAACTGCTTTGCATGGCATTGAAGGCACTGGCCATCTGGCCCACTTCATCGGCGCTGACCCTGGACATCCGCGCCGTCAGGTCGCCACTTTTGGCCACTTGCAGCATCATGTCTTTGAGCCTGTTGAGTTGCGCCAAGAGAAAGCGAATCAACAGCTGCGAGGAGGCCATCAACACCAGCATCAAGATGCATACCACCCAAGCATAGCTGGCGGCTTGTTGACGAAAGACCTGGGCAAAGCTTGGCGCATAGGCCAGCAGGGCGAGCTTCTGGTCGGTGCCAAGGTTGATAACCACGGCGCCGACCAGCAGTTCGGCAGGGCCGTTGACTTGCGCATTTAACTCGACCCAACCCTGGGCGCGGCCCAGCTGCGCGGTGTCCACACCGGCCAGTACGGGGCGTTCGCCGCTGGCAAAGCTGATCAGGTTGGCGGCTTTGGGGGGCGGCTGATCGGCAGGCCAGGCCTTGAGTATTTGTGCCTGCGCCTGGGCGGTCTGCTGCGCCGTGTGGCTGGCGGCTTGCTGTTCAATGTGCATGGCATACAACACCAGCAATAACAGGGTGACGCAAGCCACCGCATTGACTGCCCAAAACTTGTACTTCAGCGACAAATCACTTAACCAGGAGGCCATGATGATCCTTTGTTTAATCCGTGAGTAAGACTGCCAGCTGGCAAAGTGCCGCCATTGTTCTACATCGTGCAACCTGTGTTGTTGACGGGTATCAATGGCGGCCTGATGAGGTTAACGGCTGCGTACTGGCCGGCTTTAGTCAGTATCACTAATAGCCAGGCTAATACTGGGCAGTTTGAAGAATAATCGGGCGCAGGCACTGGTTTGTTCGGCCAGCAGTTCCAGGCTGACTTCGCGGTGCAGGGCGACTTCGCGCAACACCTCGGGTAAATAGGCCGGCTCATTTTGCCCGCCCTTGGGTTTTGGTCGCAGGCTGCGGGGCAATAGATAGGGCGCATCGCTTTCCAGCATCAGGCGGCTGCTGGGGATTTCGCGCAGCAGCGGATGCAGATGACTGCCGCGGCGTTCGTCGCAGACCCAGCCGGTGATGCCAATGTGCAAGTCGAGGTCGAGGTAGTTGAACAGGGCGCGTTTTTCCCCGGTGAAGCAGTGCACCACGGCCGCCGGCAGTTGATCGCGAAATTCACGGACTATCGCCAGCAGTCGCTGGTCGGCGTCGCGCTCATGTAAAAACACCGGCAGTTGCAACTCAACCGCCAGCGCAAGCTGCTGTTCCAGGACTTTTTCTTGCAGTGGGCGCGGGGCGATGTCGCGATTGAAGTCCAGGCCGCATTCACCAACGGCGCGGCAGCGGGGCTGCTTGAGCAGGCTGTGCAGCTGCCGCGCAGTGTCGGCATTCCAGCTGCCGGCATCATGGGGGTGCACCCCGACGGTGGCGAATAACCGCGCAGCTTCGGGGTCCAATTGCTCGCACAGTTGCAGCGCTTGTTCGCTGCCTGGCAGGCTGGTGCCGGTCAGCACCAATTGACACACGCCGGCGTCAAATGCGCGCTGCAGCACCGCCTCGCAGCGGTTGGCAAAGCTTGGGTGGGTCAGATTGACGCCAATGTCGATGAGCTGCATGGTGAACCCTCAGTAACCAGCCGGGCAGCATAACAGGCGGCGTGAAGGCTGCCGCGCACGGCTATCGGTCTATTAATAAGTTATTAATTAACAGATGGTTATGAACGTTTATTAATGCAGTTGAGAAGCTTGCACTGGCATGCAGGCAGCCGCTGTGCGAACCTCCGCGACCCGTTTTAGCCAGCCCTCGGCGGCCTGCGGGTATTATTGCGGGCCTGCGTTTGCTGGCTGACCTTGGAGAATCGATGCGTCGACGGCTGTTGATCTGTCTCTTGGCCTTATTGCCGTTGTCGGCCACCGCACGGTTGGCCGGGTCGCTGCACGCCGAAAAAAATGCGCCGCCGGCCCATGACCTGGCCGAGATCCGCAGCAGCGGAGTTTTGCGCGTGCTGATCAATCAAAGTCGCAACAGCTCGGCAGAAGTTAAAGGCCAGGCGCTGGGCACCGAGCAACAACGGTTGCGGGCGTTCGAGCAGTATTTGAATCGCGACAACAGCCGCAAGCTCAGCATCAAGTTAATTCCCAAGGCGAAAAATCAATTGTTGCCGGCGTTACTGCGTGGCGAAGGTGACTTAGTCGTGCCCGGCGAATTGCTTAACCCAGGCCAGGAGCAAGCGGTTAGTGCCAGCCGGGCGCTGCATGCGCAGGTGCCGGTGGTGCTGGTGAGCGCCAAGGGGGCGCGGCGTTATTTACGCTTGCAACAATTGGCCGGCCGCAGCCTGACGCTGGCCCAGGGCAGCGCCGCCGAGGAGGCGATACGCCAGGTTAATCAGCAGTTGGCGGCGCGCCACCTGGCGCCGATTTTAATTGAGTGGGCCGACCCCAGCTTGGCGGTGGAAGATGTGCTGGAGATGGTCCAGGCCGGCCTCTACCCGCTGACGGCGGTGGAGTTGCCGATTGCCGAGCGCTGGGCCAAAGTCATGCCCAAGCTGCGCATCGACCGGCATCTGCAGCTGGATAATCGCGGCGATATGCATTGGTACTTGTCGCGCCAGGCGCCGATGCTCGGTGCCACCCTTGAGCGGTTTTTGCAAAGCTATGTCAGCCCGGCGGATCAGGATGCGGCGTTCTTGCGGGTTAATCGCCGGGCGTACCGGGTGCATAACCCCCTGGCCCGGGCTGATCGGCAAAAGCTGGAAAAACTTCGCCCGCTGCTGCAACGCCACGCTTTGCAAAACGACTTTGACTGGTTGAGTTTGGCCGCGCTGGCCTATAAGGAATCGTCGTTCAATCCGCGGGCTCGCGGTGGCAATGCCCCCAGCGGCTTGATGCAAATTACTGCCAGCGCCGCGCAAAGCGTGGGGGTCAGCAACAGCAAGTCCCTGGAGGGCAATGTGCAGGCGGCGGCCAAGTACATGGGCATGCTGCGCCGGCGTTTTTTTGCCAGCCCACAAATTGCCGAATCGGAGCGTTTGGCCTTTGTGCTGGCCGCTTACAACATGGGCCCGGAGCGGGTGCAGGGCCTGCGTGCCGAGGCGCGTCGGCGCGGCTTGAATCCCAATCAGTGGTTTTTTCAGGTCGAGCGGGTGGCGATGGAGCAGGTCGGCATGGGCGTGGTCGGCTATGTCAGCAGCGTCAACAAGTACCAGCTGGCCTTTGCCCGCGAGCGAGAGAGTCTCGAACGGCCTAAGACGCCGGCTAAAGCCGCTAAGTAATCAGATAATTCGATTGGTTAGATCCGTATTATGCGGTTTTTAATATCTGTAAATTCGCTAGTATGCGAATCCTTCATTACTGATCTTAAGGATTACCGCCATGCGTGCACTGCTCAACAGCCTTCTTAGAACCCAAGCCGGTTATGGCATCAGCCTCTTGCGGGTGGTTGCCGGCCTGACCTTTATGGCCCACGGATCGCAAAAGCTGTTTGGCTGGTTTGGTGGCTACGGCTTGGTCGGTGTCGGCCAGTGGATGGAAAGCATCGGCATTACCCCTGGCTACCTGATGGCCGCCTTGGCCGGCAGCGCCGAGTTCTTTGGTGGGCTGGCGCTGGTGATTGGTTTGCTGGTTCGTCCAGCTGCGGTTTCGCTGCTGATTGCGATGCTGGTGGCGATCATTAGCGTGCACTGGGCCAATGGCTTTTTCATTACCGAAAGCGGCTTTGAATACGCGATGATCCTGGCTTTGATCAGTGCCGTGATACTGATCGAAGGCGCTGGCAAGTTATCGCTGGATCGGCGTATCGCCGGCTAATCAGACTGTGTGAAAACTACAGCGCTCGGTTACGCGGCGTTAAAAACAGGCTCGGACTGCTCATTTACAACTCGTAAACTCCGCGTCCTCGCCTGTTTTGACTGCGCTTCGCTTGCCCTGCGGGTCAACCTTCGGTTGTTACTCCGCTCCGCTGCGTTGCGCCTTGCCTAACCTTCGCTCGCTACGTTTTCACGCAACCTGATAACCACCATTGTGACCACCGCAGAAGTGCGCCCAGCCACCCGTGCTGGGCATTGTGCTGTCTACTGAAGCGTTTTTAGGCTGTTGGCGAGTTCGGCACTGGCGGCTAAACGCAAACGCTCTTGCGGATTGAACTGCTCATCGCTCAGGCGATTAACGGCGGCATTCTTATCTGCCGTGGTTAAGCCTGGATTCGCTTGGATGGCAGCGGCGGCTTGCTGGTAGCTGCTCAGCCGCTGTTGCCAGTTTTGCCGCTGCTGGTCGAGGCTGGCCAGCCGATTGGCCGCCTGCGCGCCGACTAATTGCTGACGCAGTTGCTGGATTTGTTCAGGGCTGGCACCGGCGGCCTGTAGCTGGGCGGTTTGTGCGCGCAACTCACTGTGCAATTGTGGCAACACACTGGCTTGCAGCTCTTCTGGCAAGTTGCTGCGCAGCTGGTCGATGGCCTGGCCTTTAGCCGCCGCGTCGAGCTTTGGGTCTTGTTGCACGGCCATGCGCGCCAAGGTGAACTGGTTGTAACCTTCCTCACTGGCAAAAAACACCTGGTGGACCTCTGGGCTGAATACTCGGGCGCGCAAGGCTTGTACAGCGCTCTCACGCTGGCGCATGGCAGCCAGGCTGCTCAGCTGTGGCAGCTCGCGCTCCAGTTGCAGCAATTGGCGTTTGTAGTCGAGGTATTGCGCCAGCAGTTCGCGGGCTTGGCCCTGGGCGGGTTGCTGCAGTTGGGCGCCGATATAAGCCTCCAGGCGCGCCAGGGTTACCGGCAAGCTGTCTTCGCCGAGGGCGGCGAGAAAATAGTCAAAAATTTGCACTATGTCGCGGGTGATCAGCAGATTGCCAGCCTGATCAACACTGAATGCGCCATCCACCTGCGTGCCCTTAAAAGACGCCGGCATAGCCGTTGGCAGTTGTTTGGCTGGCGTGGCGACCAAGGAGGGCAATGCTTTACCCGGCGCCTGGCGGGCACTGGGCAGGTTGTTCAGTGGCGCGGCATTTTGCTCTGTCGGTGGCACTGTCGAGGCGGGTTCTGCGAGGTAAAACAGCAGCGCTGCGCCACTGGCAAACAACGGCGGCGCCAACCAGATTAGTTTCTTCACTCGAATTTCTCACACAGGCCCGCAGCGGTAAGCCGCTGCGGGTGCAGGTTACAGACTGGCGTTTTTCAGCCGGTTGGCGTGTTGGCGGTAGACGCTGATGGGGCTGGTTTCAAACAGGCTGGTGAGCCCGATGAACTGATTAACCTCATCCAGGTGATTCATCCGGTAGTTGTCGCGAATGACTTGGCCCAGGTGGGAGCTGCAACGCCCGACCAGACCGTCACTGGCAACGCCGTTGAAGGTCAGCGAGGCGGCGCCGGTCAGCAGGTCGCTGGGGTCAAACAAATTGGTCACCGGAC
>MHZN01000093.1 GCA_001830395.1 Pseudomonadales bacterium RIFCSPLOWO2_12_59_9 | reverse complement strand
GAAGCACTCCAGGACAATGAGGGTGCCAATACGCTGGAGTTTGGCGCGGGTATTGGCGTTGACGATATTGTCCTGAGCCAGTATCCGGGCATGTTGCAGCTGCACTACAGCGCCGAAGACTCATTGCTGGTGATGGGCGGGCTGAGTGGCGGAGTCAATACCGTCAAGTTCGCCGATGGTTCCTCTTACAGCCTGCAAAGCCTGTATAGCCGAAATTCGCAGGATACGGTCAACATCTCTAGCGCTGCGAGTGGAACCAATCTGGTCGGCAGCGCCGGCGCCAATCAACTGACGGCCACGGGCGGCGGCAGCACTTTCCGCGGTGGCCGTGGCGACGATACGCTGAGCGGTGACGGCGGCGGCAATCTGTATATCTACGAGCGCGGCGATGGCATTGATCATCTTTATGACACGGGTGGGCACAGCCTGCCCGATGGCACGCCAGCACCCAACCGAGTGCAGTTCGGCATAGGTATCCGTCCGCAGGATGTGCGCCTGGCTCCAGGCGTGGGTGGCACCTTAGAGGTGTTGGTCGCAGGCAACCCGGCAGGCAAGCTGATCATTCATAACTTCGATGCCAACGATGCGATCAACAGCAGTGCTGTCGACTATTTCGAGTTCGCTGACGGCACCACGCTGAGTTATGCGGGGCTGTTAGGCAGCGGCTTTCAGGTGCAGGGTGGGGCCTCGGATGACAGCCTGCTGGGCAGCAACCTGGCGGACTTGCTCCAGGGCAACGCCGGCAACGATACCCTCTCATCGGGTGCAGGTGATGACACACTGGTGGGCGGTGAAGGTAATGATCGGTTGATCGGTGGAACCGGTGCTGACCTCTATCTCTATACTCGAGGTCAGGGCAGCGACACTCTGGTTGAAATCGATGATGGCAGCACCAATACCCTGCGTTTTGCCGCGGGCTTGAACCCCGTGGATATCGAACTGGGTGCCGACTCCGCGCAAAATCTGCTGCTGCGCATCAAGGACACAGGCGATACCTTGGTGCTGGCCAACTGGCTGGCTTCGGGCGCGGCGCTGATACAGCGTATTGAGTTCGCCGACGGCACCATATGGACGCCAGACTGGATACGTCAGAACCTCAAGGTGCAGAGCGGCACAGCGGGCAACGATGTGCTCTCTGCGCTGCCCAGTCAGGCCACCACCCTCTATGGCCTGGCGGGTAACGACACCCTCAATGGCAGCACTGGTGACGACCAGCTGGTGGGGGGCACTGGTAGCGATAGTCTGACTGGCGATCTGGGTAACGACAGCTACCTGATTGAGTTGGGCGAAGGCTTGGACACGCTGGTGGAGACCGGCGGCCAGGATGCCGTGCTGTATGGCGCCGGCATTGCCTCCAGCGATATCAGTGCCAGCCGAGTGGGTATGGATCTGCTTCTGAGCCATATCAGCGGCAATGACAGACTCACCCTCAAGGGCTGGTTCAGCTATGCCGATGGCCGTGCCTGGGTGGAGGAAATTCGCTTCGCCGATGGCAGCGTCTGGACCTCCGAGGAAATGACCCGTCAGGCCCTGACCCAAGTTGGCACTGACGGTAATGACAACCTCAAGGGTGTCGACAACTTCGGCGATACCCTCAGTGGCGGCACCGGTAACGACACACTGTACGGTTATAGCGGGGGCGACAGCCTGGAGGGCGGTGCCGGCAACGACGATCTCTATGGCGGCGACGGCAACGACACGCTGAGTGTCGGTGCTGATGGCGGCTCTGCCTACGGTGGTTTAGGCGATGACCTTTATTTGTATAACGTTGGGGATGGCGCGCTCGGTGTCGATGACACTGGGGGTGACGATACTTTGCGTCTTGGGGCTGGAATTGGGGTTGAGGATGCGCAGTTCCAGAGGCAAGACAATCAGTTAGTTGTCACCCTGGTCGATGGCGGCCGGATTACGGTTAGCAACTGGTTCTACTATGGCGATGGCAGTCGATTGATCGAGCGTTTCCAGTTTGCCGATGGCGCGCTGCTCACCGCCGATAGCATCAATCAGAGCTTACTGCTGCAAACCGGTAGCAGTGCTGACGACCGGCTAGATGGCACGGGGCTTAATGACACTCTGCTCGGTGCAGCTGGCAATGATCAGTTGTACGGTCATGGCGGTAGCGATGTACTGCTAGGTGGTGACGGCGACGATCAGCTGGTCGGTGGCCTCAATTATTTTGATTATTACGGTTATGGCTACGACGGCAATAATGAATTAGACGGCGGCGCTGGTAATGACCAGCTTTATGGTGCCGTCAGCAATGACCTGTTAACCGGTGGCGCAGGCAACGATTATTTAGCGGGCGGGAATGGCGATGACAGTTATCTGGCGCTGGGTGATGGTCAGGACCGGATCATCGATACTGCGGGCACAGATAGCCTGTACTTTGCCAGTGGCATCTTGCCCGCTCAGGTCATTTTGACTCGGGTTAATACTGACTTGTTGATTGGTTTCAGTGGCCGTAGTGACAGCGTCACCCTACAAGATTGGTTCCGTGCCACGCGTAACAGCATCGAGCAGTTTGTTTTTGCGAATGGCACTGTCTGGAACGCAAGCAATATCGACAACGCCTTCAGCATTGTCAGCGGCAATGGCACTCTAAGCGGAACCCTCAATAACGATGTGCTCTTTGGCGGGAGTGACAAAGACACGCTCACCGGCGGCGCCGGTAATGACTTGCTGGATGGCGGGGCGGGTGCGGATTCGCTGCTCGGTGGTACAGGGGATGACATCTATGTAGCAGACTCAACCGATGTCATCGTCGAGCTTGCCGGTGAGGGTAGCGACACCCTGGTTTGGATCGGGACAACAGCGGTGGTGTTGCAGGCAGAGCTCGAGAACTTAACCCTCGCGGAGTCGGCTGGCTATGCCGCGACCGGGAACGCGGCCAACAACCGGATTATTGGTAATACGCAAACCAATAACCTGGATGGCGGTGTGGGCGCGGACACCTTGGAGGGAGGCGTTGGTGACGATCAATACTTCATCGATAATGCTGGTGATGTGGTAATCGAGCAAGCCAATGAAGGGGTCGACAATTTATTCTCCAGTATTTCTTACACTTTGTCAGACAATGTTGAGAGGCTGTACCTGACCGGTACGGGTGTTATCAATGCCACCGGAAATCAACTCGGTAATCATTTGTCCGGAAATAGCGCAGCAAATATTTTAGATGGTGGTATCGGTAACGACTCTCTAGACGGTAATCAGGGGGTGGATACCCTGAAAGGCGGTCAGGGTGATGATATTTATTACCTGGAAGATCTTACCGATATTTTGCAAGAAAATATCGGTGAAGGGTACGATCGTGTTTATATTCGTAACACACTCGATTATGGGGAGTTCACCCTGACCGCAAATATTGAAAGTGTGAGTATAGGTGATTCCGGCTATATGGAAGATATGGCGATTTATGGTAATGCATTGGATAATGCCATTTATGCGAGAAATGCAAAAGTTAAAGTTGGGTCCAGTCAGTATCAATATGCGTATATTGATATGTATGGGGGCGCGGGCGACGACACCCTCACGGGTGCTAGAGGTGGCTCCGTTCTGGATGGTGGTGCAGGTAACGATATCATGTATGGCGGTGATTTTGGTTCAGATACCTACTATGTAGATAGCGCGCTGGATCAAATTATAGAGGCGGCATCTGGTGATTACTCACATTTTGACCTGGTTAATTCAACAGTATCTTATGAGTTGGGCGCCAATTTGGAGAAGCTGCAGCTGTTGGGTAGTGCGGCCATCAATGGTGTCGGTAATGAGCTAAATAATTACCTGCTTGGCAATAATGCGAGCAATAATTTGCGGGGTGAGGCCGGTAATGACACTTTGGATGGTGGTGTTGGCATAGATAGCTTGCTGGGCGGCATAGGGGGTGACACCTACTATGTCGATGTGGTCGGTGATGTGGTAACTGAATTGGCCAGTGAAGGTTTTGATACTATTCAGGCATCATTCACTATTGGAATGTTAGCGGATAATGTTGAGGGTCTGAAACTCATTGGTTCCTCGACTATTAGTGGTACTGGTAATTCTTTAGATAACTTACTCACGGGCAACAGTGCTAAGAATACCCTGACGGGGGCGGCAGGTAATGACACGCTGGACGGCGGCGCAGGCATTGACACCTTGAAAGGCGGTATTGGCAACGATATCTATGTAGTTGACCTGGCGACGGATGTAGTGACTGAGCTTGCCAACGAAGGCATTGATACTGTGCAGTCTTCGGTTAGCATTACGGCACTGGCAAGTAACGTGGAAAATCTTACGCTAACCAGTACTACCGCTATTAATGGGACGGGTAATGCGCTAAATAACGTGCTGGTCGGGAATGTCGCAGCCAATACCCTCAGCGGTGGAGCAGGCAACGATACGATGCTCGGCGGTTTGGGTGATGACATCTATGTGGTGGATGTGGCGGGTGATGTGGTCACAGAGTTGGCTGGCGAAGGCTTTGATACTATTCAGTCCTTGGTCACCATAACCGCGCTGGCAGACAATATCGAGAATCTGACCCTTTCGGGCACTGCTCTCATTAGCGGTACGGGTAATGCGCTGAACAATGTGCTGATGGGTAATGCGGCCGCCAACACACTGAGTGGTGCCGGGGGTAATGACAGCTTAAACGGTGGTGCTGGTAATGACGCCATGCTCGGCGGTCTCGGTGATGACATCTATGTGGTGGATGTGGCCGGTGATGTGGTTACTGAGCTGACAGGCGAAGGCATTGATACCGTCCAGTCCTCGGTCACCATTACGGCACTAGCGAGCAATGTCGAAAATCTTACCCTGACCGGCTCTTCGGCACTCAGTGGTACAGGGAATGCGCTGGATAATTTTTTCACTGGAAACGGCGGTAAGAATACGCTGACCGGCGCGGCAGGTAACGACACGCTAAACGGTGGTGGAGGGATCGATACCCTGGTGGGTGGCCTTGGTGACGATACTTATCTGGTAGATGTGGCCAGTGATGTGGTCACTGAACTGGCAGGCGAAGGCACTGATACCGTCCAGTCTGTGGTTACTATTTCTGCATTGGCTAACAATGTCGAGCATCTGATGCTGACGGGGAGCAGTGCCATCAATGGCACGGGCAACAGTCTGAACAATATGTTGACCGGTAATATGGCCGTCAACACGCTAACCGGAGGCGCCGGTAACGACAGCCTGGACGGCGGTATCGGCAATGACACACTCACAGGCGGTACCGGCAACGACACCTACCTGTTAGGCCGTGGCTACGGTGCCGATACCATTGTCGAGAACGATGCGACTGCTGGCAACGCTGACGTGGCCCAGTTTTTGTCGGGCATTGCGACCGACCAACTGTGGTTCAGCAAAGCATCGGGCACCAATAACTTGGAGGTTAGCATTATTGGCACCACTGATAAGCTAATCGTCAAGGACTGGTATGTTGGTAGTGCTTATCATGTCGAGCAGTTCAAAACCAGCGATGGCAAGACGCTGCTTGATAGCAAGGTGCAGAACTTGGTGAATGCCATGGCCGCGTTCGCGCCACCGACTGCCGGGCAAACCAGCCTGCCATCGAACTACCATGCAGCACTGGACAGTGTGATTGCTGCTAACTGGCAGTAAGTCGCGTAGATAACGAACGAGGCCCATCAAATGATGGGCCTCGTTCGTTTACCAGGTTGCTACCGGTGGCGGGGCAATGGGGAGAGCTCAGATCCGTGTATAGACGGATGTGGGCTGTGCCGGTGCATTAGGATATTGCTATTGGCACTGATGGGCCAAGTGAACGACATTGCGGAGAAAGCTTTCGGGTAGAGTTTGGCCTGTTGCGGTCAGCTTTCTGAACTCCTGACAGCCTAGGACAGGACAAACTTCTTCAGGCAGAGCCGACGCTTAGCCTTTATGCTTGGGTATCTTCTATTTTTATATGAATGGGTGTGAGCCGCTTTAATACAGTCTCGTTCGATGGTTTGCCGAGCACGAGTCAGTGTGCAGAACCGATCTGCTGCGCCTGGGGTTCGAGCTTCGCTATGATTCAGCTTGAGCTCTGCATGTTGGTAAAACTGGGTGTAGGGGGTTATGTGAAGGCAAACCGAGCGTCCTGAACTCCCAGTGAAGCCTCTGGAAGTGCTGGCACCTTTGGTTCTGCAGAAACTTAGAGTCAAAGCAAACGCCGGCTATTGCAATATACGGCTGTGATTAGATTTTGGTCGTATCAAAAAAAGAAAAATAGACAGAGGGCCGAGGCCCTCTGTCGTTTATGTCGTCAGTACAATGGGGATTTCCAATTTACAAGTGTGATAATCAACTCAAGTGTGAATGCAATGGTATATAGAGCCTCAAGACATGGCCGGGGGGTTAGGGGGCATGGTTCGTCCTTGTCGTTTGACTTTTCTTATTTACTAATGCCGATCGGTTGGTTATCAGCGTTGTAACAGATTGGGTATTCGCAGAACCCCTTAGCTGCACGTACATCAGCTTCGTTCACCACTGGCAGGTACTTACCCAGGTCTGCTTTAGCCACTTTCTTTTTGTTGATGGTACATGCATCGTCCATCTGGGGTTCACAGCTGGCTTCAGTCACCGCCCCTTTAGCACCCTTGACGGCTGCACCACCTGATGCTGGAGCGCCGCCGAACTGGGGACCTGTGCCACGAAGGTACTGGGTGGGGTTTCCATTGGCATCAAAGTCGATATAGTGATCGTAATTCAGACGATAGGTACCTGGCTTACCGCTTCCCACCACTGCACCTGTTTTAATGACATCGGAATACATCACTGCACAGCGTTGATTGGCATTACAGCGCACGTCGTATGCGCTATTCACACGGATCAGCTTGGTGCCACCGTCCCGTTCATCAGCCACTTCCACTTCGATTCGGTCAGGCGCGGCTTCACTGTAGATGCAGTCATATGCATCTACACCGTTCCGTACCCCCTTTTTGTCGCAACTGTGATATGTCTCCCCTGCAAATGCAAAGCTGGTAAATACCAGTGTTACCAACGCCAATAAAGCAAATTTAATCGATTTCATGCTGCTTCTCTCTGAGGTAATTGGGTTTTTAATTGCAATGTGTTGTGTTCGGTGAGGTCGTATTTTTATTGCTTTGTGATCGAGTTTAAGGATTGCATATAGGTTGCGTTGTTTGATCACAGCGCATTGGCCAAACTAAGTGGAACTCATGCGATATTCGATATTTCTCGCGCGCCGCTCGTGATCGACGTACTCCAATTTATGTCATCAGCGTTCATCTACAGTAATGCGAACGGCGGCCTTTTTAAGCAGCCACCTGAACAGCATGCATGCCAATACTATGCAGATCAGAATCGGCAATAAGCGCAGCATGGCGATTCCTAAAAGCGCGGCTGCAGCTCATTTGAGTTGAAAAACAATGAACTTCACCGTTATCCCTTCGTGACGAGATGGCTATATCCATCGATATGCTTTGGGTAATGGGGAGAGCCCAGAGCCGTGTATAGACGAATGTGGGCTGTGCTGGTGCGTTAGGAGATGGCTATTGGCACTGTTGGGCTGAGTGAACGACATTGCGGAGAAAGCTTTCGGGTGGAGTTTGGCCCGTGGCGGTCAGCTTTCTGAATTCCTGCGGCGTATATTGTTTTTCAAGCCCTTCGAACGTACAGGCACAGATGTCTTTCGGCGCGCCGCCTTGTAGGCAGCCCGCGATGAACTGCCCACGCAGTGTGGAGTATTCGTCCGAGCAGCCGAGGAGTACAAACGAGGTAAGGGCGATGGTTAGTCCGACTCTCATGACCGGCCTAATTAACGTAATACCATGCCGCAGCCAATCATTACGCCTACTATCAAGCCAATTACTTGCGGTCCCATGGCCCAAAACACCTTAATCCAGATCAGGCTAAAAATTCCGCCGTTGGTGTAGACCGCATCCGGGTGCGCGAACTTTCGGATGGCATCACCAAGTAAAGCGCCGCCGAGTCCCAGTACTGAGCCGACCAGCACGGCCATGAATTTAGCGAAGAGCCCGGCACCCAGTACCATGGCTGAGTTATTGTGGGTGACGGAAATAATTGCAACCACTAGCGCCGCTATACCCCAGCCAATAATGGCAGGGGTGATGGAGAATCCAGCGCTGCCTTTATCTTCGGTCAAGCCATGATTGTTTTCGTTTGGTGCTTCCATGAGTGTGTCCTTTTTGTAAGGTGCGTTTAGTTCCTGATGTGCGCGTTGGCATTCAGGGGGCTGACTTCAGGCGGGTGTTTTGTGTGGGTGCTTGGGTTTTCTATACGGCTATCTGCGCAAGTGATAACTACCAAGCAGAGCGGCACGTATTTTTTGGGTCGAGCAGAGGTTTCAGAACCCCAGCGATATTTTTCGTCGGCAAATGCACGACGTTTCCATCTGCCGCTAATTCAAGGCGGTCTGCTTTGCGCAAGGCTTTCCAGAATTCGGGGAAACCTGCTCCGCATGCGTGGCAGTCAGTGAACAAAGGATTGCTGTAAGTTTTTCCGTCCACTATGACGTCGAAACCCGCCCCCTCAGCCGAACTGTATTGCTTCTCACCAATGGTGGCGTAGCCGCTCACATAACCTTGCTCGTCGTCAGGGCAGGAAATGTTCAGAGAGCTTCCCTTGCCGTCATCGACCAGAAATTCGCTAACGCCCATCCCCCAGCCTGATGTCCATGTGTTTGTTCCAGCGTTAGCCGCGGTTGCTGCCATCCAGGTGAGTAGCGCGATCAGCAAAGCTTTTTTATTCATTAGATGATCCTTATCGAGGTTAATGCGGGTAATAGGTCGAAACACATCTACTTAGGATGATTCTCAACCTTTGGTGTTCTTCATGTCAACAAGGTGATGCCCAACTATTCAGGTTGATCTGGAGGGGCATTGTGGACAGTGAACAAAAGCGTTTGGCGGTGGTTGTAGGACGTGCAGTTGCTCGACAGCGCACGCGAGCGGCCCTGACTCAAGAGGAAGTTGCTGAGCGTCTAGGTGTTGGCAACGAGGCGGTATCGCGCATTGAGCGAGGTGTTGTGATACCCAATATCACCCGCTTGGTTGAGTTAGCGGCGATCTTCAATTGCGAGGCTGCCGAACTACTGACCGAGAGCAGTCAGCGCCCGGGCGACCAAGCCGCCCGGATAAGCCGTTTACTGACATCGTTGAATCAAACGGATCGGCAGTTGGTGATGGAGTTGGTGGAGCGTCTGACTGAGCGTTTAGGCAGGGCGTAACTTGAGCACTAGCTGTCAATCTGTTCATCGTACTTCGCGCCGCAGCGCAGGCAGAGACAGTCGTAGCCACTGAACTGGTATTTCGCCACGTCCTGAGCAAAGGACAGGTGCTCACTGCTATCAGTTAGCGCAGCAGCCGTGCCTTCGGCCAGAAGGTGGAGCAACTGAGCGAGCGGGGTCTCATGCAGATTTCTTATGTTGGTTTCGAGGCCGTGACGCTGTGCTTGTAGGGCTCCGCGCAGAAAGCCATTCAGTGCATAGGCCAGGTGAATCAGGGCGTTGCTGGCGTCCTGGGTGAGCACTGCTGAGGAATCGCAGATCAGGCAGGGTGTCGTCATGTTGGTTACACCTGTTAAGGCATGCCGTAAGAAGCAAGAGCGCCTCAGTGAGCGCTCATTGCAGTGGGTGATTGATACAATTGTGCTGACCTACTTTTTCAGTTGACCCAATACGCTGGCGAACAGCCCGCAGGCCAGCACCACGGTGATCAGCAGCAGTGGCGTGCGCAGCAGAATGACCAGCGCGAGTACGAAGACGCCGGCAGCGGCCAGTACGCCGATGAAAACAAACAGGTGAAAGATGAAACGAAGCAGTGCCATGACGGATCTCCTGATCGGGCGCCCTGAATCCATTTCTGGCGATTCAAGGTGAGAGGCTGGTCGTTAATGGGACGGCTGCTCAGTCGCCAACGACTCCAGCTTTTCAGCCAGTGAAGGTGGCGTTCTGGTTACAGCCTGGGGTAGCAACTGTTCGGTAGCTGGAAAGAATTCTTCGACGATGGCACTGCTGTCCTCCTCGTTGTCCTCGAACGCGCCGTTGCTAAAACCCTGTCGGGCGGCAGTGTCTAGCGCGACCTGGTCGAAGCCAGCTGCTTGCCGTTCTTGATCCAGTTGTTTGGTAGCCAGCAATGCCTCCTCCATGCTCATGCCGCTGCGTACCGTAATGTCGGCATAGAAGATCGGCGTGCCATGACTCTGCCGAGTGGATTTACCCCGCAGTCGCAGCTCCAGCGGCAAGCAGGCCAAGCGATTACCAGAAATGGCTTGCAGATAGTGCAGGCGTGCCGTCAGGGTGCGGATGCTGTTGAAACCGGTGGTGCGAAACACAAAGCTGCCCAGCGAGTCCTCATCGCCGATCACCACGTTGAGCCGTCCGTAGGGTTTGCAGGCACCCCCTTGCGCCAGCGAGCAACCATCCGGTGACGGGCAGGGCAGTGACTGAATCCCGTCCGCGCATTGCCGCTTGCAGGTCTCGCCATTGCCCACACAAACCGGTCGCCCGGTGGCACGATCGAACAGGCTGTATTCGGCACGGAAGTTCAGATCAGGTTCGTTGAACAGCAGCCGGATCGGAATGCTGCGTAGCTTGCCTTCTTGATTTTTACGCAGCGCCTCATCTAGCGGATGCAGCAGCCATCCGTCGCGGCTCTGCAGTTGCGAGGTGATGGTGAATTGATCGTCTTTCTCTGGCAGGCGCTTGCCATTTTTCTCAACGACCTTGCCGATGGAAATCCGTCCAAGTATCGGCGGGGTGATAGCGAGACCTTTAAGCATGGTGGGTTTCCTTCATCTGAAAATAGAAAAGCCACCGAGATAGCGATAGCTGTCAGGGTGGCTGTGCTGGGTTGATGGGCATGTCAGGTGATCAGAAAGCGGCGGCTGCCTTCTTTGACCATGGCGTAGCGAACTTGCAGGTAGGGTTTCTCTTTCAGCATTCGCTGAACATCGAGGGCGGTGCTGTCTGTGGCCTTCTTCCAGGTGATATAGCCGCTGGAAAACTTCGCGCGGGTAGCTTCGCCCATGGCCTGCTGCAGGGTTTGCTTGAGCTGAGACTCACGTTTTTCCTGCTGCGCGATGCTTTGGCGAACGGACTTGAGCTCAACATAAGCAATGGCCAGTGCCGGATTAGCGCTGAAGTCCACAACCTGGCCGCTGTCTTCTGGGTAAAGGCAGCGCAGCGCTTGATCAGCCGAGTCGGAGCCATCGGCCGGCGGCGGAGTGTCAGTCACCACGTAGTCCCAGAACTTGCGCTCCAGTTCGATGAGGCGCGCGATCATGCGTTCGTCACGCTCGATACGGTGGATCTCCAAATGCTGACCACCCAGCAGCACAGCGACATCTGCAGCCTGTTTGCCAGTGACGGCCAACTGGTGCATCACCTGTAACTGCACATACTCCGGCACGCCCTCTTTCCAGAGGCGCGCGCCGTTTATGCCGGCTGTTTTGCATTCGAGGATTTGCATGTCATCCGCACCGATCACCTCGCGGTCAATGTTGGCCAGCATCCAGGGCAACTGAGGGTCAGGATGCTGCAGCACGGCATTGATCCGGCGTACGCGGTTGCCTGAGCGCTTGCTGTAGTGCGAGGCCACTATGGGTTCGAGGATATTGCCCCAGTAAGCCGGCGACTCTTCATCGTGGGGATCGATCTTGGGTAAGGCGCTGTCGCGACCAGTCTTTTCCATCCACAGTTCTAGCTGCGATTTGTACGGGTTAAGTCCAACGGCAGCGGCCGCATCTGAGCTGCCGATGCCACCCTTACGAACGGCCAGCCATTCATCCCGAGGCATGGCCTTGGTAGTAACGAGGCGCAGGGCAGGGCGGGGCTTGTTGCTGGTATTCGGTTGAGTCTTCATGATGAATTCCTTGCAGACATAAAAACGCCCGACCAGCACAAGGCTGACCGGGCGTCATTGAGTGGAGTGAGGGCTAAGCGACAAGTGAGAGTGCAGCATCCAGTGCGCGTTGCTTGATCTGCGCGCCTTCACCGAACCACGCGGAATCCATGCGGTATTCGGTACTGCGAGCACGGCGCTCATGGTCGACGTACTCGGTTACGGCGTTGAGTAGGCCCCAGGCAGTGCCATTGGCTGACACCAGCGTGGCGCCTCGACCTTGGCCTTCATACAGCGCCTGGACTTTGCGCAGGGCACGTTCGTTGGGCAGTACTTCAGGCAATTTGCTGTTGGGGCTCACGTCGCACAGCACGTTCATAAAGAAGCCCATCGCCTCATGCCACTTCACTTTACGTTCGGCCAGATTACGCATGCGGTACATGAACTCGTCCCATTGCGAGACGGAGATGCCGAGCTGTTTCTTCACAGCCTGCGGATCGAAGCGGGTGTTGTGCGGCACCTTGATCGCACGGCAAGCACCATCCAGAGCAATGCTCAGGGTGTTGTTGCAAACCACCCTTACCGTGGTTGGCGTGGCGGTAGTGGCCAGCGTTCCATCGCAGGATGTGGCCAGCAGCAAGTAGCCACTGACCTCATCATTGTCTTTGAGTACCGCTGATTGGCCAGTGCGAGCCAGCGCCCAGAACTTACGGCCGCCTTTCAGTACGCCGGCGGTTTCCAGCTCGTAGCCGGACACCTCAGAAAGATCCCGATAAAACTCCAGGACCACGCGAGGCTGTACGACTTGGTAGCGCTGAGACACAACCGATAAGGCTTCTTTGTTGTCCGAGCGGTAGAGCACTTTCTGATCGGGAAACGTATGAATGGTGCCGAGGTTGCCGATGGTGTCAGCCATAAAGCGCACCGGGGATTCTTGGATCTGCCAGTCCATACCGGCTTCTTTTTGCCAGGTTTCCAGCGGCTGCTTGGGTGACAGTTGATTGCCGAGGCCGTGCCAAGGGGTTTGGCCGACGTAAGCCATTTGTTCGATTAGATGTGCCATGAATGAGATTCCTTGGGGTGCAGACCGGCATAAACGCTGCGCGATGCGCAGCGTTGGCCGAAGAGTACTTTGGAAGTACAAAAGTGGGTCAGGCGGGTAAGTTGAATCGATGTCCGCAGAGAAGGCAGAGGTTGTTAGCCAGCACGTGGCGATCAAGTTTTTCGCCAAGTTGAGCGCCAAGGACACAGCCACCGACTCCACCAGCGAGACTGCCGAGGAACGCACCAGAAACTGTGCCGAGGGTGATACCGAGCGGACCGGCAATGGCGCCCACCAGTGCCGCGCTAGCACCGCGCGCGGCACCGCCAACAGTGCCGATGGCGGCAGCGACTTTCATTGCGTGACTGAATGAAGCGATCTTGGGAGAGTTACAGCGAGGGCAATGCAATGACATGGTTCGAAGCTCCATGGTGTGGATGTCATTGCTGTTATGTAGGTCTAAAAATATTTCGAATGAGATCATGTGAGTTTTTAGGGGACTGTAAGCCATGATTGCTTACTTGATTTTGGTGCTAACAAGCATTTCGTCACACGGCGAACTCCGCCGTTTGCAGCCACTGGTAATTGGCTGCAAACGGCCCAGGCTGTGTAAAAACGCAGGCTCCGTTTTGAAGTCTGCGTTGCTACTTAAAATCTGCCGGCGCTTGGTTAGTCAGCAGACCTGAAATTTGCGTAGGAACGCGTTTTTTGTTCCGACTCAGACCATCAAACCTGCTCGAAAACGTTTTTACACAGCCTCGGCTATTCGTAGTCATCCGGGAGCTCTACATCCGGTTGTGGACTCATCCGGTGGACAACATAGTAGTTACCCGCCAATACAATCCGTCATCCCAGCCCTGCGCCGCTTTGGCTCACACGTCTGGACCAGGCCCGTCACAAAGGCTTCGCACGGCACTACCAGCGCAAAGGCGCAGGATTAAATCTCCTTCGCTGGACGGTGCTGACGCACTATCTCTCTGTGCCTCTGCAGTTCATAGACAACGGCCAGGACCTACGCATACCAGGATCGGGCAATCGGGCACAAGATTTGTACCCTTCGACGGAACATTGGTTGCCGGCTAACCCGCGCTGCGATCACCTAACTGATCTGGTCGGACACGCGACACGGCGATCCGCATTCCTATTTCAAGGACGCACTCGAGCGATTGCTAACGCAATGAGCCAGCGACATTGGCTCTACGATCAAGACGATCTCACTACAAATAGACATCACCAGTCTAGCTCTATGGTTTCAAGCAGCCTTGAAGGAAAGGTGTGTGCTCCTCGAGTTTCCTGTGCAGGGCAATTCTCCAATTGAGCGGCCCCAGCGTCTCCACTCGTCGCTCTAGGTAGTTATCTAGAAACTTGCGCAGTACGCCCACAGTCTTAGCCTCCCTTGCGAGGGCAGCATCACGCAACGCCAGGAACTCGGTGTGCGCTTGATCCCTATAGCGTGCAAGGAGTTCCAGCTTTTCGAAGTGCGACTCGATAAGTGCGAACTTCGCTGTGCTAAAGCCGGCCGGCCGTACAAGGTCAAAGGAGGCGATCGGCACACGCTTGCCGTTCTTCACCAACCACTGAACATCCAGTTCAAGTATCGGTGAGGTCGGCAGCGAGTCGATATAGAAGTTGATGAACACTCTCGCGCCGTTATGTTTGAGCCAGGTCTCCCCCTTCAACCCGTTACACGAGCCACAGCATGGGACCAGATTATAGAAATGAACGCTGAACTCGGGGAACTTTGCCTTTGGCATGTAGTGGTCAAACTGTCTAGGCGCACCAATTCCACAATATGCACAGAGGTCCCGAATCCCTTCCACCTGCCGCTCAGTGATTAGCTTCTTGAGCTCTTCAAGCGCCTTCGCAGTGCTCTCATAGCAATGCAGCAGGTCATTTTTTTGTACTTGCGTCCATGCTTGGACTGGTATGCCGCTGATACGTGCGGGGGTGTATGCCGCCTCCAAAACTGCGTAATGAGCGCTGAGGCCCGCCACCATGCTGGTGAGACGCACACCTCTATCACCATTCTTGCCGCCTATGATGCCCACAAGGTAGTCACCAGGGACGCCAGCCACTCGACGCAATTTATGCATTGTCGCTGTCCTCGTACAGGGAGGCCAGATAGGCCGTGGCATGAAGGCTAAGCTGATCGTCAAACATTTCAGAGACTTCATCAAACGTGAAGTCCCCCGCCAGGTCCTTCAGCGTCTGCTTGTAGAAGTTAGGTATCTCAACGGTCTCGAACACCAATCGAGTGAGCTCGGAAATGTTCTCGCCAAAGGATTCCTGGCCCAAAGGGTGAGAACTGGTGATATCGCCCGCCCTCTCAAAGCGGATGACCCGTTTTCGGGGTACTTCCTGTATGACGACAGGCGAATGTGTGGCGATAATTGCGTAGGAGTCGAACTGTTTTAACAGTGACTGAAGTGTCTGCATCAGCAACGCGACGGCATTTGGATGCAAATGAATCTCAGGCTCGTCGAATAGCACCAGCGATCCCTCTTTTAGATAAGCGAGCGTTGCCGAAATGAAGTACGCCAGGATGGACTGCCCAGAGCTCATCGACTGCGTCTGACCACGCTCCAACTCCTCAATGGTTTTGTCGATGGACACCATTTTCCTTGGTGTTTCCAAGACGTCGGCGACATATCGCTCCCAGTCCCCCTCGCGGTCTTGATCCTGAATTCGCTTTAAGTATTGAAGGTGTCTTGACTCCAACGCCTTCCGTGACAAGCCTCCGCTGTCATCGCGTACGCCGCAGTAGATGTAACTGAAGAACTCCTTCGGCTCTGGCCTCTGGAACCTATCGAAAGCACTGAAGGACAATGCAATAACGCGCGAGAAGAGCGGGCGACTGGGCTCAAATGCCAACTCGACTTGGTCATTGGTCTCTTTGGATAGCCGCTGCGGGGTTGCCAGATCGCGCGCCAGTTTTGCCAAAAACTGAGTTTTTCCCACGCCATTGCGTCCGATGATGGCAAGTATCCGGCCAGGCACCCGGTCTGTGGGCTGAAGGTCCACATCGATAGAAACGCCAGCGGCAGCCCCGGGTATATCCCCGATGTAGGTAAACTTGTATCCCTTTTTCCGTGGCTGGCGATTGAGAATGGAGAGGCCATCTCGTAAGCAAATCTTTGCCTCATTGAAACGAATCAGCGAATTTCGAAATCCACTGGTCGTCTCAATCTCGTCAAGAAGTTGGGGCTTTACCACCACATCATTGAGCGCCTCCAGCACACGTAGGTGGGTCTTAGGGAGGTGTTCACGCATGTTCTTGTAGTAATCCTCAACCTGGCCAAGACTGAAAAAGTCTCCTCCCAGGTCCGAGAACTCTTCAGGGAGCTCGGTGCTATGCACGCTCCGCTGCAGGATCTTAACGTCGCCGAGTAGCACTTTGTCGCCGTTTTTCTTAAAAAGGCAAAGATGATAGAGCGACTTAAAGTTGTAGTCGTCCCAACTGTCCGTCAGGAAAACAATACACGGAGGAACAACCGCCTCTGGGAGGACATAGTTCCTATTAGATGCACTCTTGTAAAAATTCATCCTTTCCCCCTATTTAAATCCATTTGTTTTTCTGGAATATTCCGTCTTCTTTTTTTGCCAGCAGCTTAGGTCAATCCCAACTGCCCCCTTGCGCGCTCTCAATGCGGAAAGACCGACATTTTTGTTTTACAGGATGGCGACCACGGTACGGGTTATCAATGTAACGCCCACTTCATTTCATTGAGTCGTCTAACGGAGTCGCTCATCTCAGAAGTTGAAAGGCTGCTCTCCGCCAGAGAATTTGGTGAACAATAACCTGCTGTGGGTTGAGAGCGATCATTGATCGTGACGTTTGATTACGCAGGCGTCCCGGCTTGCTAAACGCCTTCGCAACCTGGCAGATCAAGTGAATCCAATAAAGGCGTGAACTGTTCAGATAGATTTTGCGCTCAGCGTAAGATGGGAATTTTTGCTTGATACAAGTCCAGAGCGAATAGAGACTCCCGTGCTGTTTAACGAGCGACAGAAGGCGATGCGCAATTTCGGGCGCTCTTAGAAACTGTTGCCTTAGCTGGAGATATTCTGTTGGATCTGCCGCGTTAACAGTGGCACGTGCAGCCGAAAGGTTCTGCAAATAGCTCACCTTGTCGAAGTGGTCCTCCAAAAAACTTATGTTCAACACACAGATGCCGTTCTCGCAACTCGGTGGCTAGGACTGCTGGGGAAGTGGACGCTACTGATTTGCCACCATCCTGTCCACCTGTTCGACACTAACGTCAGCTTTGGGATAACCGGCTAACGGCGCAAATGAGCTCTAAGGCATTTGGCTTGTTAACTGCTCCAAGCACTCGCCCAGAAGTCGCCAAGCTCCAGCCATTTCGTTAACGTAACTGTGCCGCTGATAGATACGTTTAACTTTGTTCTCTTCGGTGTGATTTAAGCAGCGCTCAGCCACCTCAGGTAGCACTCCGAGTGCCGTCATCAGGGTAGCGCCGGTGCGCCGCAGATCGTGCGGTGTCCACTTGCCGCCCGTGAGCAGCAAGGATTGGGCTTTGGCGCTGCGTCGACTCATAGTGCCTTGGTCTGGCTGGCGTTGTCTGTCGCCAAGCTGCTTGGTGACTGTCTTAGAGCAGACAGGACCGTTGTCACCTGTATTCGGGTAGCACCAGGTTGAGTTGCCGCTAACAACCTGCGCGCGCTTGAACTGGTTAACTGCGAAACCTGACAGTGAAACCATGTGAGGCTTACCGTTTTTACTATGCTCTGCGGGAATTAACCAAGTGCGTTGCTCAAGGTCGATATGTTCCCAGCGAGCGCTGAGCAGTTCACCGATACGGCAGCAGGTAGATAGCGCAATCCAGATAGCTGTCTCAGTTGTGATTAGGAGGCCTGCATCTGGCGCTTGCTTGGCTAGGCTGCTGATTTCGTCATCACTGAGGACTCGGTCGCGCTCCACATCCTTGCCACCAATCTTGGCTTTACGAATGCTGGCGCTGGGGTCGTGCTCAATCAGGTCGCGATCAACAGCAAAGCGGAACATTTGACGCATCAGGCTGAAGATCAGCTTGGCCATGCGGTTTACGCCACGGGCTAGGAGGGCGTCTGTCACTTCGGTGATATGACCTTTCTTCACGTCCACCACGGCGAATTTGCCTAAGAAGGGCAGCACGTCCTTTTCGAACATACGGCGCACTTCTGCGCCACCATCCTTGCGATTAACCAAGTCGATTTTGGCCCAGTGCTCGAACAGTTCGGTAACGCTCTTGCGTGCGGCTTGGCGATTTAGTTCTGTTTCAACAGCCACTTTCTCTGCCGCGAGTCGCGCTAGTTCTGCATCTTGAGTAGCGATGCGAGCAGCTACTTTAGCTTCCAAGCACTCACGAAGATTGCGTGATCCGCTCTGGTATAGGCGAGACCACTCACCGGCTTTTGTTCGTGCTTCTTTCAAGGTGAGGCCGTCAACACCATTAGGATCATAAATGCCGACAGGTAGAAATACGCGTTCCCCAGCGGCATCGGTATAGCGAAAGTAGAACAAGCGTTCTCCATTGGGGCGGAGACGTGCCATAAAGCGACCACAGCCGCGTGGGGCATCCTCAATTAGCCAGGTTGCCTTATTAGGCTTGGAGCTCATTTGTTTGTCGGTAATTGTAGCCACTGCATCCCCTTAGCAATCCTGGTCACCGTTCGGTCACCGTTTCTCGCCGGCTTGATGCGGATATTAGTGGAAGCTAATGGACTGGTAAAGTCCTGCAGGCCAGTAATATAGGGCCGTATGGATATAAAATAAACTTTTATGGACATCTGCGGACGGCGCTTTACCCTTATGGGGTGCAAGGGGTCGAGTGTTCGAATCACTCCGTCCCGACCATATAAAACAATGACTTAGGCCAATGTTCGCGCATTGGCCTTTTTCATGCGCGTGACTTTTGCGTGACTACTGCCGACCGTTTGTACCCGGCTTGGCTAAGCCTGCCCGAGAGGATGGCAAAAACTGGCGGTGTTTTGGCTCTGCCATTCGCGCGATTGCAGGCAGAATGTAGGTATTAGCCAACAAGGAGTTATCCATGAGACTTTTGCTCGCAATGACGCTGGCGCTGCTGGTTTGTGGCTGCGAGCAAGCTGATCCTGCCGATCCTGAAGGCCAAGGGGCCTGGTTGACGCTGGGGCGTAATGGCATTGCCAGTGTGTTTGCCCGATTCGACACGGGCGAGACCGAAAAGTGGAATGCGCCCTATACCACTCGCTTTGGCTCCGATGGCCAATCGTTGGAGATTGTCGTGCATACCGAGAGGTGTGGCGATCTGCAGTTTCTGTCAGTGCTTGGCAGTGCCGACCTCAAACTGATTATCCAAGGAGCCGCCGCTGCCCGCGCCAGGCCATGCCGGTTAAATAGTGGTAAGGCGCCCGCTTGGAAACTGCTCACTAAAGTGGTGAATTCAGCGAAGGGTTAGTATGACTAGGCCCTAGTGCTGCAGGCGCGCCTGATCGTACCCGATCAACGACGGCACACTGCTCGAGTGTCCGTAATGGGCGCCAAGCAATTATCTTGGCTTGACCCAGTCCCTTGGCCTTTTGGATAGACCCATGCAATTCATCCTCGGTGCCCTTGATCCAGAGATGCACACCATCGAACAACTGCTGGCCGAGGAGGGGCGTCATTTTGTTCATGCCAAGCTTAACGGTCGCCGCGTGGTCAGCGGCAACGCCTATGTTGCAGAGGCTCTGAGTGGCGAGATCGACTGGACGCAGCCCGTGGTTTGGGTTGAGTGCTCGGTGCCGGCCCTGCGCAACGAGAAGCATCTGGTTGCCGATCATCACAAGCCGGGTGATCCTGGCTACAGCCTGCCTGCTGAGCGCTACTGGCAGGGCTCGAGCCTGGGCCAGGTGTGCACGTTTTTGGGCATTGCCCAGAGCAAGCCTCTGAGCATTATTGCCGCGTCTGATCACTGCCTGAACCACGCCTATCAAGGTCTTTGCCCGGGTGTTGAGCCGTTCGAGGTCCGCCAATCGCGGATTGCCAGCCGCGCGCAGTTTCAGCGCATTTCCCCAGCGCAGATGCTCAACAAAATTAATGCCGCCATTGAAGTGATCAAGGGGCTGCCTACCATCGAGATAGGCGGTCACCCGTTTAAGGACGCCATGGACCGCTTTGTACCAGAGCTGCCGGAGGCGTCCGCCATGCTCAATATGCCGATCATCTATACCCGCCGCGAGCCGCGGCTCGGGCTGACCAAAGTGGGGGTTCTAAACGGCACAGCCCCCGCGCTCAGGGCCTGGATGACGTGGGCCGCTGAGCAGAGCTACCTGATGCAGCTGTATGGCGATCCGGATCGCGGTTATGCCGGTGCCTATGTGTGCCTGCAGGCTGAATCGCTGTTCTGAGAGGATGTGTAGCCGCTAATGCCGCGTGCTGTGGCTGAGCACGGGGCGCTAACGGCTACGAACTCGTGAGCAGGCTAATCGCCATAAGGCCAGCCATCGACCCTGATTCGAGCCGCGCTCTAGTGCAGGGCGTCGAGCTTAGGCGGCGCGACGAGTAACCTCGGGCACGCTGCGCGCAGCTGCCATCAGCCCCCGGATGCCACTGCGGGCATTGGCCTCGACGGCCAGTTGACGCTCTTCTTGGGTGGCATAGCGGCGATCCCACTCCAGTACTTTTGGCGTCATTAGCTTGTGCCACAGCGGTGGCAGCAGGGCCACGATGATGGTGGACAGGTAGCCGCCGATCATCATCGGTGCGTCCGGGAAGGGCTTGAGGTCCTGGTAGGGCACTTCGCCCTGGGCGTGGTGGTGCGAGTGGCGGTTCAGGTTGAACATGGCCCAGGAACTGATGCGCTTGTTGGTGTTCCATGAGTGGCGTGGCTGTACCGGAGTCGCCGGGTTGCGCACCATGCCGTAGTGCTCCATATAGTTGACGATCTCCAGCAGGGCCTTGCCACCCAGCGCGCAGACGCTGAAGAACAGCGCCGTCTGCCAGCCGCCGATAGCCCAGGCGGCCATCACCAGCACGAGGCTCATCAGCTGGCCGCGAAGCACCGTGTTGTGCCAGCCGAACCGGCTCTGGCCTTTGCGCTTGAGGCGTTTGCTCTCGATCTTCCAGGCGCTGAGGTTACCCTTGATGCTTGAGGCCAGGATGTGGAAGTAGACATTGCGTCCGCGCGGTGCGGTGGCCGGATCGCCACTGGTGGACACGTAGCGGTGGTGGCCGTAGACGTGCTCGATGGCGAAGCTGGTGTCGAAGCTGAAGGCCAGCAACCAGCGCCCAATCAGCATGGATACCGGGTCCCAGGTGCGATGGGTCAGCTCGTGGCCCGGAATGGTGCCGATCAAACCGATCATCAGGATGCAGTTCAAGACGACGCTAAGGTAGTGCCATGCTGCGGTGGCATCCCTGGCGGCGACCACGTCATAGCCGCTCAGCTGGGTCAGCGCCGCGCAAAAACCGAGGAAGTCGCCACTGCTGAAACTCCACAGCGCGCAGAACAGGATAAAGGCCAAGAGCGGCAGGGCCAGC
>MHZN01000092.1 GCA_001830395.1 Pseudomonadales bacterium RIFCSPLOWO2_12_59_9 | reverse complement strand
CTCGCCCAGCCCTGATTGCTGCTGGAACTCTTCCAGGGCTTGCTCGCGACTGATCCACTCGGCCGCCGCTACTTCCGGCAACTCGGCGATTTGCGCGCGCAGCTGCTCGGCCTCCTGCGGGCTGGCTTGCAACTGCATAAACAACGAAATCTGCGCCGCCCGCTGCCAGGAGCCACCGAGCCGTTCGACGTTCTTCAGCAATAGCGACAAGCCCATCGGCAAACTCAGGGCAATCGCCATCACCAAACAGGTAAAGAAGCTGCCAATCGGCTGCTTGAGCAAGCGCCGCAAGCTGTCGACCAGGCTGGCGCGATGACTCTCCAGCCAGGCTTGCAGCAAGTGATTAAAAGTCGGGCCGTCGGCCTCCGGCTTGCTCGGTTTATGGCCGCTACCACCCACCCGCTCGGCGGGCTTGGAATGACGTGTGGCACTCATTAACTTGACTCCCCGTCGCCAATCAACCGACCGCGCTGCAAGGTCAGCATCCGGTGGCGCATCCGCGCGATCAGGCCCAAGTCGTGGCTGGCGATCACTACGCTGGTGCCGAGGCGATTGATATCTTCAAACACCCCCATGATCTCCGCCGCCAAGCGCGGGTCGAGGTTGCCGGTCGGTTCATCCGCCAACAACAAGGCCGGGCGATGCACCACGGCGCGGGCGATACCAACCCGTTGTTGCTGACCGGTGGACAGATCGCCGGGAAACAGGTCGGTCTTATCCGACAGGCTGACCCGCTCCAACGCCGCGCCGACCCGCTTGCTGATTTCCGGTTTGGACAGCCCGAGAATCTGCAGCGGCAAGGCGATGTTATTGAACACGCTGCGATCGAACAGCAGCTGGTGGTTCTGAAACACCACGCCGATCTGCCGGCGCAGAAACGGAATTTGCGCATTGCTGATCTGCCCGAGGTCTTGCCCGGCCAGCAGCAGCTTGCCACTGGTGGGCCGCTCCATGGCCAGCAGCAAACGCAGCAAGGTGCTCTTGCCGGCGCCGGAATGCCCGGTGACAAACAAAAACTCACCACGCCGCACGCGAAAGCTCAGCTCATGCAGGCCGACGTGGCCATTGGCATAGCGCTTACCAACCCCTTCAAAACGAATCATGGACGCTCCTGCTCGGTCTGCTCGGCGCCGGCAAACAGCGCCTGGACAAAGGACTCGGCCTCGAAAGTGCGTAAATCATCAATGCCTTCACCGACGCCGATATAGCGAATCGGGATGCCAAACTGCTTGGCCAGAGCGAAGATCACCCCGCCCTTGGCGGTACCGTCCAGCTTGGTCAGAGCCAGACCGGTCAGATTGACCGTCTGGTTAAACTGCTTGGCCTGGTTGATGGCGTTCTGTCCGGTGCCGGCATCCAGCACCAGCAGCACTTCGTGGGGCGCGGTGTCGTCAAGTTTGCCTATCACCCGGCGAACTTTTTTCAGCTCTTCCATCAAGTTGTCTTTGGTGTGCAGACGCCCGGCAGTGTCGGCGATCAGCACGTCCATGCCCCGCGCCGTGGCGGCCTGTACCGCATCGAAGATCACCGAGGCCGAGTCGGCGCCGGTGTGCTGGGCGATGACCGTGACCTGATTACGCTCACCCCAGACCTGCAACTGCTCAACCGCGGCGGCGCGGAAGGTATCGCCAGCGGCCAGCATGACTTTCTTGCCTTCCAGCTGCAGTTTTTTCGCCAGCTTGCCGATGGTGGTGGTCTTGCCGGCACCATTGACGCCGACCACCAGGATCACGAAAGGCTTTTTCGACGGTTCAATCACCAACGGTTTGGCCACCGGCCGCAGCATGGCCGCCAGCTCTTCCTGCAGGGCTTGATAGAGCGCGCCGCTGTCGGTCAGTTGTTTGCGGGCGACCTTCTGGGTCAGGCTCTGAATAATCGCCGTGGTGGCCTCGACCCCGACGTCGGCGGTCAGTAGCCGGGTTTCCAACTCTTCGAGTAAATCATCATCTATGGCTTTCTTGCCCAGAAACAGGCTGGCCATGCCTTCGCCAATGCTGGCGCTGGTTTTCGACAGGCCTTGCTTGAGGCGATCGAGGAAGCCGGCCTTGTTATCGGCCGCTTTAGGCTCAGCCACGACAACGGGCGCAAGCGGTAGCGGCTCAGGAGCAACCGGCACGACCAGCGGCGCTACATCGAGATGGGCGTGCAGCACTTCGCTGCCGGCATTGAAGCGAAAACGTGAGGCACGAGGCGCGGAAACCGGTTCGGCGCTCGACAGCTCAGCCGCAGCGGTAGCAGCGGTAACTGGTGGCGTGATCGACTCGGCCGGCGAAAACTGAACCGGAGCCTGAACGGCCGCAGACGGTAAATCTGCTGCCGGTGCAGGAGTCGACTCTACCGTCGCTGCCAAAGTGATCGGCATGCTGATGGCGCTAACGACCGGTTCAACAATGGCTGCCGGGATTGCCACTAACGGCTCAGCCACCGCCACCTCGGGCAGTGCTGCGGGCTCCGGCGCAACCGCTGGGGCTGGGGCTGGCGCGACTTCAACCGCCGCCGGCACAGCGCTGGCAATCAGGCTCGCCTCGGCGGGCGCATCGGCCGGCGGTTCAAGCGGCATTACCGCAGGAGCAACAACCGGCGCATCGACACTAACCGGCTCAGTCGCCGGCGCTTGCGGCTTTCTGCGCAGCCAGCCGAACAGGTCTTTTTTCTCGGCGGTTTTCTCAACCGCAGCAGGCGCGGCGGGTGCGGGGGTCTTCTTGTCGTCGTTGGAACCAAACATGGAGAGCGGATCTCTCAAAGAGGCAATAGGGCAAAGGGGCGACGCGCCAGCAAATGGGCCTAAAAGCGCGTAGGTACAGCGCAAACAATTGCCAAAAAACTGCACCCGGGGTTTTAGCCGACTTAACAGTCGTGGCCGCCAGTAAAACGGATGCGTATCCTAGCACCTCCTCGCCTGCCGCGGCTAAGACCAAGCGGGCCGTCTAATAGGTCAAATATTTCGATGAAGCCGCTAATCCACAATGCCGCCGGCCTGCTCCTGACGGCGCTTCTACTGGCCAATGTCAGCCTGCCAGCACTTGCCGCCGACGCGCCGGCGCAAGCCACCCATGAGTTCAAACTGACTAACGGCCTGAAACTGATAGTGCGCGAAGACCATCGTGCGCCGGTGGTGGTGTCCCAGCTTTGGTACAAGGTCGGCTCCAGCTATGAGACGCCCGGCAAGACCGGCCTGTCCCACGCCCTCGAACACATGATGTTCAAGGGCAGCGGCAAGCTCGGCCCTGGCGAGTCCTCGCGGGTACTGCGCGAACTGGGCGCCGAAGAAAACGCCTTTACCAGTGACGATTACACCGCCTACTACCAGGTGCTGGCCCGCGACCGCCTGAGCGTGGCCTTCGAGCTGGAGGCCGACCGCCTGGCCAGCCTGCGTTTGCCGCCGGAAGAGTTCACCCGCGAAATCGAGGTGATTAAAGAAGAGCGGCGCCTGCGCACCGATGACAATCCCGCCGCCAAAGCCTTCGAGCGCTTCCAGGCCCTGGCCTTCCCGGCCAGCGGTTATCACACCCCCACCATCGGCTGGATGGCCGACCTCGAACGGATGACCGTGCAAGAGCTGCGCGCCTGGTACGAAGCCTGGTATGTGCCCAACAACGCCACCCTGGTGGTGGTCGGCGACGTCAACCCGGAGGAAGTGCACCAACTGGCTCTGCGTTACTTCGGCAAGATCCCGGCGCGGCCGACACCCCTGGCGCAAATCCCGCTGGAGCTGAGCAAGCCCGGCGAACGCCTGCTTACCCTGCACCTGAAAACCCAGTTGCCGAGCCTGATGATGGGCTTCAACGTGCCGAGCGTCGCCACCAGCAAGAAGCCCCGCGAGGTGCAGGCCCTGCGTCTGGCCGGCGCACTGCTGGATGGCGGCTACAGCGCGCGCCTGCCGACCCGCCTGGAGCGCGGCGAAGAGCTGGTCTCCGCCGCCTCCTCCAGCTACGACGCCTACACCCGTGGCGACAGCCTGTTTATGTTGAATGCCACCCCCAACGTGCAAAAAGGCAAGACCCTGGCGCAAGCCGAAGCCGGCCTGTGGCGCGAGCTGAATGACCTGAAAAACCACCTGGCCAGCGCCGAAGAACTGGCCCGGGTGCGCGCTCAGGTGATCGCCGGCCTGGTCTATGAGCGCGACTCGATCACCAGCCAAGCCACCGCCATCGGTCAACTGGAAACCGTCGGCCTGTCCTGGCAATTGATGGACGCCGAGCTGACCGAGCTGAGCGCCGTCACCCCCGCCGATGTCCAGCAAGCCGCCCGCGACTACTTCACCCATGAGCGCCTGAGCGTTGTCCATATCCTGCCGCAGGAGAGCAGCCATGAGTAAGTCCCGCAGCCGCCGCATTAAGATCGTCCTGTTCGGCCTGGCCCTGCCCATTTCCCTGGGGCTGTTGGTGATCGCCAGCAACGCCGCGAAAATCAACGCCCCGGCCAGCCCGGAAAAACTGACCTCGCTGGCCGCCCTCGACGGCCAGGCGCCGGCCCGGCGCAGCCTGAATATCCAAACCTGGCAAACCGCCGAAGGCGCCAAGGTGCTGTTCGTAGCGGCGCCCCAGTTGCCAATGTTCGACCTGCGCCTGACCTTTGCCGCCGGCAGCAGCCAAGATGCCGACGTACCGGGCCTGGCCATGCTCACCAACGCCATGCTCAATGAAGGCATTGCAGGCAAAGACGTCGGCGCCATCGCCGAAGGTTTCGAGGGGCTGGGCGCCAATTTCGGTAACGGCGCCTACCGCGACATGGCTGTCGCCAGCCTGCGCAGTTTGAGCGCGCCTGCGTTACGCGAGCCGGCTCTCAAGCTGTTCACCGAGGTGATAGGTGCACCGACCTTCCCGGCCGACTCGTTGGCGCGGATCAAGAACCAGCTGCTTTCCAGCTTTGAATACCAGAAACAAAACCCCGGCAAACTGGCCAGTCTGGCGCTGTTCGACCAGCTCTACGGCCAGCACCCTTACGCGCACCAGAGCGAGGGCAATGCCCAGTCGATTCCGCGCATCAGCCGCGCCCAGTTGCAGGCCTTTCACGCCAAGGCTTACAGCGCCAACAACCTGGTGATTGCGCTGGTCGGCGACCTCGATAGAGCCCAAGCTGAAGCCATCGCTGCCCGCGTTTCCGCCGCCCTGCCGAAAGGCCCGGCGCTAAGCAAAAGCCCGCCACCCGCGACTCCGGCGCCCGGCCACCAGCACATTGAGTTTGCCTCCAAGCAGACCCATCTGCTGCTCGCCCAGCTCGGCATCGACCGCCAGGAGCCCGACTATGCGGCGCTCTATCTGGGCAACCAGATCCTCGGCGGTGGCGGTTTTGGCACCCGGTTAATGGAAGAAGTGCGTGAGAAGCGCGGCCTGACCTACGGCATCTACTCCGGCTTCAGCGCCATGCAGGCCCGTGGCCCCTTTATGATCAACCTGCAAACCCGCGCCGAACTCAGCGAAGGCACGCTGAAACTGGTGCAGCAAATCCTCCGTGACTACCTGCGTGATGGCCCGACCCAGAAGGAACTGGACGACGCCAAACGTGAATTGGCCGGCAGCTTCCCGCTGTCCACCGCCAGCAACGCCGATATAGTCGGCCAGCTCGGCTCCATGGGCTTTTACAACCTACCCCTGACCTACCTGGAAGACTTTATGAGTCAGATCCAGGCCCTCAGCGTGGCGCAAGTGAAAGACGCCATGGCCAAACACCTCAACCCTGACGCCATGCTGATCGTTACCGCCGGCCCGACAGTTACGCAAAAAGAGCTGCCGCCACCGACCGATCATCCCGCTGAACCACCCCTTGGCGTACCGGAGCACTAATGCGCACTCGAGTCCCGCAACACAAGTCTGCCCACAGCGCCGACCTCGGCCAGCTGCGCATCATCGGCGGCCAATGGCGCAGTCGGCAGTTCAGCTTCCCGATGGCGCCGGGCCTGCGCCCAACGCCCAACCGGGTGCGCGAAACCCTGTTCAACTGGCTGGCGCCCTATGTGGAAGGGGCGAAAATTCTCGACCTGTTCGCCGGCAGCGGCGCACTGTGCCTGGAAGCCTTGTCGCGCGGCGCCGGCAGTGCCCTGGCGCTGGATCTCAGCGCCAAAGCCGTCAGCAGCCTGCGCGAGCACCTAACCACGCTGGACTGCAGCAACTGCCAAGTGCTGCAAACCGATGCCCTGCAACACCTCGAACTGCAAGCACCAACGACCTTCGACCTGGTGTTTCTCGACCCGCCGTTCAGCCAGAACCTGCTGCTGCCGGCCTGCAACCTGCTCGAACAGCACGGCTGGCTGGCAGACAACGCCTGGGTCTACACCGAAAGCGAAAACCCACCGTCCAGCCTCGGCCTGCCCGCCAACTGGCGCCTGCACCGCGAACAAAAAGCCGGCCAGGTGCATTACGGCCTGTGGCAGCGCACGGCATAAGCCTGGATGAATCCAATCTTTAAACCGGCCTGGTGGCTGCCCGGCGCGCACTTGCAGACGCTCTGGGCGTCGTTCCTGCGCGCGCCGCTGCA
>MHZN01000091.1:932-6309 GCA_001830395.1 Pseudomonadales bacterium RIFCSPLOWO2_12_59_9 | reverse complement strand
TTTTCCAGCAGCGCCTGAGCCAGATGCTCCATTTCCTCTGCCAGTAGCGCAGCACCATAGAACTCCACCATTTGCAGAGTGCCTTGGACCTGGTGCAGATAGGTCAGACAAAAGCGCATACGGGTCAAATCCTGCGGATTCTCGACGAATGCCTCAAGGGATTGCCGCGCTTGCTTCAGGGTTTCGGCAATCTCGCCTTTAACCCACTCAAGAGCGACATAGTCGTGCCGATCACCCATAACGACTCCGCTCATAAACTGTTCCGGGTAAATGCCAGCACTTGCTCGTCCGCCACCGGTTGCAGCTCCGGGTGCTGCCAACCGACTACTTCGCCGACTCCCACCACCAGCAGACCACCCGGCGCCAAGCGTTCAGCTAGACGATTAAGGATCTCGCGGCGGCGCCAGCGACGAAAATAAATCAGCAAGTTCTGACAGAAAATTACGTCCATGCCGGACATTGGCGCTTTCGCCAGCTCCAACACATTGAGTCGGGCGCAGCACACTTGCGCAGCCAGACTCGGTACAACCTTGTAACGACCATCATCCTGCGCGAGGAAATAGCGCTCGCGCAGCTCTGTATCCATCTGCTCTAACTTGCGGGCGGCATACAGTCCCTCGCGCGCCTTGCTCAGCGCACTCAGGCTAATATCCGTGCCCGTCACACCAAAATGCCCAGGGTGCGCAGTTTCGCGCAGAACCTGAGCAGCGCTGATCGCCATTGAGTAAGGCTCTTCACCGCTGGAGCAGCCAACGCTCCAAAGCGACCAGGGGGCACTCAGCGGTTCGCGCAGCAAGCGCTCAGCCAAATAACGCTCAAGCAAATCGAACGACGGCTGGTGCCGAAAAAAACGCGTTTCCTGCACCGTCAAACGGTCGAGCAAGGTAGACCACTCGACTGCGCCGCTTGGCCCAGCGGTTACCTGTCGAAAATAATTGGCGTAACCATCAACGCCTAACTCGCGCATCCGCACACTTAAATTAGTTTGCAGAAACGCCCGGCGCTGTTCGTTAATGACTAACCCCGTGCGCTCTTCCAGTAATGCCTGCCAGACTTGGAACTCTGCCGCGGACATTTCTATCACGGGCTTTAGAGCCCAGACACCGCCTGGCTGCATTGGGCTGCCCTCGCTCATGGCCATTGGGCGGCGACATCAGCTGTCGCCGCGCTCCCTTGCTTAGGCTTGGTCTGGCGATTGCGGCAGCGTAAAGCCGGAAACCGACTTACGCATTTCACTGGCCATCTTGGCCAAGTTACCAATGCTTCGCGCCGTGGCCGTAGTGCCGGATGAGGTTTGCGAGGTAATTTCCTGAATCACGTTCATGGTGTTGGAAATATGACCGGCCGACGATGCCTGTTGGCGTGCGGCGTTGGAGATGTTCTGGATCAAGGCCGCCAGGGTCTTGGATACCTTTTCAATCTCTTCCAGGGATACCCCGGCGTCCTGCGCCAAACGCGCACCGCGCACCACTTCGGAAGTGGTTTGTTCCATGGAGATTACCGCTTCGTTGGTATCCGCCTGAATGGTTTTTACCAAGGCTTCGATCTGCTTGGTAGCCGCCGATGAACGTTCCGCCAGTCGCTGTACTTCGTCCGCTACCACGGCGAAACCACGCCCGGCATCACCGGCCATAGAGGCCTGGATCGCGGCGTTCAGTGCCAAAATGTTGGTTTGGTCGGCAATGTCGTTAATCAAGCTAACGATGTCACCAATCTCCTGGGACGACTCACCGAGGCGTTTGATCCGCTTCGAGGTGTCCTGGATCTGCTCACGAATGTTATCCATGCCGGTGATGGTGTTATGCACCACCTCGTTACCCTTGTTGGCGATGGCTACCGAACGCTCTGCTACCGCGGAGGACTCCGAGGCGTTCGCCGATACCTGGTCAATCGACACAGCCATCTCATTGATGGCCGCCGATGCCCCGGCAATTTCCTGCGCCTGGTGCTCGGAAGCTTCGGCCAGGTGCATTGCCGTGGCCTGGGTTTCCTGAGCGGCGCCCGCTACCTGCACGGCAGTCTGGTTAATGGTTTCTACCAAGTCGCGCAGCTGGTCAATCGAGTAGTTGATCGAGTCAGCAATGGCACCAGTGAAGTCCTCGGTTACCGTCGCCGACACGGTCAAGTCACCATCAGCAAGGTCACCGATTTCATCCAGCAGACGCATAATTGCAACTTGGTTACGTTCGTTTTTCTCAGCAGTCGTGGCCAGTCGGCGGTTAGTTTCGCGCACCATTACCAGACCGATAAGGATAATCGAGGCTAACGCCAAGGCACCCAACACATAACCGGCCAAGGTGTTCGCTGCACGTCCAGCAGCCAGGTTTTCAAAGCTAACGGTTAGCTGCGAAGCGCTATCCAACAGCATCTGCGAGCCGGTAAAAATGCTGCCGGCCGACTCGCGAACTTGGAATAACTCAGGCGAGGTTTCCAGAATTTCATCTACCGAGCCCGATACGAACTGGAACAACTCGGAAATTTCTGCCAAACGATCCAAAGCTTCCTTGTCGGTCACCATGGACACTTCCATGGCCGCATTGCCTTCCAGCATGGCGCTCAGTACCCGACCAAACAGACTGGCGTCACGACCAAACATGTCGGCGGCCTGCACCGAGTCTTCGTCACCGGTCAGTACCTTGTTTACCGAGCCGAGAATCCGCTCAGCCAGCAGTGATTGACGCTGTGCTACCGAAACCTGAATCGCCGGCGCTTTGCTTTGCAGCAAAATCTCGACAACTTCATCGTACTCAACCTGCAGCTGCGGAATCGTTTCCGCCAGCGTTGCCGCTACCTGATGCAGCGACAATACGGTTTGCTCGCTAGCCAAGATGGCATCGGCATTTTGCCGCATGCTGTCCCACTCTTTTTGCACGGCAGCCATATCCGCTTGCACGGATTCTGGAGCGGATGGCAAGCCAGTGGTCTCATCACCTTTAACCAGCTGATCCCAACGCTTGGCGTAGTCATTGCGCGCATCTTTCAGCAAAGCAAAGGCCTCGGCCTTACCGGCCGCGGCTTCAGTCGCCGCCTTGGCGATCCGTTGCGACAGAACCCGCAGCTCGCCGGCGTTGCTGATGTACTGCTTGTCGTATCCAGCCTGGGTGTTGAGGTACGCGAAGTTCACGAACAGCAACACGATCGCAACGATCAGGACAATAAACAGCCCCGCAATCATCGTACTACTGCGCACACCCGCTAAAAAATTGCCTGTATTTAGTTTTTTCATTATTAGGCCCCCGCCCGGACCGACCGCACTACGATTCCCATGTAACGCCAAAAGGCCAGCAATGCTGGCCCAACCGAAACTGCTTTAAAACGCCACATCAAGAAACCCCTGATCCTGCGCCAGCGCATGCGAACTGAACACCAACCAAGGCTGCTCACGTTGAAAAACGCCATGAATGAAGGGCTGAATGCTCGCCTCGAGCGGTGGTAACTGCTCGGAAAAGGCGCTCACCGGAAAATGCTGCATGCCAAAGACCTCATCGACGGTTAGCCCGGCGAAGATCTCCTGATGATCCACAATCAGCACGCGGCGCTTCTTGCGCAGTGGCGACAATTCACCACCGAAGAAGGCGCACAAATCCATGATTGGCAACAAACGACCGCGCACATTGGCCACGCCCTTGACCCAGCTTTTTACACCAGGCAACAAGGTATAGCGTGGCTCATGTAACACTTCACCAATCTCGCCCATGGGCGCCACAAACAAGCGCTCGCCCATGCGAAAACCAATGCCGCTCCATGTCTGTATCGCCTCTTTCTGCGACGGCAAACCGGCAGCCAAGCGCCGACACCGTTGATCGATCTCAAACAGAAGCTGAAAAGGGGATTGGACGTCAGACATGTCGACCTTGATCTTATTATTATTGAGTTGCAGGCAACCCAGCCTTAGCCGGCCAACACTGCATTAAGCGTTTTCAGCAAGGTAGCCTCATCAACTGGCTTGGTCAGATAGTCCTTGGCGCCTTGGCGCTTGCCCCAAACCTTGTCAGTTTCCTGATCTTTGGTGGTCACTATGATCACCGGAATGTGGCTGGTATCTGCATCCTTGGTCAATTGACGGGTTGCCTGAAAACCATTCAGGCCCGGCATAACGATATCCATCAATACTGCATCGGGCTTTTCCTGGCGCGCCAAAGCGACACCATCTGCCCCGTTCTCCGCCTTCAGCACCTGATGGCCATGCTTTTCAAGCATGGCAGTCAACTTGTACATTTCGGTCGGAGAGTCATCAACAATTAAAATACGAGCCATGGTGTTCCCCATACGCAATAGACATCACCAGCCTGACGGCCGGACATCAAGAAGCTTGTTCCACCGGAACAAAGTCTGGCACATGGGTCTTTATCGCCCCAAGCAACTCTTCTTTACTGAAGGGCTTGGTGAGGTACTGATCAGAACCGACGATGCGACCCTTGGCCTTATCAAACAAACCATCCTTTGAGGACAGCATGATAACCGGGGTAGATTTAAATTCGCTGTTGTTCTTGATCAGGGCGCAGGTTTGATAACCATCGAGCCGCGGCATCATGATGTCGACGAAAATGATGCTGGGATGGGTATCGGCAATTTTTGCCAATGCATCAAAACCATCGACTGCCGTAATGACATTACAACCGACTTTCTTCAGTAAGGTTTCGGCGGTACGACGAATCGTCTTCGAGTCGTCGATTACCATCACCCTCAAGCCTTCGGAATGCTGTTCCATGTTTGCCCTACCATCGCTTCGGTGAGTCGTTATTTTTGCTTTCTACCAGTGCGCTAAAGGCCCTGTCACCGATGGGCTACACCCAAATCGTTAGGCCTTTTTAGCACACTCTCCTAACGCAATCTATAACCCCAAGAGTACAACGCGCGCCTTGACCGCAAACCGCGCTCACGCCACCCTTAGGCCTTGCAGTTTAGCCACGCCAGCTTAGCGCTGCCGATTTTAATGCGGAGTATCAACCATGGGCATACGCCTCGGAATTGTCATGGATCCAATTGCGGGCATTGCCTTCAAAAAGGACAGCTCGCTGGCCATGCTACTGGCGGCGCAGGCCCGCGGCTGGTCGCTGTTCTACATGGAACAACAAGACCTTTACCAGAAAGCCAGCATCGCCCGAGCCCGCACTCGCCCACTGCAAGTGTTCGAAGATCCCCAGCACTGGTTTGAACTGCAAGACGAGCAGGACATCGCCCTAAGCGAGCTTGACGTCATTCTGATGCGTAAAGACCCGCCCTTCGACAATGAGTTTGTCTACTCAACCTATCTGCTTGAGCAAGCCGAACAAGCCGGCGTACTGGTGGTCAATCGCCCACAAAGCCTGCGCGACTGTAACGAGAAGTTGTTTGCTACGTTATTTCCGCAATGCACGCCGCCGACAGTGGTCAG
>MHZN01000091.1:0-922 GCA_001830395.1 Pseudomonadales bacterium RIFCSPLOWO2_12_59_9 | reverse complement strand
GATATTCTGCGCGAGTTTGCCGTCGAGCAGCGTGACATCATTCTCAAACCCTTGGATGGCATGGGCGGATCTTCGATTTTTCGCCACTGCGAAGGTGATCCGAATCTCTCGGTGATTCTCGAAACCCTGACCGCCCACGGCACCCAGCAGATCATGGCGCAAGGCTATTTACCGGCGATCAAAGAGGGCGACAAGCGCATCTTGATGATCAATGGCGAGCCCATTCCTTACTGCCTGGCGCGCATTCCGGCGGCCGGCGAGACCCGCGGCAACCTGGCAGCCGGCGGACGTGGCGAGGCCCGCCCCCTGACCGAGCGCGACCGCTGGATTGCCGCCCAAGTCGGCCCCACCCTGCGCGAAAAAGGCTTGCTGTTTGTCGGCCTGGACGTGATTGGCGACTACCTCACCGAAATCAACGTCACCAGCCCCACCTGCATTCGCGAGATCGACAATGCCTTTGGCACCCGCATCGCCGAACAACTGATCGACGCGATCGCCGAACTGCTCACAGCGCGCAGTGCTTCATAGACTTTTATTCTGACGCTGGGCAGACTGCGCGCAACTTTGAACGCCTCGAGTTTCCAGAGCGTCGCGCCGCATTATGAAAACTGCTAGCCAACCTTCCCCGCTTGTTGCTGCCGGCGTACGCCCGGCGGACAGGCTGGGCTTTACCTTGTTTTTAGCCGCTGCCCTACATGTGGCGCTGATTCTTGGCTTGAGTTTTAGCCTGGCCGAGCCAGGGCAAATCAGTAAAACCCTGGAGATCACCTTATCGACCTTCAAGAGCGCCGAGAAACCTAAGCAAGCGGATTTTCTCGCCCAAGACAACCAGCAAGGCAGCGGCACTCTAGACAAAAAAGCCGCGCCCAAAACCACTGAACGCGCACTGTTCCAGGACACCCAAGTCAAGCGGGTTACCCCG
>MHZN01000090.1 GCA_001830395.1 Pseudomonadales bacterium RIFCSPLOWO2_12_59_9 | reverse complement strand
GACGCGCATCTGCGGGTTTAACGCCTCCAGACGCTCGGCGATGTTGTTGAGTATGTTGCTCAGCGGGGCTTGGGTGAGCAGCTGGTCGAGCACTAAGTTGCGGGCCAGCTGTAGCTCTTGGGTCTGATGCTGGGCATGGATGTCGCTCAGGCTGCCTTGCAAGCCGTGACCATCATCCAGGCTCAGTTGCAGTTCGACCCAATGCAGCTGGCCGTCCGCGCGGCGCAAGCGACATTCACCGCTCCAACCGCCCAGCTGACCGCTGAGTATTTGCCCCGCATGGCTGCTTACCAGCAGGGCGTCGGCGGGGTGCAAGAAGCTCGGCAGGGTTTGGCCGAGGCTGCTGCGTTCGGCGTGCCCGGTGATAATTGCCCAGGCCGGATTGAGAAAGTTTAAATGCAGTTGCGGGTCGCAGAGGAAAATCGCCTCATCGAGCTGATTGAGCAATTGCCGGTAGCGCGCCTCACTGTCGTGCAGGGCTTCATGGGCGGCTTTTTGCGCGCTAAGGTCGATATCGACGCAGTACAGTTCGATCTGCTCATGGCTATTGCGCAGCAGTAAATGGCTGGAATAGACCCACACCAGTTCGCCGTTTTTGCGCTGCAATTGCAGTTCGGCGGCTGGGATCGGTGTGCCACCGGCCAGCATTTTTTGCACATCGCTGGCCACTTGCGGGCGTTGCTCCGCCGGAATTATCAGGTTTTCCAGCTGCTGGCCGAGCGCTTCGGTGCGCGAATAGCCATACAGGTCGCAACTGGCCTGGTTCCAGTAAATCACCCGACGTTGGTGGTTGTAGCCTTGCACGGCAATCCGAGGGGTGTGCTCGAATAATTGCCGAAAACGTTGTTCGCTCTCGCGCAGCGCCTGTTCATCCCGTTGTTGCTGGCTGATGTCCTGCAGGCTGCCATAAGGCACGCCCGCTTCGTCGATTTCGCCGCGTAGCATCAGCCAGCGGCAATGGTTATCGGCGGCCGGCAGTAGGCGCAGTTCGATCAGCAGAGGCGCGCGGCCCTTGATAAACGCTTGCCAAGCCTGCTCGACGGCTTGGCGGTCGGCGGGGTGCAACCACTCCAGCAGCGCGGCAAAACTGTTGGCCTGGCACTCTGGCGGCTGGCCGAGCAGGGCGAGAGCGGGCGCCGACCAGATAAATTTGCCTCGATAGTGCCAGTTGCCCAGGTTGGCATTGCGCTGCGCCAGTTCTAGTTGGCGGTTGCTGGCACTTAATGCGTCGAACAGGCGCCGCTTGGCACGTTGTTCGCGCAAGCTGAGCACGCCGATCAACAATGCGCTGAGCAGCACGAAGGCCAGGCCTTTGTAGGTTTGCAGCAGCTGGGTGGCGGGGCTGTCGAGGCCGAGTGTGCCGAGTAAACGGTCGCTGAGCAGTATCCATGCGGAACTAAACAAGACGTAAATGCCGGCTAAGCGCAGCGGCTGGTGCAGATCGGGTTGCATCCTTACCCCCTGGACACAAAAGGTAGGCGGCGGCTGGGCTGCAGCGGCCTACTCGATGGCGACCTGCTGCAGTTTAGTCCCTAGGGAGGAAATGGCCGTAAATTCAGTAAAGAACATCCGGCTCTATTGCTGCGCTTATTGCGTGGTCATGGGCATAAGGCGCGGCGCCTGAGTCGAGGGCGCTGCGGGCGGTTATCGATAGCTGTACGCCGCGCCGTGATTTAGGCCAAGCGCGCATCCAGGCTGTTTTGCGCGAGCTTTTGCGCTTGCTCGCGGCTCATGCCGAGGCCGTCATGGAGGGCCATGAAGTTCTCGGTGACGTAGCCGCCAAAGTAGGCCGGATCGTCGGAGTTGACTGTAACTTTGACGCCCATTTCCAGCAGTTTGAGGATGTTGTGCTGGCCCATGTGCTCGAACACCTTGAGCTTGGTGTTGGACAGCGGGCAGACGGTCAGCGGGATCTGCTCGTCGATCAGCCGTTGAATCAAGCGTGGGTCTTCGGCGGCGCGCACGCCATGGTCGATGCGGCTGACCTTGAGCAGATCCAGCGCCTGCCAGATGTACTCGGGTGGGCCTTCTTCACCGGCATGGGCGACGGCCAGCAAGCCTTCGCTGCGGGCCTTGGCGAATACCCGCTCGAATTTGCTCGGTGGGTGGCCCAGCTCCGAGCTGTCCAGGCCGACGGCAATAAAGGCATCGCGAAATGGCAGGGCTTGTTCGAGGGTCGCGAAGGCGGCTTCTTCACTGAGGTGACGCAGGAAACTCAGGATCAGGCCGCTGCTGATGCCTAGCTGTTGCTGACCATCTTTGAGCGCCTGCTGGATGCCGTTGAGCACCACTTCGAAGGGAATGCCGCGGTCGGTATGGGTTTGCGGGTCGAAGAACGGCTCGACGTGGATGACGTTCTGCGCCTGGCACTTTTGCAGATAAGCCCAGGTCAGGTCGTAGAAATCCTGCTCGGTGCGCAGCACATCGGCGCCTTGGTAGTAGAGGTCGAGAAACTCCTGCAAGTTGTTGAAGGCGTAGGCCTTGCGCAGGGTTTCCACATCCGCCCAGGGCAGGGTGATCTGGTTGCGGGCGGCCAGGGCAAACAACAGCTCAGGCTCGAGCGAACCCTCCAGGTGCAGGTGCAATTCGGCTTTGGGCAGGGCATTGAGCCAGTCGTACATGGCGGCCTCTCATCGGCGGGCGGAAAGCGCAGAGTTTAACTCCCTGGTCAACAATCTGGCAGCTGGAGTTGTTGGTGAATAAATGACCAGTTTGGTCCAGACCAAGGCCGCGCTGGTTTTGGCTGAGTAGTGCAGGGCTTATCCACAACCTTGTCCACCGTCGCCGTGGACAACTAAAGGGCTGCTGCGGACTGGCCGGCGAAACTCTGGAAATACTCTGAATAAACTAAAAAAACCATTAAAAACAGCTTGTTATCTGTAGATGATGGCTTTCCGGAGAGCCTTGGGTAAAAAACGTACAATAGTCTACAGGCCGCGTCTGGGTAGGGCTGGCGATGGCTGTCCAGGGTTTATCCACAGCGCTGTGCACAGAAGTTGTGGGTGCTTTTGGGGGCTGTAGCTCTTGTAGGAGCCAGCTGGCTGGCGATGCTGTTACCAAGCTGGCTGCTACGGGGAGTGCTGCGTTGTTAGGCCTTGACCGGAGGCGTCAGGCCGCACCCCTTGAGAATGATGTGGGTCAGGTTGGCGGTGGCCTTGGCGAAGTCTTCCTTGGTCTGGCGGCTACGCCCGCTGACCCGGCAGATCGAGCTGGAGAAGTCGGCGTAATGCTGGGTGCTGCCCCACAGCAGGAAGATCAGGTGCACCGGGTCGATCGGGTCCATCTTGCCCTGGTCGATCCAGGCCTGAAACACCGCCGCCCGGCCGCGAAACCATTCCTGGTAGTTCTGGTTGAAGTGCTCGGCCATGCATTCGCCACCGCTGATCACCTCCATGGCGAAGATCTTCGAGGCCTGCGGCTGGCGGCGGGAGAACTCCATCTTGGCGCGAATGTACTCGGCCAGAGCGCTGGCTGGATCATCTTCGGCGCGCAGGTTGCTGAAGGCGCTGTCCCAGAGTTCGAGAATGTTGCGCATCACCTCGACATAGAGGCCCTGCTTGCTGCTGAAGTAGTAGTGCAGGTTGGCTTTGGGCAGGCCGACCCGCAGGGCGATGCTGTTCATGCTGGTGCCTTTGTAACCGTGGCAGGCGAACTCCTCGGCGGCGGCGGCGAGTATCGCTTCCTGGTTTTTCAGACGGATGCGGCCGGTGGTTTTTTCCGTAGTGGTGGGGTTGCTGCTGTCGATGCTCATCAGTCTTTCCATGGCGGTTTTGAGGCGTGCGCATTGATACCGCAGCCGTCTAGGCTGGGCAAGCTGCGCCCGGTAAAAACCTGACCGTTGGCCGGTTAAAAGTAAAAATAGTCAGGTTTTATTGCCCTTGTGCGCCATGTTGGCGCACTGCGCCGGGTTTGGTTTGGCTATGTACCCGTTGACCGATTCCGTAGGGTGGGCTTCAGTCTACCGCCTCTGATCACCGTAATATTGGTGGGCTAAAGCCCACCCTACGCAAGCCCATAGCCGACAACTCAGTCACCCGCTCGGCGCAACACGTAACTGGGGGCATAGGCTTTAGTTGCTGCTACTGGCCAGGGCTTCGAGAAAGCTTTCCAGTACCAGGTGTGGGCGCCGGCCTTTGCGGGTGACGGCCGCCAGGCTGACCTCATAAAAGCATTCGCTGGGTTTGAGCACCCGCAGCCGACCCTGTTGCAGCCATTGCTGGGCGTAATGGTCGGGCAGGTAGCCGATATAGCGGCCGGTCAAAATCAAGAAGGCCATGCCTTCGCGGTCCGAGGCGCTGGCGGTGCAATGGAGGGCTTGGTAGCAGGCTTGCGCTTCGGGTGGCAGGCGAAAAGTTGGGGCTATGGCGTCCTGCAGATGCAGGCGGGCATCCTCCAGTTCGCGGTCGTCAACGTAGAACAGCGGGTGGCCGACCGCGCAATAGAGTTGTGAGCGCTCGCTGTACAGCGGCTGGTATTCCAAGCCGGCCAGGGCGCTGGTTTGCGGCACCACGCCAACGTGCAGGCTACCATCCAGCACGCCTTGCTCGACTTCGCTGGGCGGCGTCATGCGGATCTGGATGCGCACATCCGGGCCGCGCTCTTTCAGCCGCGCCAAGGCATGGGTGATGCGCATGTGCGGCAGGGTCACCAGGTTATCGGTCAGGCCGATATTCAGCTCGCCGCGCAAATGCTGGTGCAGGCCGTTGACCTCGGTGCGAAAACTTTCCAGGGCGGTGAGCAATTGCTGGGATGACTGATAGACCTCGCGGCCTTCCTCGGTCAGGGCAAAACCGGCGCGGCCGCGCTGGCACAGGCGCAGCCCGAGGCGTTGCTCGAGATCGCTCATCTGCTGGCTGATGGCCGAGCGGCCAATGCCCAGGGCGCTTTCGGCGGCGGAAAAACCACCGCACTCGACCACGCTGCGAAAGATGCGCAGCAGGCGGATATCAAAGTCGCTGACCTGGGCCAGCGGGGCGGGGCGACGCGTGCTCATTGTTTAGTATTTATCTATCTAATGATCGTAAGAGTTGAATTTTACTGACTTTATCCCTGTGGCAATTTAGCTGCAAGACATTCGGCGCCGGTGCTTGAACAACAGCCCCGCCCTTACTTTGCGAGACAGCCCATGAATATGCCGCAGCACACCCCTTCGCCAATGGCCAGCCAGCTCAAGCTGGACGCACATTGGGCGCCGTTTTCCGCCAACCGCAATTTCAAGCGCGACCCGCGGATCATAGTGGCGGCGGACGGCAACTACTTCACCGACGACAAGGGCCGACGCATCTTCGACAGCCTGTCGGGCCTGTGGACCTGCGGCGCCGGTCACTCGCGCAAAGAGATTCAAGAAGCGGTGGCCAAGCAACTGGGCACCCTGGATTACGCGCCGAGCTTTCAGTACGGTCACCCGCTGTCCTATCAGCTGGCCGAGAAAATCATCGAGCTGACCCCGGCCGGCCTGGATCACGTGTTCTACACCGGCTCGGGTTCCGAGTGCGCCGACACCTCGGTGAAAATGGCCAAGGCTTACTGGCGCCTGAAAGGTCAGCCGAGCAAGACCAAATTCATCGGCCGCGCCCGTGGCTACCACGGCGTGAACATCGCCGGCACCAGCCTGGGCGGCATCGGCGGCAACCGCAAGATGTACGGCCAGTTCATGGACGTCGACCACCTGCCGCACACCCTGCAGCCCGGCATGGCGTTCACCCAGGGCATGGCCGCCACCGGCGGCGTCGAGCTGGCCAACGAGCTGCTCAAGCTGATCGAACTGCACGACGCCTCGAACATCGCCGCGGTGATCGTCGAGCCGATGTCCGGCTCGGCCGGCGTCATCGTGCCGCCCACCGGCTACCTGCAGCGTCTGCGCGAAATCTGTACGCAGCACAACATCCTGCTGATCTTCGACGAGGTGATCACCGCCTTCGGCCGTTTGGGCAAGTGGAGCGGCGCCGAGTACTTCGGCGTGACCCCGGACATCATCAACGCCGCCAAGCAGATCACCAACGGCGCCATCCCCCTGGGCGCGGTGATCGCCAGCAGCGAGATCTACAACACCTTCATGCAGCAGGCCACGCCCGAGCACATGGTCGAGTTCACCCACGGCTACACCTACTCGGCCCACCCGGTGGCCTGCGCCGCCGGCCTGGCTTCGCTGGAGCTGCTCAAGCGGGAGAACCTGCTGCAGCAGTCCGCCGAGCTGGCGCCCAAGTTCGCTGCGGCCTTGCACGGCCTCAAGGGCAGCAAGCATGTGATCGACATCCGCAACTGCGGCCTGGCCGGCGCGATCCAGATCGCCCCGCGCGACGGCGACCCGGTGATCCGCCCGTTCGAGGCCGGCATGGCCCTGTGGCAGGCCGGCTTCTACGTGCGCTTCGGCGGCGACACCCTGCAGTTCGGCCCGACCTTCAACGCCAAGATGGAAGACCTCGAGCGCATGTTCGGCGCCGTGGGCGACGCCCTGAACCGCCTGGACTAACGCAATCCCTCCCCCTCTCCCCTTTGGGGAGACGAATACATGGATGTAGGAGGTAGAGCGATGCAGGATGCCAAAGCCGAGGGCCGGGGTGAGGGGTAGGTCCACCGCCGTCCCCAGCCAGACCACAGATCAACCGTAGGGTGGATGACGCTTTATCCATCCACCACCAG
>MHZN01000089.1:4411-6105 GCA_001830395.1 Pseudomonadales bacterium RIFCSPLOWO2_12_59_9 | reverse complement strand
TACCGGCCGCCAGCGCCACAGCAGCCACACCGCCAGCGACTCTGACCAAGGCGCCGCTGAGCACCCAGTTCTTCCTGCAAGCCGGCTCGTTTCGCAAGCAAGCCGACGCCGACAAGGTGCGCGCGCAAATCATCATGCTCGGCCAAAGCGTGCAGGTTGAGTCGGGCAATGTGCGCGAGGAAACCTGGTACCGGGTGCTGGTCGGCCCCTTCGCCAGCCGTGAGCAGCTCACCCAGGCGCAGAAATCCCTGGCCGCCGGTGGTTTCAGCAATCTGCTGTTACAGCAACGCCAGAGCCGCTAAAGCAGCGCCCCGCCACGCTCTCCGTCCAGCGACCAGCAAGCCTTGGCCGCCGGACGGATGCGCCCACGCTTGAAGCCGTCAAGCGGCGTCCCCATATCAGTTGCATTAGGGCATTTCGCCCCGCTGCATGGAGACGCTCCCCTTGACCACCATCGTTTCAGTGCGCCGCAATGGCAAAGTCGTCATGGGCGGCGACGGCCAGGTTTCACTTGGCAATACCGTGATGAAAGGCAATGCCAAAAAAGTCCGCCGCCTCTACCACGGCCAGGTACTGGCCGGCTTTGCCGGCGCCACCGCCGATGCCTTTACCCTGTTTGAGCGCTTCGAAGGCCAGCTGGAGAAACACCAGGGCCACCTGGTGCGCGCCGCCGTCGAGCTGGCTAAAGAATGGCGTACCGACCGCTCCCTGAGCCGCCTGGAAGCCATGCTGGCGGTGGCCAACAAAGACGCCTCCTTGATCATCACCGGCAACGGCGACGTGGTGGAGCCCGAGCACGGGCTGATCGCCATGGGCTCCGGCGGCGGCTTTGCCCAAGCCGCCGCCATGGCCCTGCTGCAGAAAACCGAGCTGTCCGCCCGTGAAATCACCGAAACCGCGCTGCACATCGCCGGTTCCATCTGTGTCTTCACCAACCAGAATTTGACCATTGAGGAAGAGGACTGCGCCGATCCGGTCGTTTAAAGCTGCTGCGCTCGGTCGCGACGCTTTAAATAACCTGATTAGCGGTTTTTTTCTGGAGCACCTTTCATGCCTATGACCCCCCGCGAAATCGTCCACGAACTCAATCGCCATATCATCGGCCAGGACGATGCCAAGCGCGCCGTGGCCATCGCCCTGCGCAATCGCTGGCGGCGCATGCAACTGCCGGCCGAGCTGCGCGCCGAGGTGACGCCGAAGAACATCCTGATGATCGGCCCCACCGGCGTCGGTAAAACCGAAATCGCCCGCCGCCTGGCCAAGCTGGCCAATGCGCCCTTTATCAAGGTGGAAGCGACCAAGTTCACCGAAGTCGGCTATGTCGGCCGCGACGTCGAGTCGATTATCCGTGACCTGGCTGATGCGGCGATCAAGATGATGCGCGAGCAGGAGATCGTCAAAGTCCGCTTTCGCGCCGAAGACGCCGCCGAAGAGCGCATCCTCGACGCCCTGCTGCCGCCGGCCCGCGCAGGCTTCGGTGATGAGCCGGTGCGCCATGAAGACTCCAACACCCGCCAGCTGTTTCGCAAACGTCTGCGTGAGGGCCAGCTCGACGACAAAGAGATCGACATCGAGCTGGAGGACACGCCGGTCGGCGTCGAGATCATGTCGCCGCCTGGCATGGAGGAAATGACCAATCAGCTGCAAAGTCTGTTTGCCAACATGGGCAAAGGCAAAAAGAAGAGCCGCAAGCT
>MHZN01000089.1:0-4390 GCA_001830395.1 Pseudomonadales bacterium RIFCSPLOWO2_12_59_9 | reverse complement strand
ACTGGCCCGCGATGAAGAAGCCGCGCAACTGGTCAATGAAGAAGAACTCAAAGCCGCCGCGCTGGAAGCGGTCGAGCAGCACGGCATTGTGTTCATTGACGAGATCGACAAGGTCGCCAAGCGCGGCAACAGCGGCGGTATCGACGTGTCCCGCGAGGGCGTGCAGCGCGACTTGCTGCCGCTGATCGAAGGCTGCACGGTGAATACCAAGCTGGGCATGGTCAAAACCGACCACATCCTGTTTATTGCCTCGGGCGCCTTTCACCTGAGCAAACCCAGCGACCTGGTGCCCGAGCTGCAAGGCCGCCTGCCGATTCGGGTTGAGCTCAAGGCCCTAACCCCGAATGACTTCGAACGCATCCTCAGCGAACCGCACGCCTCGCTGACCGAGCAATACTGCGCGCTGCTAAAAACCGAAGGCCTGCATATCGAATTTGCCGCGGACGGCATTCAGCGCATCGCCGAGATTGCCTGGCAGGTCAACGAGAAAACCGAAAACATCGGCGCCCGGCGCCTGCACACCCTGCTCGAGCGCCTGCTGGAGGAACTGTCCTTCGGTGCGGGTGAACTGGCCAATGAGTACAGCAGCCCGATTCAAATCGACGCCGCTTACGTCAATAGCCACCTCGGCGAACTCGCGCAGGATGAGGATCTGTCGCGCTATATCCTCTAAGCGATCAGCTTAGCGACATCAGCAGCCGCAGACTTTAGTCTGCGGCTGGCTACTTTCAGCAGGAGGATAAAATGCGCATTCCTACGGCGATCGAGCTACACAAAGCCTCGAAGACCCTGACCCTCAAATATGCCAACGGAGATATTTACCAGCTGCCGGCCGAGTTTTTACGGGTTCACTCGCCCTCCGCCGAAGTCCAGGGGCATGGCAAACCCATACTGCAAACCGGCAAGCTCGGCGTCGGCCTAACCCGTATTGAACCGGCCGGGCAATACGCACTAAAACTGTGCTTCGACGACGGCCATGACAGCGGTTTGTTCACCTGGGACTACCTCGACGGCCTCGGCCAACGACAGGCACAACTCTGGCAGGATTATTTAGCTGCCCTAAGCGCCGCCGGAAAATCGCGCGACCCCAACGAATCCGTGGTCAAGCTACTGCTCTAATCCGCAGTTAGGGCGAGTTTTCTAATTGCCTTAGGCATAATCTGTCATACGTCGGCGCTAGAATGCCGAACTTGCACAATCGCGCTAACTCGGGTAACCAAGGAGCTGGCAGGTTTCATGCATTCAGGCAGACTGAGTGCAGTGCGACCCATGGAGTTCACTCCGCCGCCCGGTAACCCAATCAGTATCCGGTTTTTCGCCCTGTGTCCGCGCCTAGCCGCACAGCTGCCCGACAGGTACTGCCTAGGACAATGGAGTGTTGTAGATGACCAATAAAGACAACAAAGCAAACGAAGATCTGAAAACCCAAGCGATGGACAACACGCTTGGTCTGTCCCCGGTAGTTGGGATTCGCGGTAAAGATATTCTCACCGCTGCCCGCACGGTAATGCTGCAGGCCATCAAACAACCGATCCACAGCGCCAAACACCTGACCCACTTCAGCCTGGCGCTGAAGAACGTCTTGCTCGGTCAGTCGCAGATGGAACCCGAGGCCGGTGACCGCCGCTTCGCCGACCCGACCTGGAGCCAAAATCCGCTCTACAAACGCTATATGCAGACCTATCTGGCGTGGAACAAAGAGCTGCACGACTGGATCGAGGAAAGCAAGCTGGCCGAGCAGGACATCAATCGCGGCCACTTCGTGATCAAGCTGATGACCGATGCGATGGCGCCGACCAACAGCATGGCCAACCCGGCAGCCGTCAAACGCTTCTTCGAGACCGGCGGCAAAAGCCTACTGGATGGCTTGAGCAACCTGGCCAAAGACATAGTCAACAATGGCGGCATGCCCAGCCAGGTCAATATGTCGGTGTTTGAAGTCGGCAAATCGCTGGCTAATACCGAAGGCGCCGTGGTGTTTCGCAACGACGTGCTGGAGCTGATCCAATACACGCCGGCGACCGAACAAGTGCACGAACGCCCATTGCTGGTCGTGCCACCACAAATCAACAAATTTTACGTGTTCGATCTGTCGCCGGAAAAAAGCGTGGCGCGCTTTTGCGTGCGCAATCAGCTGCAAACCTTCGTGGTCAGCTGGCGCAACCCGACCAAGGCACAACGTGAATGGGGCCTGTCGACCTATATCGAAGCGCTGAAAGAAGCCATCGACGTAGTCTGCGCGATCACCGGTAGCAAAGACCTGAACATGCTCGGCGCCTGCTCTGGCGGCATGACCACCGCCTCATTGCTGGGCCACTATGCGGCCATTGGCGAGCAGAAGGTGCATGCCCTGACCTTGCTGGTCAGCGTGCTGGATAACCGCCTGGAGTCCGATATCTCGCTGTTCGCCGACGAGAAGAGCCTGGAGAGCGCCAAACGCCGTTCCTACCAGGCCGGCGTGCTCGAAGGTAAGGACCTGGCCAAGGTTTTTGCCTGGATGCGGCCAAACGATCTGATCTGGAACTACTGGGTCAATAACTACCTGCTCGGCAACGAGCCACCGGTGTTTGACATCCTGCACTGGAACAACGACACCACGCGTCTGCCGGCGGCCCTGCATGGCGAATTTATCGACATGTTTAAGAACAACCCGCTGACCCGCGCGGGCGCACTGGAAGTTTGCGGCACCCCGGTCGATCTCAAGCAAGTCACCTGTGACCTGTTCTGCGTAGCCGGCACCACCGATCACATTACCCCCTGGGAGTCGTGCTACAAGTCGGCCAACCTATTCGGTGGCAAGTGTGAGTTTGTGCTGTCGAGCAGCGGCCATATCCAGAGCATTCTGAATCCGCCAGGCAATCCAAAGTCGCGCTACATGACCAACAGCGCAATGCCGGCCGATCCAAAAGCCTGGCAAGCCAGCGGCACCAAGCACGCCGACTCCTGGTGGCTGCATTGGCAAAGCTGGCAGGCTGAACGCGCCGGCAAACTGAAAAAAACTCCAACCACGCTAGGCAACAAAGCCTTCCCGCCACGTGAAGCCGCGCCCGGCACTTACGTGCATGAGCGCTAGGCAACAGGCTTAATCATCTGGCGCGCCCCAGGGCGCACCAGAGACCCTGATCGTGCAGTAGGGATTGCGTCGCGTGCAGGGCATCGGCGACCTTCTACGCCAATCCGGGAGGGCTTTGCAGAATGCCTCCCGGCAGTACAACCTTTAGGGCCACAGCTATGTCGCAAGCATTTGTTTTTCGTACCATTGACCTGGATGGCAACACCATCCGTACCGCCGTGCGCCCGGGCAAACCGCACCTGACTCCGCTGCTGGTATTTAACGGCATTGGCGCCAACCTGGAGCTGATCTTCCCGTTCGTCAATGCGCTGGACCCCGACCTCGAAGTCATTGCCTTTGACGTCCCCGGCGTTGGCGGCTCGTCCACCCCGAACACCCCCTACCGCTTCCCCGGCCTGGCCAAGCTGGCCGCGCGCATGCTCGACTACCTCGACTATGGCCAAGTCAGTGTCATCGGCGTGTCGTGGGGCGGCGCCTTAGCGCAGCAGTTTGCCCATGACTACCCAGAGCGCTGCAAAAAACTGATTCTCGCCGCCACCGCAGCGGGCGCAGTAATGGTCCCAGGCAAGCCGAAAGTGCTGATGCTGATGGCCAGTCCACGGCGCTATATCCAGCCCTCCTACGGCGCGCACATTGCACCGGAGATCTATGGCGGGGCCTTTCGCCGCGACAAGACCCTGGCACTGTCGTTTGCCAGCAAGGTGCGCTCCTCTGGCAAGCTGGGCTACTACTGGCAGTTATTCGCCGGCATGGGCTGGACCAGCATTCATTGGCTGCACAAGATCAAGCAACCGACACTGGTATTGGCCGGTGACGACGACCCGCTGATCGCCCTGAACCGTGGCTTTGGCGACGTGTTGCACGCGCTCACCGAGCTGCCGCAGTGGCTGGTGATCGCGGTGGACGGCCCGGCCATGGGCGGGGGCTTCGGCCTGGTGTGTTGTGCCGATCTCGTGATCGCCACCGAACGCTCGGTGTTCGCCACGCCTGAGGTCATGCTGGGCCTGCCGCCGGCGCAGATCGCGCCCTTCGTCTGGCAGCGGCTGGGCGATGCGGTGGCGCGGCAGTGTCTGCTGAGCGGCGAGCGCTGGAGCGCCGCCCAGGCGCAGGCGGCCGGCCTGGTGAACACCGTGGTGGCCGACGACGCGCTCGATGCCGCCGTGGCCGACGCCGTGCGGGCCTTGCGCGCCGCGGCCCCGGGCGCGGTGGCCACCACCAAACAGCTCCTGCACCGTCTGCGTGCCAAGGCGCCCGACCTGCGCACCGAAGCCGCGATCGCCTTCGCCGCTGCGCTGCGCGGCCCCGAAGCCGCGGCCG
>MHZN01000088.1 GCA_001830395.1 Pseudomonadales bacterium RIFCSPLOWO2_12_59_9 | reverse complement strand
ATTGAGGATCGAGGAGTGAGGATTGATGGAAATCCGCGGCGCGCTGCGGATGTCGTTCACCGCTCACGGCTCACCGCTCACTGTTCACGGAGTCTGATATGACTCAACTCGCGTTAGTCATCGATCTCAACGTGTGCGTCGGCTGTCACGCGTGCGTGACGAGCTGCAAGGAATGGAATACTTCCGGCGAGGCGGGGTGTTTGTCCGACGACAATCCCTACGACCGCGATCCGACCGGGACTTTCCTCAACCGCGTACAGACTTTCGAGGTCGGAGAGTATCCGAACACCCAGACCGTGCATTTCCCGAAATCATGCCTGCACTGCGAGGACCCGCCGTGCGTGCCGGTATGCCCGACCGGCGCGAGCTACAAGCGCGCCGAGGATGGCATCGTGCTGGTCGATTACGACAAGTGCATCGGCTGCAAATATTGCGCGTGGGCCTGCCCTTACGGCGTGCGCGAGATGGACGAGCACCAGAAGGTGATGAAGAAATGCACGCTGTGCGTCGATCGCGTCTACGACGGGAATCTGCCTGAGGCGCAGCGCAAGCCCGCTTGTGTGCTGGCGTGTCCAACCAGCGCGCGGCTCTACGGCGACATTCACGATCCCGAGTCGGCGGTGTCTAAGGCGATCCGCGATAACGGCGGTTATCAGTTGATGCCGGAGTGGGGCACGCAGCCGGCGAACCATTATCTGCCGCGGCGCAAAACCGAGATTCGCATTCACCGCGACGAGCTCCAACGCGCCGACAACCCGCTCAAGATCGACGGCCTGCTCCCCAAACCCGGGGTCAAGGCGCCGGCGCTGGATGATGTCACATCTTGGTAACGATGAACGCGGAACGCGGAACGATGAACAGGAAAAGCAATCCGCGTCTTTCGTTCATCATTCATCGTTCATCGTTCATCATTTCATAATTCCGTGCGTCCCGCTTTCTCCGTCATCCTGCTCACCACCCTGATCGGCGTCGGCCAGGGTTTGTTCCTGGCGCTCTACGCTGCGGAGCTGGGCGCGATGTTCGATCTGCTGCCGGTGCAGGATGGCCGACGCTTCTTCGCTGCGGGTGATGCGCTGGCCCTGGCGTTTCTCACGGCCGGGCTGCTCGCGTCGTTTTTCCATCTCGGCCGTCCGGAGCGCGCGTGGCGCTCGGCCGCGATGTGGCGCACTTCATGGCTGTCGCGCGAAGTGATCGTGCTGCCGGCGTTCATGGCGGCGGTGTTCGGCCACGGCGTCTCACACTATTTCGGTCTCGGCGGCACGCTGATGCCGGGCGCGCTCGGCGTTCTGCTGTGCCTGGTGCTGTTCGTGTGCACCGGCATGATCTACGCCTGCCTCAAGTTCCTGCAGGAATGGGCGACGCCGCTCACCGTGGTCAATTACATCCTGCTCGGCTGCGCGTCCGGCTTCACTTTCGCCACCGCGTTTGCTGCTGCGGCGGGACCGGGCCTGACCGAGACGTTCGGCAGGTGCGCGGTAGCGTTCACGCTGGCTGCCTTGTGCACGCGTGTCGCGTCGCTCGTGCGCAATGCCCGCATCAAGCCCAGGTCGAGCCTGCAGACCGCCATTGGCGTCAAACATCCGCGCATCGCACAGAAAGCAGAGGGTTTCATGGGCGGATCGTTCAACACGCGCGAGTTTTTCTACGGCAAGGAGGCATCGCCGCTGCGCGCGGTGAAGTGGGGGTTCCTGGTGCTGACATTTCCGGTGCCGCTGGCGCTGCTGTTGGCCGGGATGGTGATCGCGGCCGCCCCATTGCTCGCGGCGGCGTTCGCGATTCAGTATCTGGGGCTGATCGCCGAGCGCTGGTTCTTTTTTGCCCAGGCCAGCCATCCGCAGAATCTGTACTATCAGGCAATCTCGTGATTCCCGCGAGGCTCTTCTGTGCGTGGTGCGCCGCAAAAACTGCTTGATTCTAACGGGAAAAATCGGTAGCCTTGACTCTAGGATCCGCAGTCGCAGTCGTTTTGATCCGTCAACGCACTTCCCAGAGGATTTCCATGAATACCGAGACCGCCATTACCAAGGAAAAACTTACGCAGGACCTGAAGATCGTGATTGCCGACGCAGAGGAATTGCTCCGCGCGACCGCCAGCCAGGCCGGCGAGAAAGTTGTTGTTGAGGTGCCGGTGTTGGGCCACCAGCAGGTTTTCGATGACGGTCATTTCCTTGAATAAACGCACATTCTGAAAGGTGCGCACCACGCCTTTGCGGGCGATCTTATGCCCAGGCAGGTGGTGGATCGGCAGGTCGTCCAGCAGGATCACGCCGCCGCTCGGTTGATAGAAACCGGTCAGGCAGTTGAACACCGTGGTCTTGCCGGCGCCGTTGGGGCCGATCATCGAGACCACTTGCTTGGGTTGCACTGAGAGCGCCACGCCATTAACCGCTAGCAGGCCGCCGAAACGCATGGACAGGCCGCTGACCTCTAGAATCGGCCGGCTCATGGTTTCAGCTCCAAGTGCGGGCGTTGCATGGGCAGCAAGCCTTGCGGGCGCCAGATCATCATCAGCACCATCAGGGCGCCGAACATCAACATTCGGTATTCGCTGAATTCACGCATCAGTTCGGGCAGCAGAATCATCACGGTCGCCGCCAGAATGATGCCCAGCTGCGAGCCCAGGCCACCCAAAACGACTATTGCGAGGATGGTGGCCGACTCGATAAAGGTGAAGGACTCCGGAGTAATCAAGCCTTGGCGGGCGGCGAAGAAGCTGCCGGCAAAACCTGCAAAACAGGCGCCGAGGGTGAAAGCCGAGAGCTTGATGATGGTTGGGTTCATGCCCAAGGCGCGGCAGGCGATTTCGTCCTCACGCAGCGCTTCCCAGGCGCGACCCAGCGGCATGCGCATCAGCCGGTTAATCACAAACAACGCCAGCAGCGCCAGCAACAGGGCCACCAGATAAAGGAAAATCACCTTGTTGATCGAGTTGTAGGCCAGGCCGAAATACTCGTGAAAGGTCTGCATGCCTTCGGCGGCGGTGCGCTCAAAGCTCAGGCCAAACAGGGTCGGCTTGTCGATGTTGCTGATGCCGTTGGGGCCGCCGGTCAGTTCGGTCATGTTGCGCAGCAGGATGCGGATGATCTCGCCAAAACCCAGGGTGACGATGGCCAGGTAATCGCCGCGCAGGCGCAACACCGGGAAGCCGAGGATAAAGCCGAAGAAGGCCGCCATCAGCCCGGCAATCGGCAGGCAGGTCCAGAAGCCCAGGCCGTAGTAGTGCGACAGCAAGGCGTAGCTGTAGGCGCCGACGGCGTAGAAACCGACGTAACCCAGATCCAGCAGCCCGGCCAGGCCCACCACTATGTTCAGGCCGAGGGCCAGCATGATGTAGATCAGGATCAGGGTGGCGATGTCCACCGCGCCGCGTGAGCCGAAAAACGGCCAGACCAGGGCCAGGATAATCAAACCGGCGATAAACCAGCGTTGGTTCGCCGGCAGGGTCAGCCAGTTGCTGGCCTGGCCGGATAGCTTGGGCAGCTTGGGCGCGCCGGCCCACAGCGTGCCGATGCGATTGCGCAGCAACTGCCAGACAAACATGCCCAGCGCGGCGGCGGCGACGGCCCACAGCCGCGCCGGGCTGGCGCCCTGGACTTCCAGGGTAATGCCGACGGTGCTGAGCTTCAGGCCCAGCACCGGGTAGGCCACGGCCAGCACCAGCAAGGCGCTGAAACAGGCGGTTTTGAGGTTGCTAAAAACGCTGCTCATACTTTTTCAACCTCCGGGCGACCGAGAATGCCGGTCGGACGAAACAACAGCACCAACACCAGCAGGGCAAAGGCCACCACGTCTTTGTATTGGTCACCAAAAATATCGGCACCGAAGGCCTCGGCGATGCCCAGCACCAAACCGCCCAGCATGGCCCCGGGAATGCTGCCAATGCCGCCCAGTACTGCGGCGGTAAAGGCCTTGATACCGACCAGAAAGCCCGCGTTAGGGTTGATCACCCCGTATTGCATGCCCAGCAGCACCGCCGCCACCGCCGCCAGGGTGGCGCCGATCACGAAAGTCAGGGCAATGATGTTGTTGGTGTTGATGCCCAGCAGGTTGGCCATCTTGATGTCTTCGGCGCAGGCGCGGCAGGCGCGGCCCAGGCGCGAGCGGGAGATAAACAGGGTCAGCGCCAGCATCACCAGGAAGGTGACGATGAAGATCAGCACCTGCATATAGGAAATCACCACGCCATTCATGCTGCTTTCGCCAAACACGAAGTTGCCGGGAATCAGGTTGGGAATGGCCTTGTCTTTGGAGTCCTGGGCCAGCAATACGCTGTTTTGCAGGAAGATCGACATACCAATCGCCGAGATCAGCGGAATCAGCCGGTTGCTGCCGCGCAGGGGGCGATAGGCGATCCGTTCGATGCTGTAACCGTAAGCACTGCACACCACGATGCTGGCTAGAAAGGCGGTGCCCATCAGCAGCGGCAGGCTGTCGATGCCGAGCATGGTCAGGCCGGCGATGGCGATAAAGGCGATGTAGGAACCAATCATGTACACCTCGCCGTGGGCGAAGTTAATCATGCCGATGATCCCGTAGACCATGGTGTAGCCAATGGCGATCAAGGCATAGGTGCTGCCAACGGTCAGACCGTTAACCAGCTGTTGTATGTAGTGGTAAATGTCGGGCATTACCTGACTCCTTGGAACTTAGCGGCGCCGCGGTCGAGGGCTGCTGCGGGGGGCAAACTGGGCCGGTGGCGGTTGCAACTGGGTGGGTAATGCGGTGCAGCAAATCGCAGATAAACAAAGCCCACGGCATCAGTCGTGGGCTTTGGGTTTGGCGGGTAGCTGAGGTTTATTTCAGTGGGGCTTCGGTTTTGCTGGCGTCTTGGTGCCAGTTGTAGACCACAAAGCTGAAGTCTTTCAGATCGCCTTTGGCGTCAAAGCTCAGACTGCCGGTTGGCGTGTCGAAGCTGTTGGCCCGCAACGCTGAAGCCACCTTGGTGGTGTCGGTGCCGGAGGCCAGCTTGATGCCATCGGCAATTACCTGGACGGCGGCGTAGGACGGGAACACGAACGGGCCGCTCGGGTCTTCCTTTTTAGCCTTGAAGGCAGCAACCAGGGCCTGGTTTTTTGGGTCCAGGTCGAAGGCTTTTGGCAAGGTTACCAGCAGGCCTTCGGAGGCCGGGCCGGCGATGGCCGAGAGGTCTTTGTTGCCCACGCCTTCCGGGCCCATGAAGCGGGCTTTCAAGCCTTTTTCCGCAGACTGACGCAGGATCAAGCCGAGCTCTGGGTGATAACCGCCGTAGTAAACGAAGTCGACATTGGCTTGCTTGAGCTTGGAGATGATCGAGGAGAAGTCTTTGTCACCGGCGTTGATGCCTTCGAAGACCGCGACTTTCATGCCTTTGCTTTCGACGGTCTGTTTGACCGCGGTGGCAATGCCTTCACCGTATTGCTGTTTGTCGTGAATGATCGCGATGGTTTTTGGCTTAACCACGTCGGCAATGTAGTTGCCGGCGGTTGGGCCTTGCAGGCTGTCCAGGCCGATGGTGCGAAACACCAGTTTGTAGCCACGGCTGGTGATTTCCGGGCTGGTGGAGGCCGGCGTAACCATGATGATGCCTTCATCTTCGTAGATGTCGGAGGCCGGTTGGGTGGAGCTTGAGCACAGGTGGCCGACTACGAATTTGATTTCATCGTTGACCACTTTGTTGGCCACGGCCACTGCTTGCTTGGGATCGCACGCGTCGTCGTAGACCACGCCTTCGAGCAGTGCACCGTTGACGCCGCCAGCTTTGTTGATCTGTTCGATGGCCATTTTGGCGCCGACAAATTGCATCTCGCCGTATTGCGCAACAGAGCCGGTAACCGGGCCGGCCAGGGCGATTTTGATGCTGTCAGCGGCCACTGAGTAACTGGCGGCGCTGGCCATGGCAATGGCGGCAACTAGCTTACAAATCTGGACTTTATTCATAGTGCTCCACTCGTATTTTTATTGATTTGTGTTGATTGGTTGGCCACTAACGCCGACTGCGTCAGAAGCCTTGAGCTGCTTAAGCGTTGGTCAAAACTGTACCGGCACAGTGTAGAACGGCGATTTATCCCTTGGAAAGCAACCACGGCCTGCGCGGTCGGCCAATGTCGCTTAACTGCAACAAACGTATAGATTCACGTCGTTTTACGGTTTTTAGCTTAGCCGTCAACGGCTTGCCTGCATCCTGTGCGAGGTTATGATTACGCACATTGCCCCACAGGAATTGAGCATGACTGACACAACCGATATCCACAGCGCTGCTGCAGCTGCAATGGAGATTCTCTACGCTAAGCTACTGGGCGAAACGGCCAGCATCAGCTGGGCCGAATTACAGCCGTTTTTTGCCCGTGGCGCGCTGCTCTGGGTCAGTGCCGAGCTGGATTTAGTCGCCGTGGCGCTGGCCGTTGCGCAAGACGATAAAGCCAGCATTGCTGCCTGGTTGGCGGCTGTTCAGGTGGGCAAACTTGAGGCGGTGCAGGCTACCGATTGGTTTGAGCGTGATCCGCCACTGTGGACAGTGGTCGTCGCCCCTTGGGTGTTGGTGCAGGAGCGTGCTGGGGCAGCGTTACATTGATGCATCGCAAATAACTGCGTAGTAGCTCGAGATAAAATCACTCTAGATTTCCCTGCGCCATTGCGCATTTTCCAGAAGGAGCAACACCATGTTTGAGCCAGGACACTTGCACCGCGCGAACTTGCCCAACATGCCCGGCATGCCGGAGTTCGCCGTGGATATTTACTACGAGGTGCGCAATGACCCCGAGCAGGGAATGATGATGCATTTCCGCATGGTCGGTGACATCAACGCGCAGTCCTTCGAGGAAGAGTTCGAGTTGCACCGCGACACTGCGTTTAACTTTGCCAGCAGCATCACCCGGATTGCTGCCAAGCATGGCTTGCATCCAAGTTTTGGCGCCGTGCTGCGTAACCACAAAGAATATGACCTGATGTTTGAAGATATTCGCGAGAAGCTCAAAGCCGTACCCGGTGAAGCGGTCAATCTCGATCATCTGCTCAAGGATGGTTTCTAAGGGCTAGGGCCAGGCGCGGCGCTTCTATTAGCCGGCCTGCACCCAGCGTTGGCGGGCCCAGTTACTGAACAGGTCGACCAGCAGCACCAGTAACAGCATGGCCAAAATCACGCTGGCGGCCTGGGCTTGCTGGAACAGACTGAGGCTTATATAGAGCATTTGCCCCAGGCCGCCGGCGCCGACAAAGCCGAGCACACTGGCCATGCGGATGTTGTTCTCCCAGCGATACAGGGCATAGGCCAGCAGCTGTGGCCAAACCCCCGGCAAGGTGCCGTAGCAAAAAGCACTGATGCTGGAGCTGCCGGTCAGGCGCAAGGCCTGCGCCGGCTGCGCAGGGGTGTTCTCCAGTGCTTCGGCAAACAGGCGGCCGAGTACGCCGCTGGTGTGCAAGGTCAGCGCCAGGGTGCCGGCATTCGGGCCTAAGCCTGCGGCCAGCACCATTAACGCCGCCCACACCAGCTCCGGAATAGCCCGCAAGGCATTCAGCAAAAAGCGCGTCACTGCCTTGGCCAGTGCGCCAAAGCGCCCGGCCGCCGGCAGCGCCAACAGCAGACCAAGAACGCTGGCGAGCAGGGTGCCGATGGCTGACATGGCCAGGGTTTCCAGGGTGCCACGGCCGATTTGCCGCAGCAGTTCGGCAGAAAAATCCGGCTGCAAAAAGCCCTGGGCGTAGCGCCACATCATCATTGGACTGTCGCCGCTGAACAGGCCCAACAGATCCAGTTTGAGGTAGGCAAAGGAGGCGTAGAGCGTCGCCAGTACCGCCAGTAATAAGGCCAGATTGCCCAGACGTTTCATCGCCAGCCCTCCCTCGCGCCGCTCATGCTAGGCGCCCGCGCAGCCAGCGGCTGAACAGGTCGGCCAGTAGCACCAAGGCGAGAAAAGTCAGCAGCATGCTGGCCACCTCGGCGCCGGCAAACATCCGCAGCGACAGGTCGATCTGCTGACCCAAACCGCCGGCGCCGACAAAGCCCATGATCACCGAGGCGCGGATCGCGCACTCCCAGCGATAGACGCTGTAGGAGAGGATTTCCCCGGCCGCATTGGGCAGCACCCCATAGGCAAAGGCGCTCAGTCGTGGACTGCCGGCCAGCAACAGGGCGCGGGTCGGGCGCAGGTCGGTGGACTCGAAAATCTCGCCATAGACCTTGCCGAGCATGCCGCCATAGGTGATGCCAATCGCCAGCACGCCGGCGGTCGGGCCCAGCCCCACGGCGCGCACGAACAATAGCGCCCAGACAATCTCCGGCACGCTGCGCAGCACAATCAACAAGCCCTTTACCGGCCAGCGCAGTGCACTGGCCCACCAGGCCGGCTGGCCGCCGCGTGGCAAGGCCGAAATCGACAGGGCGCGGGTGGCCAGCAACGCCAAGGGGATCGCCAGCAGCAACGCCAGGCTCATGCCGGCAGTGGCGATGGCCAGGGTTTGCAAGGTGGCCTGGGCCAGCAGCTGGAGAAACTCGGGGTCGTGGGCCGGCGGCCAGAAGCTGCTGAGAAACTGGCCCATATTGCCCAGATTGCCGGCGTCAAATAACACCGCCAGATTCAGCTCACTGAGCACCAGCCCCGGCCACAGCAGCGCCAGGGCCAATAGGGTCAGCAGCACGCGCGGCAGGGCGGCGGGGTCGCGCTGGCTCAGCATCGCGGTACTTGCCTGGGGATGCTCGGTGCCACCACGGCGGGACTGTGCGCCGCTTGCAGTTGCTCATTGGCATAGAGCGCAGCCAGGTCGGCCGGGCTGATGCAGCTGGCCGGCTGGTCGAAGACGATGCGTCCGTCACGCAGGCCAATCACCCGGCTGAAATGCGCCAGGGCCAGGTCCACCGCATGCAGGCTGGCGAGCAGGGTGCAGGCGTGATTGCGGGCGTATTGCTTGAGCACGCCGAGGGTGTGGCTGGCGAGCACCGGGTCCATGGCGGACACC
>MHZN01000087.1 GCA_001830395.1 Pseudomonadales bacterium RIFCSPLOWO2_12_59_9 | reverse complement strand
GCACCCAGCGCACCAGGCTGGCCCACTGCCGGTCATCATCCAGCACCACCGGCCCCAGTGGCTCCTTGGAGATGCGCTCAGGCAGGATAATAAATCCCGCCGGGCCGCCTGGGGCGCGCAACTGCAAGGCAGTTAGCTGCGCGGCGTCCGCGGTGTAGGCATTACAACGGCCGGCAAAAAAAGCTTCCGCCAGCGCAGACGTCGAATCCATAACCAGTGGTTGCCAGGCCAAGCCGTGACTACGGGCATAGTCCGCCAGTTTGCTCTCGTGGGTAGTGCCCTTGGCAACGCAGATCCGCGCTTGCTGCAAGTCGGCAAGCCGGCTGATACCCGCCGACTTGGCCAGCATAAACGCCTGGCCGTCGTAGAACAGCACCGCCGGAAACTGCACCTGCAGCAACACCTCGCGGGTCAGCGTCCAGGTGGTATTGCGCACCAGCAGGTCGATCTTTTTCGCCTTGAGGGCGGGGAAACGGGTGGAAGCCTTGAGCGGCACGAATGCCACCTTGGCGGCGTCGCCCAACACTGCCGCCGCGACTGCCCGGCAGAAATCGGCGTCCAGACCACGCCACTGGCCGGCGACGTCCTGTTCGGAGAATCCTGGGCTGCCTTCGCTAACACCACAGCGCAACTCGCCGCGGGCCTTGATGCTGTTGACCACTTCTCCCGCCTGGGCGGGTACACCGAGCAAGATGGCAATAGAGAGTTGGAAGGTCGCGAGAAATCGCCAGCGTTTGCGCATGGGCACCTCTTCACACAGGTCACCCCTGGGTCACCCGGATTATTGATCAGCCGCACAAGAGCGCGCAGGAGCCACCGTGACCCTTGCGCCGTCAGCCTGTTGCGCCAGCAAGATCCGCCAACTAAGCCGCTTTCGGCAAACGTACAGCCCAAGTCTAGATTAGGCGGGCAACTCAAACAGGCAATCCTGGTGACTGGACAAACTCTAGCTCCACAGGCCTCAGGCGGTGTTGTTCTGGCTCAATGGCCGCCCTGCAAACCAGCAGTAAATAGTGGCGAACAATCGCCCTACCCCCTGGCCCTTACCCCTTCGAAAAAAACCGTAACCACTTGGCCTTCAACCCTGGCGCCGGCGCTTGGTGGCTGCCGTCGCAATAGGGCAAGCGTTTGGATTGGCCGCAGCGGCAGAGCAGCAGATGCTGGGCACGGGTGATGGTCAGGCGCAGGCCTTGCGGGCAATCAGTGGGGCAATCGGGGAGTTGGCCCGAGCGGGCGCAGGTGCACAGATGCAAGGTGGCGCCGGGGAGTACCTGGCGCACCTCGGGGTGGCGGGGGTCAGCTAAACGAGCAACAACCGGGACCACTGACTTATCCATCAGCGGCCCCGAGCTTGATCGATAGCTCGATCAATCCACCCAGACGCGGGCGTTGCGGAACATCCGCAGCCAGCCGGCATCTTCCTGCCATTCATCCGGCTGCCAGGAGTTCTGCACGGCGCGGAACACCCGCTCCGGGTGCGGCATCATGATACTGACGCGGCCATCGCGGCTGGTCAGGCCGGTAATGCCACGGGGCGAGCCGTTGGGGTTGGCCGGGTAGTTTTCGGTGACCTTGCCGCGGTTGTCGACAAAGCGCATCGACACGCAACCGGACAGATCAGCCTCAAGCAAGGCTTCCTCGCTTTCGAACTCGGCATGACCCTCACCGTGGGCGATGGCGATTGGCATGCGGGTGCCGGCCATGCCGCGCAAGAAGATCGACGCCGATTCCTGCACCTGAACCATGGCCACCCGCGCTTCGAACTGCTCGGATTTGTTGCGCACAAAATGCGGCCAGAACTCGCTGCCGGGAATCAGTTCGTGCAGGTTGCTCATCATCTGGCAACCGTTGCACACGCCCAAAGCGAAGCTGTCTTTACGCTCGAAGAAGGCCTGGAAGGCATCGCGGGCGCGATTGTTGAACAGGATCGACTTGGCCCAGCCTTCACCGGCGCCCAGTACGTCGCCGTAGGAGAAACCGCCGCAGGCCACCAGGCCTTTGAACGCGTCCAGGCTGACTCGTCCCGAAAGAACGTCGCTCATATGCACATCTATTGCGCTAAAACCGGCGCGGTCGAAGGCCGCGGCCATTTCCACCTGACCGTTGACGCCCTGCTCGCGCAGTACGGCGATTTGCGGACGCACGCCCTTCTTGATGTGCGGCGCGCTAATGTTTTCATTCACATCGAAGCTGAGCTTGATGCTCAGGCCTGGATTGTCTTCATCCAGCAGGGCGTCGAATTCCTGCTCGGCGCAGGTCAGGTTATCGCGCAGCTTCTGGATCTGGTAGCTGGTCTCGCTCCACTGGCGTTGCAGCAGGCGGCGTTGTTCGCCAAACACCGGCTCACCGTTAAAGCTGATGGTCACCTCGCTGCCATTCACTGGCCGGCCGATGACCGACACGCAATCGCCCAAACCGGCCGCGCTGAACTGCGCCAACACCTCAGGGGTGGCGCCTTGACGCACTTGAATCACCGCGCCCAACTCTTCGTTGAACAACACGGCGTTCAGCTCGCTGCTGTTGTCGGCCAGCCCGTCGAGGCAGAGATCCAGACCACAGTGGCCGGCGAAGGCCATTTCCACTGCTGCCACCAACAAACCACCGTCGGAACGGTCGTGGTAAGCCAGCAGCAGGCCGTCGGCACTCAGGCCCTGAACCACCGCGAAGAAGGCTTTCAGGTCGGAGGCGTCGTCCAGGTCCGGCGCTTGACGGCCGAGCTGGCCATACACCTGGGCCAGAATCGAGGCGCCCATGCGGTTCTGGCCACGACCCAGGTCGATCAGAATCAGGTCGGTTTCGCCCTTGTCCAGGCGCAGTTGCGGGGTCAGGGTCTGGCGTACATCGACCACCGGGGCAAAGCCGGTGACTATCAGCGACAACGGCGAGGTCACGCTCTTATCGGTGCCGGCATCGCTCCAGCGGGTTTGCATCGACATCGAGTCTTTGCCGACCGGGATGGTAATGCCCAGCTCAGGGCACAACTGCATGCCGACCGCTTGTACGGTGTCGTACAGGCGCGCGTCTTCACCCGGATGGCCGGCGGCGGACATCCAGTTGGCCGACAGTTTGATGTCGGCGATTTTCTCGATGCGCGCGGCGGCGATGTTGGTCAGGGTTTCGCCGATGGCCATACGCCCGGACGCCGGGGCGTCGAGCAAGGCCAGCGGAGTGCGCTCGCCCATGGCCATGGCTTCACCGAAGTAGCCATCAAAATCGCTGCAGGTCACCGCGCAATCTGCCACCGGTACTTGCCAAGGGCCGACCATCTGATCACGGGCCACTAAGCCGGTGATGCTGCGGTCGCCAATGGTGATCAAAAAGCTTTTGCTGGCCACGGCCGGGTGATGCAGGACGCGGGTAACCGCCTCGTCCAGGGCAACCACAGCCGGATCAAAGTCATCGCCCAACTCGGCTTCGCGGGTGGCCGAACGGTGCATGCGCGGCGCCTTGCCGAGCAAGACTTCCAGCGGCATATCCACGGCGTTGTTGCCGAAGTGGCTGTCGGCGACGGTCAGTTGTGGCTCGGCAGTCGCCTCGCCCACTACCGCGAACGGGCAACGCTCGCGTTCGCAAATGGCTTTGAAACGTTCGAAATCGGCCGGGCCGACCGCCATTACATAGCGTTCTTGCGACTCGTTGCTCCAGATTTCCAGCGGGGCCATGCCCGGCTCGTCATTCGGTACCGCGCGCAATTCGAAGCGACCGCCACGACCGCCGTCATTCACCAACTCGGGGAAGGCGTTGGACAAACCGCCGGCGCCGACGTCGTGAATAAAACTGATCGGATTCTGTTCGCCGAGCTGCCAGCAGCGGTCGATGACCTCCTGGCAGCGGCGCTCCATTTCCGGGTTTTCCCGTTGTACCGAGGCGAAGTCCAAATCGGCCGAGCTGGTGCCGGTGGCCATCGACGAAGCCGCGCCGCCGCCCAAACCAATCAGCATGGCCGGACCGCCCAGTACGATCAGCTTGGAGCCGACCAGAATTTCGGCTTTTTGCACGTGCTCGGCACGGATGTTGCCCATGCCGCCGGCCAACATGATCGGCTTGTGGTAACCGCGCACTTCTTCGCCGTGCGGGGTTTGAATCTTCTGCTCGAAGGTGCGGAAGTAACCGGTCAAGGCCGGACGGCCGAACTCGTTGTTGAACGCCGCGCCACCCAGCGGGCCTTCGACCATGATGTCCAGCGCGGTGACGATGCGCTCAGGCTTGCCATATGGCACTTCCCAGGGCTGCTCGAAACCCGGAATCTGCAGGTTGGACACGGTAAAGCCGGTCAAGCCAGCCTTGGGCTTGGCACCGCGACCGGTGGCGCCCTCGTCGCGAATCTCACCGCCCGAACCTGTCGCGGCGCCCGGGAAGGGTGCGATGGCGGTTGGGTGGTTGTGGGTCTCGACCTTCATCAGAATATGAATCGGCTCTTCAACCGCCGCGTATTCGCGGGTCTCGGCGTTAGGGAAGAAGCGCCCGGCCACCGAACCGACGATCACCGCGGCGTTGTCTTTGTAGGCCGACAGCACCCCTTCGCCGTGCATCTGGAAGGTGTTTTTGATCATGCCAAACAGGCTCTTGTCCTGGCTTTGGCCGTCGATGTCCCAGCTGGCATTGAAGATTTTATGCCGGCAGTGCTCGGAGTTGGCCTGGGCGAACATCATCAGTTCGATGTCGTGGGGGTTGCGGCCCAGGTCATTGAAGCTGGTCACCAGGTAGTCGATTTCATCTTCGGCCAGGGCCAGGCCCAAGCTGGTGTTGGCCTGCTCCAGCGCTACGCGGCCACCGCCGAGGATGTCGATCACGGTCAGGGGCTTAGGTTGAGCATGGCTGAACAGACCGGCGGCTTGCTCAAGGTTGTCGAGCACCAACTGGGTCATGCGGTCATGCAGGCTGGCGGCAATCAGCTCGGCATCGGCTTCAGTAAAATCGCCGACCACGTAGTAGGCAATACCGCGCTCCAGGCGCTGGATCTTGGCCAGGCCACAGTTGCGGGCGATATCGCTGGCCTTGCTCGACCAGGGCGAAATAGTGCCGAAACGCGGCAGCACCAAAAATAGCCGACCAGCGGGCTCTTGTACCGGCACACTCGGGCCGTACTTGAGCAGGCGCGCAAGCACCGTCTCTTCTTCGCCGGTCAACACACCGGCAACCTCGGCAAAATGGGCAAACTCGGCGTACACACCGCTAATGGCGGGGACCTTTAGGGTCAGTTGCTCGAGTAACTTGCCGTGGCGGAAGGCAGAAAGGGCAGGAGCGCCGCGCAGGATCAACATCTTCGGGACAGCCTCGGGAAGGGAGAATGCGTTGAACCGGCTCAAGATCGGCGCCAGCGCCGCGGATTTTGAGCAGATTCTTAAGGCCGAGCATTCTAGCCTAAAGCGCCTCTCAGGGCACCCGCCGCACGCCAAGCGGATTACGCCGCGCAGTTAACAGAGAAGCGCGCGGCTGTCGAGATATGGCGACCCCAATGCTTTGCGTATACTGCGCCGATGCTTGCCCAAACTTTGTTCCGCTCGCGCTGCTGCCAATGGCTGACAGCGACCGGCTTCCTCCTGCTGCTCAGTGGCTGTGGTGTTGATGTTCAACCCACCACCCTTGAGCGGGTCAAGGCGGATGGCGTGCTGCGCGTGGTGACCCGTAACAGCCCCGCCACTTACTTCCAGGATCGCAACGGTGAAACCGGCTTCGAGTACGAACTGGTCAAGCGCTTCGCTGAAGATTTGGGCGTTGAGCTGAAAATCGAAACCGCCGACAACCTCGACGATCTGTTCAATCGCCTCAACGCCAAAGACGGTCCCGTGTTGGGCGCCGCAGGATTGGTGATCAGCCCCGGCCGCCAGGCCCGCGCCAACTTCTCCCACGCCTACCTGGATGTCACCCCGCAGGTTATTTACCGCAACGGCGCAGCACGCCCCACGACAGCGGCCGACCTGCTCGGCAAACATATAGTGGTGCTCAAGGGCAGCAGCCATGCCGAACAGCTGGCGGCGCTGAAGCTGCAATATCCCCAGCTGAGTTTTGAGGAGTCCGACGCCGAAGAGGTGGTCGACCTGCTGCGCATGGTCGACGAAGGGCAAGTCGATCTGACCCTGGTCGACTCCAACGAGCTGGCGATGAACCAGGTGTACTTCCCCAATGTACGGGTCGGCTTCGACCTTGGCGAGGCCACCAGCGTCGGCTGGGCTGTGGCACCTGGGGAAGACCACAGCCTGCTGGATGAAGCCAACGTCTTTCTCGACACGGTTAAGGAAAATGGCACCCTGCAACGCCTGAAGGAACGCTATTACGGCCACGTCGACGTGCTCGGCTATGTCGGCGCCTACACCTTCGCCAAGCACCTGCAAGAGCGCTTGCCGCGCTACGAACAGCACTTCCAGCAAGCCGCCAAACCGCTGCAGCTGGACTGGCGCCTGCTGGCCGCCATGGGTTATCAAGAGTCGCTATGGCAACCCGATGCCACCTCGAAAACCGGCGTGCGCGGCTTGATGATGCTGACGCAAAACACTGCGCAAGCCATGGGCGTGGTCAACCGTTTGGATGCCAAACAAAGCATTCGCGGCGGCGCCAAATACATCGCACAGATCAAGAAAGAGCTGCCCGAAAGCCTGCTCGAACCGGATCGCACCTGGTTCGCTCTGGCCGCTTACAACATCGGCGGCGCCCACCTGGAAGACGCCCGCAAGCTGGCCAAGGCCGAAGGGCTAAATCCCGACAAGTGGCTGGACGTAAAGAAGATGCTGCCGCGCCTGGCGCAGAAAAAATGGTTCAGTAAGACCCGCTACGGCTATGCCCGCGGCGGCGAGACCGTGCACTTTGTGCAAAACATCCGCCGCTACTACGACATCCTCACCTGGGTCACTCAGCCGCAGCTGGAAGACCGCCAGATCGCCGACAACAACCTGCACCTGCCAGGCATCAACAAGACCCCGCCGGCGGAAGTGTTAGCACCGCTGTAAAGAGGCTTTACCCACGACTGCTTGAAAACCAATTTCGCAGACTGGACGTAGGGTGGGCTTCAGCCCACCAACTCTTACCTAGAAGCGGTGGACTAAAGCCCACCCTACGCGCTGAATGCAAAACAGCTGGTGGGCAACGCTTCGCGGTTGCCCACCCTACGTTTGCTGGCGACGCATTTTAAAAAAGGCGCTTAGGGCTGCACTGCACTCATCGGCCAACACCCCACCCTCCACCAGCACTCGATGATTGAGAAAGCCCTGGGTGAAAAACTCGCCACGGCTGTGCACCACTCCGGCCTTGGGTTCGCTGGCGCCAAACACCACCCGGGCGATGCGCCCATGCACAATCAGGCCGGCGCACATGCTGCACGGCTCCAGCGTCACATACAGGGTGCAGCCCGGCAGGCGGTAATTGGCCAGCGCCTTGGCCGCGTCGCGAATGGCGACCATCTCGGCATGGGCGCTGGGGTCGTGGGTGCTGATCGGGCAATTAAAACCACGGCCAATCACCAGCCCATCCTGCACCAGCAGCGCGCCCACCGGCACTTCGCCAAGGGCGGCGCCGGCCGCCGCCAAAGCCAGGGCCTCGCGCATAAAGTGCTGGTCCTGGCTGCGGTCGATGATTTGCGGTTTTTTCATCAGTTCAATCCGCCACTTCAATCGCTGCCATCAAGCCGGTTTCCATATGGTCGATGACGTGGCAATGGAACATCCAGCTGCCCGGATTATCCGCCACCAGGGCGATGCGCGCGCTTTCGTTTTTGCCCAGCAAATAGGTGTCGGTGAAGTACGGAATCACCTGGTGGCGATTGGACGACAACACCTTGAAGCTCATGCCATGCAGGTGAATCGGGTGCTGGTACTGGGCCATATTGCGCAGCTCGAAGATATAACTCTTGCCCAGCTGCAACTTGGCGATGGGCTTGTCGGCGCAGTTTTTATTGCTGATGTCCCAGGCCTCGCCATTGATCTGCCAGTAACTGCGCGGTGCGCCATTGGCGGTGTTTTCCGACAGGCTACCGACCCATTCAAAGCTAAAGCGCAGGGTTTCGGCACTGGCCAAATCCGGCTCGCTCACCGGGTTGGCTGGCAACGCCGGCGGCCATTCGCTGCCACCGGCGATCAGCGGCTGATCAGCGGCGCGCAGAGTCGCCAGCCGCACCGGGCCGTTACGCAGGGATAACTCGCTGCCGGAGGCCGGCACTTTCAAGGCCAGATCGATGCGCATGCCTGGGCCCAGCCAGTACTCTTTGCCGAGTGGGCGCGGCGCCACCGGATTGCCATCCAAGGCATAAATCCGCGCCTCGCCATCCGGCAGGTTCAAGCGGTAGGTCAGGGTGTTGTCGACATTCAATAAACGCAGACGCACCACCTGCCCGGCCGGTAGATCGAGGGTCGGCGCATGCACGCCATTGATGCTCGACAAACGCCCCGGCGTGCCCCCGCGCGCGGCTTCACGGGGGATGCTGAACGCGCCGAATGCGCCCTGCTCATCCACATGCCAGTTCTTCAGGCACAGGGTGCGCTCATGCACGAAACCGCTGGGCTCACGCTCCTCAACGATCAAGGGGCCGACCAGACCGCGACCCAGCTGCTCGCTACTGGTGATATGCGGGTGGTACCAAAAACTGCCGGCATCCGGCACCTGGAACTGATAGTCAAAATACTCACCGGGCAGCACCGGTAACTGCGAAACGTAAGGCACGCCATCCATCGCCAGCGGCAACCGAATGCCGTGCCAATGAATGGTGGTCGGCACCGGTAAATGGTTGATAAAACGCACCCGCAGCCAGTCGCCCTGACGCACCCGCAACTCCAGACCCGGCGCTTGTCCGCCATAGGCCCAGCCCGGGGTCTGATGACCCGGTACCAGCTCGAGATCCAGGGGCGCGGCGATCAACTCATAATCATGGCTGTTGCCCGCGCGGGGCCGACCCAACCAATAACGCACGCCACCGGCGCCGGGGCCAACAACGCTAAGGCCGACCAGGCCGGCGAGAATTTGTCTGCGGGTAAATGACATGGGTACAGACACCTCTAGATAGGGGGGACGTTCTAGAACAACACGCGGGTCCCATCGGGGGAGTCAAGGTAGGCATGTAATAGCCGATCTCTGACGGACCGGCTGTTTAGAAGCTTTTAAAATCGAACAGACGACGCAGAAAAAGGGTTACTGGGCTAAGGCCAAGCAAGGCGCCCCGGAGCTTTTAAGCGCAACGTACTGCAGTACGTGAGCATTAAAAGCGAGGACGCAACGCAGCATGGCCGACGACCAGGAAGCCGTCCCGCTAACGCATCACTCCCACTCGATGGTGGCCGGTGGCTTGCTCGACACGTCGTAGGTGACGCGGGAGATGCCGTCGATCTCGTTGATGATTCGGTTAGAGACCTTCTCCAGCAGCTCGTATGGCAGGTGCGCCCAGCGAGCGGTCATGAAGTCGATGGTTTCCACCGCGCGCAGGGCCACGACCCAGGCGTAACGACGGGCATCGCCAACCACGCCAACCGACTTGACCGGCTGGAACACCACGAAGGCCTGGCTGGTCTTGTGGTACCAATCGAAGTTGTGCAGCTCTTCGATGAAGATATGGTCGGCGCGGCGCAGCAGGTCGGCGTATTCCTGCTTCACTTCACCGAGGATGCGCACGCCCAGGCCCGGGCCCGGGAACGGGTGGCGGTAGACCATGTCGTAGGGCAGGCCCAGTTCCAGGCCAATACGGCGCACTTCATCCTTGAACAGCTAGCGCAGCGGCTCGACCAGTTTCAGGTTCATCTCGTCCGGCAAGCCACCGACGTTGTGGTGTCGACCAGTTTCAGGTTCATCTCGTCCGGCAAGCCACCGACGTTGTGGTG
>MHZN01000086.1 GCA_001830395.1 Pseudomonadales bacterium RIFCSPLOWO2_12_59_9 | reverse complement strand
ACCCGCGACAACGTCTCGGTCAAGGTCAATGCGGTGATCTATTTCCGGGTGCTCGACCCGCAGCGCGCCATCATCCAGGTCGAGGACTTCCTCATGGCCACCAGCCAGCTGGCGCAAACCACCCTGCGCGCGGTGCTCGGCAAGCATGAGCTGGACGAGCTGCTGGCCGAGCGCGAACGGCTCAACGTCGACATCCAGCAGGTGCTGGACGCCCAGACCGATGCCTGGGGCATCAAGGTGGCGACTGTCGAGATCAAGCACGTCGACCTTAACGAGTCGATGATCCGCGCCATCGCCAAACAAGCCGAGGCCGAGCGTGAACGGCGGGCCAAGGGGATCCATGCCGAAGGCGAACTGCAGGCCTCGGAGAAACTCATGCAGGCCGCCGAAATGCTCGGTCGTCAGCCCGGCGCCATGCAGCTGCGCTATATGCAGACCCTCAGTGCGATCGCCGGCGACAAGACCTCCACCATCGTCTTCCCGCTGCCGATCGAACTGCTCAAGGGCATGGCCGATTTATCGTCGAAGGGCTAGTGGCCAGGTAGCCGTCAGCCGTTTCACCGGGTTCAATCCACTTGGGGTCGATAGCCGCCGTTGGTAAACGGCAACCCCAAAAGAAATTACTCAGAGGTCGCTTAGGTCTTTCTCGCGCTCACGCTGCCGGAAGCGCTTAGGCGCCGCAAGGGCTGATCACTGCGCTCATGAGCCTTGAATGGCCTTGGTTTTGGTGTGGGGCGGTTGAAGTGGTGAGCCGAGTGCCCGGAATATCTTTAGCGCTGAGAAGGCGTCATTGGCCGCATACAGCAACTGAGGCTTCTGCAGTGGACGCATTGCCCAGTTCGAAGTGGTCACCGATTTCGATTTGTTCAGGTTCTGGCCCAGCACCACGGCAACAGCGGCTTTGGCGCCCAGACGTTGCCGATACCCGAGTGCGCGCAGTGGTTGAGTCAGCTCTACGTCACCTTGGACCAGAATCCCGAACTTCCGCCTTAGGTGGCTGCGATCAGACTTCAAGCCAAATCCGACCTTGATGATCTCCTTCGAGCCAAGAACGGCTGTCAGGAACTCAATTGGTGGATTGGTACCTATAGGTACGATATAAGCCCGGTCATTCAGGGCGATCTGCACAACGTGTGGCCCGTCGCTCTTTCCGCCCTTGGTGAATACCGGTTTCGACTCGGTATCGAAGCCAACCACGCCGGCGGCCTGAATTAATGCCAGGGCATCATCAAACTGATCAGGCGATTCAAGGATGACGATCTGCCCAAGCTGCAGTCCTTCAAAGGCAGGTAGCAGGGCGATCTCATCTTTTGTTGGGTGGGGCTTGAGGGTGCTCTTCTTGGAGGCGCTGGCGCTCACATTGACGTCCTTTTGCATCTCAGATTCCGTGCTCAATAAGTCTGTAATCAGGCCTTGGCCATCCGAGTGATCATCTAGCCGTTAGCTGTCTGTTCCTAGCTTCTTTTTAACGCTGGCGGTTTATTGAAACGTAGATGGGCAGCCAAAAGAGAGGCTGCAATTTCGTAGTGTTTTACACCGCGCACACAGCGTGACTTCCACAGGGTAAAAATTGCAGCAGGCAAGGGCGAGGCAGTTTTCCCCGCAGAGGGCCGCAGGAGAGACGCGGCGAGAATTCTGGATCGGGCCGTATTGCTTCCCTCTTTTTTTCTCTCTCGCAGCCGCTCAGGCTGCCCTCTGGGGCGGTCTTTCTCACTTCTGACGGGTGATTCGGCGGCGCGTCAAGGATCGAGTCTGTGCAGGCTGCAGGAGGGGAAAGAGGGGTGGTCCAGAAATGGTCCAGACGCCATAAATCGCAGGCAATAAAAAACCCCAAGGAATTTAACTTCGCTTGGGGTTTCTCGGTATTTGTGGTGCCCAGAGACGGAATCGAACCGCCGACACGGGGATTTTCAATCCCCTGCTCTACCGACTGAGCTATCTGGGCAACGGGGCGCATTAGACGGATTTTTCGTTGATGTGTCAAGCGTCGTGCGGAAAATACTTAGTTATTACCGCCGCTTACGCTGTTTTTGCCTTAGGCGCTGGGGGGCACGTAGCCGTCAGCTTTGGCGTACTCTTCGCCGGATAAGAACTTGTCCATCTCGGTCTGGAGGAATTTGCGGTCCTCGGCATTCATCATGTTCAGGCGACGTTCGTTGATCAGCATGGTTTGGTGTTTTTGCCACTCATCCCAGGCTTGCTTGGAGACGTTCTGGAAGATGTCTTCGCCTTTGACGCCGGGATAGGGCGGGCGCTCAAGGCCTGGCAGTTCTTGCTTGTGTTTGCGGCAGATGACGGTGCGGGTCATGACGGCTCTCCGGTGTTTAGTTGGCCGGCGTTTAATTGCTCGGCGGCGCGTTTTAGTAGCTTCTTCACCGGGGCGGCGAGGCCCAGGCGCGGCGGGGTGGCGAGGTTATACCAGAGCCAGTCGCCCTCGGCCACGGCGCTGAGTGAGTGCTCGACGTGGATCAGCCGCGGTTCGATGGTCAGCTGAAAGTGGCTGAAGGTGTGTTTAAGCGTCGCCATACTTTGTTGTTGGCCGAGGCTCAGGCCTTGTTGCAGGGCGAGGGTGTTGAGCTCGTCGCTGGTTTGCAGTTCGGGCAGGCTCCACAGGCCGCCCCACAGGCCGCTGGGCGGGCGGCGATAGAGCAAGATGGCGCCGTCGCGATTGGCCAGCAGCGGCATCAGGGTGGTTTTTTGCGGCAGCTGTTTGCGCGGTTTGGGGATCGGGTAGCGAGTTTGCAGCCCGAGCATCTGCGCCTGGCAGCCGCTTTGTAGCGGGCACAGCAGGCAGCTGGGTTTGCTGCGGGTGCAGAGGGTGGCGCCGAGGTCCATCATCGCCTGGGTGTAGTGATTGACCCGGGCGGGCGGGGTCAGTTGCTCGGCCAGCGCCCAGAGCTGTGCGGCGACTTTCGGCTCGCCCGGATAGCCTTCCTGGGCGGCGTAACGGGCCAGCACGCGTTTGACGTTGCCATCCAGAATCGGCGCGCGCAGGCCCATGCTCAGGCTGGCGATGGCGCCGGCGGTGGAGCGGCCGATGCCGGGCAGCGCGGTCAGTTGCTCGACCGACGTGGGGAATTGTCCGCCATGTTCGGCCACCACTAGTTGCGCGGTTTTTTGCAGGTTGCGGGCGCGGGTGTAGTAGCCCAGACCGGTCCACAGGTGCAGCACTTCATCGGCTGGCGCGGCGGCCAGGGCCTGCACGCTGGGCAGCGCGGCCATAAACCGCTCGAAGTAACCCAGCACTGTGCTGACCTGGGTTTGCTGCAGCATGATCTCCGACACCCAGACCCGGTAAGGGGTGATGCCCTGTTGCCAGGGCAGGTCTTTGCGGCCGTGCTGGTCGTACCAGGTGAGTACCGCGGCGCCAAATTGCTCGGGACTCATCGGTTGAACAGGCCTTTGAGGGCGTCTTTCAACTCGGGGCTGACTTTGTCGCCGAGTTTCTCTTCGATTTTTTCGCCGAGTTTTTCTGTGGCCAGTTTGCTGGCGATTTTGCCCAGGCCGTTTTGATCCACCCGGCAGGCTTTGGCGCCCAGTTCCAGCGGGCCACGGCAGAGCAGCGGCCATTCGAGGCCGACGTAGTGCTTGTTGATCTGGCAGGCCGGGTCGGGCATGGCGCTCTTGTCGCCTTCGATGATGATGCCGATGCGGTAGTCCATGGCCAGCACGCGCAGGTCCAGGGCGCCGTCGCCGTTGACGCTCAGGCCCTGGATGCGGACTTTAAGGTCGGGGTTGCTGGCGACGCCGTTGACTATGTTCAGGTTGCCGCTGAAAGTTTCGAAGGCGGTGTCCTTGCCGCGCGCCTCGCCACTGAGGGTTTTGCGATTGAGGGTGGCGATGCCTTTGCACAGTTGCTGCTCGAGATTGGCGTCGAACAGCACGCCGTCGTCGATGGCGAAGCTGGTCGGGCCGCTGAGGTTGTCGACCCAGGCTTTTTGGCTGTTGCCGCTGCTGTGCAGGTCGGCGCTGAGGTCGAGGGCGCCGCTGATGCTGGGTTTCTGCCCCAGGCCTTTGAGCAGTTGCTCGGCGGCCACCCGGCTGATCTTGGTTTGCAGGCCGAGTACGGGGGTGACCGGTTGCACGTCGAGGCTGGCGCTGGCGTTGAAGTTGCCGTTATACAGCTCGCCGCGCAGTTCGCTGAGGTTGAGTCGACCGTCTTTGCCCGCGGCGTTGAGGTGGAAGTTTTCTATTGGTAGCTGATGCAGGGTCAGTTGGCCGAGGCTCAGGCCCAGTTGCGCATCGAGGCTGCGCAGGCGTTCGATCGGCAGCACGGTCGCTTCGCTCCAGGCTTGCTCGGTCGGTGCCTTTGGCAGTTCGCTGGTGCCGGCTTGGCCGGCTGCCGCCAGCACGGTTTTGACTTCGGCTTGGCGGGCGCTGTTGTCGCCTTTGTTGGTGGGCGGCAGGTAGCGATCAAGGTTGAGCTGGTCGCCTTTGAGTTGGGCGCGCAAGGCTTGCTTGGCAAAGTCGCTGACGGCCAGGCTGCCGGTGAAGCTGCTGTCATCCAGTTTGAGGTTTAACTCGTCCAGTTTCAGGCTGTTGCGGCTGCCTTTGAGGCGGCTGACCAGTTCAAATTTAGTCAGGGCGGAGCTGTCACTCATCGCCGGCAGCGTTTGGCCTATGCCGAGCAGGAATTCGCGCAGGTTGAGGGCGGCAATCGACACGCCGCCGTCCAGGGCCGGCTCGCTGTCGAGGTTGCGGACTTTCAGCTCGCCAAGGGCGCGTAATTGGTTGAGCGACAGCTTCAGGCCGCTCCATTCGGCGACCTGTGCGGACTGGTCGAGCAACAACTGGCCTTGGGTGGCGAAGGTCAGGGTTTTGCCTTGCAGCTGTTCGCCGGCGACTTCACCGGAGAGTTTCAGGTCTTCCAGCTGGTAGCGCTTGAGCGCGCGATCGAAACGCAGTTGGCCTTGCAGCTCGGTGCGCGCCTGCAGCACCGGCTGGTTGCTGGCCAACAGGGCGGTGAACTGCAGGGGAATGCTGGCGCCTTCACGAATGGTGCCGGTGTTGAGCTGGATGTTCTCGGCGCTGTATTGCTGGCCGGTTTTGCCGTCGCGGTAGGCGATTCGTGAGTTAGTCAGGCTCAGGCTGTCGATGTCCAGGCGCAGCGGTTGTTTGCTGGCCGGGGCTGGCGCGGCGGCACTGTTGTCGGCGGGAGTGCTGCTCGCGGCGGCGGTTGCCGGTTTGGCTGGATGGCCGATGTCTTGCCAGTTGCCGTGGCCTTGCTCGTCACGTTGCAGGGTCAGGTTGAGGCCGTCGATGCGGATATCGCTCATCTGCACTTCTTTGCGCAGCAGCGGCAGCACGCGCACCGACAGGCCCAGCAGGCGCAGGTCGGCAAACGGCTGGGTCGGTGTGGCGGCGCTGGCCAAGGTGGTCTCGGTCAGCTCCAGGCCGAGCCAGGGGAACAGGCTCCAGCCGATATCGCCATTGATGGTCAGCTCAAGATTGGCCTTGTCGCGGGCAATCTGGCGGATTTCATCCTTGTAGTCATTGGGGTCAAAAAACTGGGTCAGGGCAAAACCCAGGATCACAATGATCAACAGTAATCCGAGAAAAATCAGACCCGCGAGTTTGCCGAGTGCCTTCATGGATCAGTCCTTTAGTGAGCGCAATTACGAGAAATAGCAATAATGCCGCGAGTATACCGCAGCAGTTTGCCGCAGCTGGCGTGCCATGGCCGTGGCCGTTGTAGCAGGTTGGATGGCGAAGCGGGCGGGCGGTTCCCTGCTGCTGCGCCGTCAAGTTGCGGCGCTGGATGGCGCGAGTGGCGAGCGGTTTTGGCGGCTGCGGCCCGGCAGGTTTTGCCGCAGTGCGGTTAGGCTGGCGGTCTAACAATAAATAGCTGTGGCGGAGGTGCTCATGAATATCGCCGTGTTGGCGTTCCCCCTGTACATCCTGCTGATGCTGCTGGAACTCGCCTATGAGCGCTACAGCGGCCGGCATACCTGGCGTTTGGCCGACAGCGTGACCAGCATCAACAGCGCGGTGCTGCGGGTGTTGCTGGAAGGGCCGTTGCGCCTGTTGCTGGTGATTCCCTATGCCTGGCTGTATGAACACGCCCGGCTGTTTACCTTGGATGGCGGCTCGCCGCTGGTCTGGCTGGGTGGCTTTGTGGCGGTGGATTTGTGCTTCTACTGGGCGCACCGCAGCCTGCATCGCTACAACCTGCTGTGGGGCGCCCATCAGCCCCATCACTCCAGCGAAGACTTCAACCTGTCGACGGCGCTGCGCAAGGGCGCGTTTCAGACCGCCTTCGACTGGCCGTTTTACCTGCCGCTGGCGCTGCTGGGCATACCGCTGCCGCTGTTTTTGCTGCTGCTGGGTATCCAGCTGAGCTATCAGTTCTGGATTCACAGCCAGCATGTCGGCCGTCTCGGCTGGCTGGAGCAGGTGCTGGTGACGCCCAGCCATCACCGGGTGCACCACGGCCAGAACGACTGCTACATCGACAAGAATCACGGCGGAGTATTTATCTTCGGGGACAAGCTGTTCGGCACCTTTGCCGAGGAGCGCGAGCCGGTGCGTTACGGGGTGACCACGCCGGTCAGCACCTTCGACCCGATCCGCATGCAGTTCAGTTGGTGGCGCCTGCTCTGGGCCGATGCGCAGGACACCGCCAGTTGGTGGGACAAATTGCGCCTGTGGTGGATGCCCACCGGTTGGCGGCCGGTGGATGTGCGCGGCCAGCAGTGGCCGAAGATGGGCGTGGAGAAATTCGACTGCGCTTATCCGGCCAGCCTCAAGGCCTACGCCCTGGTGCAGTTCATCCTGATCAACGGCTTGGCGCTGGCGTTTTTGGCCAGCGTCAAACAGGCGGCGGTCTGGGAGCCCTGGTTGCTGATGCTGGCGATTCTGTTCGGTTGCGTCAGCTTGGGCTTGCTGTTTGAGGGGCGGCGGACGCTGTGGAAGTTGGAATTTGTGCGTTTGCTGAGTCTGGCCGGAGTGGCGCTGGCCTGGGGTTTTTGGCTGACCCCGGCGCAGTGGCTGGTCGGCCTGTTGCTGGCGGGAGTGTGCCTGGCCAGCCTGATTTGGTTGCTGTGTTTGGGGGTTAAAGCGCGGCAGCTGGTTGGTTTCTAGCGCGGCGGGCAGTGTTGGCTTTAAAGCGTATCCAGTGGCAGGCTGGTGCGTGCAGCCAGGGCTTGGCTTTCCAGATTATCGCGGGGCGCGGCGAGGTGCAGGGCCTGGCCGGCTTCGGTGGCCAGGCGCTGGGCTTCGTCCAGCAAGCGGCGGCCGACGCCGCGTTGGCGAGTGATTTGTCGCACGCACAGGTGCGACAGGCGCCAGCAATCTTGGCCTTGCTCGAGCAGCGCGGCACCGAGCAGACGGTCGTTGAAGCGTCCGGCGATCAGCTGGCCGCTGGCGATACCGGCGCCAATCAGCGCCTCGGCATTGGCGTGCGGGGCCAGCAGCCAGTCGGGCGCGTCGGCGTAGACCTTGGCTAGGTCACTGCGGTCTTGGGCGCTGGGCTGGCGGACAAATTCGACGTAAACCGGCATGGGTGGCTCCTCGGCTAAACAAAGGTGACGGGGCATGGTGAAAACCTAGCGCGCGCGGGTTAGTGCGACGTTCGCTCCGGCTAGCGTGCTGCTTTTAGCGCGGCATAACCGAGCACCGTGATTTTCGGTCTGCTCGGGGGCGCGAGTGTAAACCTGGGTGACAGCCGCCGGTAGCCGTCAAAGGCTCGGCCCGCCTATAATGGCTGCCTTTTGCGCAAGCTAATTTTGGAGCTGGTGATGGCCGAACGTACCGCATGCGTCGAGCGCAACACGCTGGAGACCCAGGTTAAGGTCTCGATCAACTTGGATGGCACCGGCAAGGCGCGTTTCGCCATTGGTGTACCTTTCCTTGAGCACATGCTCGACCAGATCGCCCGTCACGGGTTGTTCGACCTCGATATCGAGTGCAATGGCGACCTGCATATCGACGACCACCACACAGTCGAAGACGTCGGCATCACCCTCGGTCAGGCGTTTGCCAAGGCGGTCGGCGACAAGAAGGGCCTGGTCCGTTACGGCCACTCCTATGTGCCGCTGGACGAAGCGCTGTCGCGGGTAGTCATCGACTTCTCCGGCCGTCCGGGCCTGCAGATGCACGTGCCCTTCACTCGCGCGGTGGTCGGTGGCTTCGATGTGGACCTGTTCCAGGAGTTCTTCCAGGGTTTTGTGAATCACGCACTGGTCAGTCTGCACATCGACAACCTGCGTGGCACCAACACCCACCACCAGATCGAAACCGTGTTCAAAGCCTTTGGCCGCGCCCTGCGCATGGCCAGCGAGCTGGACCCACGGATGGCCGGGCAAATGCCGTCGACCAAGGGTTGCCTGTAAATGCAGACGGTTGCAGTAATCGACTACGGTATGGGCAACCTGCATTCGGTGGCCAAGGCCCTCGAACACGTGGGGGCCGGCAAAGTGCTGGTGACCAGCGATGCCAATGTGATTCGCGAAGCTGACCGGGTGGTGTTCCCCGGTGTCGGCGCGATTCGCGATTGCATGGCCGAGATCAAGCGGCTGGGCTTCGACGAGTTGGTGCGTGAAGTCAGCATGGATCGGCCGTTTCTCGGCATCTGCGTCGGCATGCAGGCACTGATGGAGCGCAGCGAAGAGAACGATGGAGTCGATTGCATCGGCCTGTTCCCAGGTCAGGTGCGCTTCTTCGGCAAGGGCATGGTCGAGGGCGGTGAGCAACTGAAAGTCCCGCACATGGGCTGGAATGAAGTGGCGCAGTCGGTCAAGCATCCGCTCTGGCACAACATCCCGGACCTGGCGCGCTTCTACTTCGTGCACAGCTATTACATCGACGCCGGCAAGCCCCAGCAGGTGGTCGGTCGCGGTCATTACGGCAAAGATTTTGCCGCCGCCCTGGCCGAAGGCTCGCGCTTTGCCGTGCAGTTTCACCCGGAAAAAAGCCACACCCACGGCCTGCAGTTGCTGCAGAACTTTGCCGCCTGGGATGGTCGCTGGTAATGAGCCGGGTCAAGAAGCCGGCTGAGCCGGTTTTCCAGTTCAGCGCCCAGCAGCGCGGCGTGCTCGGGCAGGCCATCAAAGGCTTGATGGCCGAGCGCTTCGAGCTGGATATGGGCGGCTTCGAGGCCGAGGAACTGCTGGATTTCTTTATCAAAGAATGTGGTCCGCTGATCTATAACCAGGCGGTGCTGGATGTGCAAGGCGTGCTTAAAGAGCGCTTCGAGAGCATTGAAAGCGACCTCTGGGCGCTGGAAAAGAGCTGAGCCATTAGCGACTGATTGTTGCCTTCTATCTTTTAATATTTGTGACTTAAGCAGGTTCAAGCGATGCTGATTATCCCCGCTATCGATCTCAAGGACGGCGCCTGTGTGCGTCTGCGTCAGGGCCGCATGGAAGACTCCACGGTGTTTTCCGATGACCCAGTAAGCATGGCCGCCAAATGGGTCGAGGGCGGTTGCCGGCGTTTGCATCTGGTCGACTTGAATGGCGCCTTCGAAGGCCAGCCGGTCAATGGCGAAGTGGTCACCGCCATCGCCAAGCGCTACCCGCATTTGCCGATCCAGATCGGTGGCGGCATCCGCTCGCTGGAAACCATCGAGGCCTACGTCAAGGCCGGTGTCAGCTACGTGATCATCGGCACCAAGGCCGTTAAAGACCCACAGTTTGTGACAGACGCCTGCAAGGCCTTTCCGGGCAAGGTGATTGTCGGCCTGGATGCCAAAGACGGTTTCGTCGCCACCGATGGCTGGGCCGAAATCAGCACGGTGCAGGTGGTTGATCTGGCCAAGCGCTTTGAAGCCGACGGTGTGTCGGCCATCGTTTATACCGATATCGCCAAAGACGGCATGATGCAGGGCTGTAACGTGTCCTTCACCGCCGCCCTGGCCGCCGCCACCAAGATTCCGGTGATCGCCTCCGGCGGCATCCATAACCTCGGTGATATTCGTGCGCTGCTGGCAGCCAAGGCACCGGGCATCATCGGCGCCATCACCGGCCGGGCGATCTACGAAGGCACCCTGGATGTGGCCGAGGCGCAGGCGTTCTGCGACAGCTACAAGGGTTAAACGTAGGGTGGACAACCGCGAAGCGTTGTCCACCGAGTATCGAGTAATGGTGGGCAAGCCAAGCGTTGCCCACCCTACGGAGCACCGTTATGGCTTTAGCTAAACGCATCATTCCCTGCCTCGACGTCGACAACGGTCGCGTGGTCAAGGGCGTCAAGTTTGAGAACATCCGCGACGCCGGTGATCCGGTGGAAATCGCCAGGCTTTACGATGAGCAGGGCGCCGACGAGATTACCTTTCTCGACATTACCGCCAGCGTCGACGGCCGCGACACCACCCTGCATACGGTGGAGCGCATGGCCAGCCAGGTGTTTATCCCGCTGACCGTCGGTGGCGGCGTGCGCACCGTGCAAGACATCCGCAACCTGCTAAATGCCGGCGCCGACAAGGTTTCGATCAACACCGCGGCGGTATTCAATCCCGAGTTTGTCGGTGAGGCGGCCTCGCGTTTTGGCTCGCAATGCATAGTGGTGGCCATCGACGCCAAGAAAGTCTCCAAGCCTGGCGAGACGCCGCGCTGGGAAATCTTTACCCACGGCGGGCGCAAACCCACCGGGTTGGACGCAGTGCTCTGGGCGAAAAAAATGGAAGACCTCGGTGCCGGCGAAATTCTGCTCACCAGCATGGATCAGGACGGCGTCAAGAGCGGCTACGACCTGGGCGTGACCCGTGCAATCAGCGAAGCCCTGGGAATTCCGGTGATCGCCTCGGGCGGCGTCGGTAACTTGGAGCACTTGGCCGCCGGCATTCTGGAAGGCAAGGCCTCGGCCGTGCTGGCCGCCAGCATCTTCCACTTTGGCGAATACACAGTGCCCGAGGCCAAGGCCTATCTGGCCAGTCGCGGGATTGTGGTGCGCTAACAGGCCGTTGAAAAACTGCTGCGCTCAGCCATGCTGCGGGGGAGTCGACAACAACGGGATTTACGCTCCGCTAGACTTGCCTGGTGGTGTTTTTGTGGCTCAGAGCCGGGGTTGTTTCGACTCGGGGTGGGCCATTTTTGATTCTCTCCCGTGGGGTTCATATGTCTGTTTATCGCTTGTTGCTAGCCCTTTTAGTGCTCTGTGGGTCGAGCCTGGTTCGCGCCGAGTCGCTGGTGCTGCTTACCGAAAACCTGGCGCCGTTCAATATGTCGGCCAATGGCGGTAACTATGCAAAGGATGCCGGGGTTAGCGGCATTAGCTCGGACACCATGCGTGCAGTCTGCGAGCGTGCCAAGGTCGAATGTCAGCAAATACTGCGTTTCCCCTGGGATCGGGTCTATCAGCAGACCCTCACTGATGCGGGCTATGGCTTGTTCTCGGTGGCGCGCACGGCGGAGCGCGAGTCGCTGTTCAAATGGGTCGGGCCGATTGCGACCAATGATTGGGTGCTGATGGCCAAAGCCGACAGCACAATCAGCTTGAGCAACCTGCAGGACGCGGCGCAATACCGCATCGGCGGCTACCAGGGCGATGCGATAAGTCAGTACCTGATTGATCGTGGGCTGACGGTGCAAACCTCGCTGCGTGACAACGAAAACGTACAGAAACTGGCCAAAGGACAAATCGATCTGTGGGCCACGGCCGATCCGACTGGGCATTATTTGGCCAGGCAGGCCGGGGTTGAGGACTTTAAGGTGGTGCAGCGTTTTCACACGGCCGAGCTTTATCTGGCCTTGAACAAAAATGCCTCTGACGCCTTGGTCCAGCAATTACAGGCCGCCTTGGATAGCCTGCGGGCCGATGGTCAGTTAACCGCCATTGCTGCCCGCTACCAGTAATCTTCCGGCGGTTTGTCAGCGTCTGGCTGCACTTTTTATTTATGCACTGAGAGCTTTTATGTTTAATCCTTTGTTGTTCGCGTTAGCTTGCACTGCCGCTCTGTTGCTTGGCGGGACTGCCCGCGCCGAGGCTGACGCCAGCTATGAAGCCGTACTGCTGACCGAGAACTTCCCGCCCTACAACATGTCAGTCAACGGCAAGAACTTTGCCCGCGACGAAAACATCAACGGGATTGCCGTCGATCTGGTGCGTGAGATGTTTAAGCGCGCTGAGGTTAAGTACCAGCTGAGCTTGCGCTTTCCTTGGGATCGAATTTACAAGATGGCGCTGGAAAAGCCGGGTTACGGCGTATTCGTGACCGCGCGTCTGCCTGAGCGCGAGAACGACTTCAAATGGGTCGGCCCGCTCGGGCCGGATGACTGGGTGTTGTTGGCCAAGGCGGACAGTTCGATCAGTCTCAACAGCCTGGACGACGCCCGGCAGTACAAAATCGGTGCCTATCAAGGCGATGCGATTGCCGAGCATTTAACCCAGCAAGGCTTGCAGCCGCTGACCGCCTTGCGCGATCAAGAAAACGCCAAGAAGCTGCAGCGCGGCGATATCGATCTGTGGGCCACCGGCGATCCGGCCGGCCTGTATCTGGCCCGACAGGAGGGCGTCAGCGGCTTGAAAAGCGTGCTGCGCTTTAATACCGCCCAGCTTTATTTGGCGCTGAACAAAGAAACCCCGGATGCCGTGGTGCAAAAGCTGCAAG
>MHZN01000085.1 GCA_001830395.1 Pseudomonadales bacterium RIFCSPLOWO2_12_59_9 | reverse complement strand
CTTCCAGCCACAGCAGCCAGCGATCACCGGCGGCCTCCAGACGGTCGTGCACTTGCAACTGATCACCCAAACCGACCAGCAACACCTGAACACCGGCGCCGCGCGCCTCGACCCGCCACGACAGGCTACGCCCGGCGCCTTGCACCCGGCCCTGATGCGCCTCACCGCGCAGCTGTACGCCAGGTAAATACAGGCTCACCGCGCCATTCTCTTCGGTGCGCTGGTAGGCCACGGAGCTGTCCAGCAATAACTGCAGCAGCAAACGCTGGCCATCATTTTGCGGCAATACATCCAGCAACTGCGGCAGTGGCGCGGTGGCAGCGGCCACCACTGGCGGCGTTATCGGTGCTGACGGAGGTACTGCTGTTGGTGCCTGGGCTTGCGTGGCGAACGGTGACTCGGGCTCGCCATTCACCACCCGGCCGATCATCAAACCGACCATGATGGCCAGCACCATGACCGCACCGAACCAGAGCGAGCCACGGCGCAGCACCTCGATCTTGTCCCGCCGTGCCGCGGCCGCCTCGTTGACCGGCTGCAAGGCATCCCGTAGCGGCCATTCACCGGGCGCGGCGCGGCGGGCATCCAGATCGCGCAGCAGATCATTGACCAGGCTCATAGCCAAACCTCCCGCAAGCTCTTCAGCCAAGGCCAGGCGCTTACCAGCAGCGCCGAGCACACACCACCGGCCAAACTCCAGCTCAGCCAAAGTGGCACGCGGCGAGTGGCCTGTACGCCATCGGTATCGGCCAGGGCGCGACGTACCTGGGCGGCACCGACCTGCCGACGGCCTTCGCCATAGGTGGCCATCAGGGCTTTGTTGCCGAGGATGTTCAGCAAGCGCGGAATCCCACCGCTGCCACGCACCAATAAACGTACTGCCGCCTGACTGAATAACGGCTCACCACGATAACCGGCGACACTCAGGCGCTCCTGCAGATAACGGCCAGTGTCGGTGACATCCAGCGGGCGCAAACGATAGGAGAAGGTAATCCGCTGCAATAACTGCCTAAAGTCATGCCGGGCCAGGGTGGCATCCAGCTCCGGCTGGCCGAACAACACCACTTGCAGCAATTTGTTCTGCTCAGTTTCCAGATTGGTCAGCAAGCGCAGCGCTTCGAGGGTTTCCTCGGGCAAGGCCTGAGCCTCATCAATCAACAGTACGGTGCTTTTACCCTGCGCCGCCAACTCGATCAGCCGGTGGTGCAGGGCATCCAACAGGCTCATGGCGTCGTGGCTTTCGACATCGGCAATCCGTAGCTCACGGGCCAGCGCCTGGCGCAAATCCAGCGGCGACAAGCAAGGGTTGGGCAAGTAGGCCACTTGGTATTTTTCAGCATCCAGTAAGTTCAGCAGCGCGCGGCACAGCAAGGTTTTGCCGGTGCCGACTTCGCCAGTCACCTTGATAAACCCCTCGCCTTCGGCCAGCGCCACCCGCAGCAGATTCAGGCAGGCCTGATAGGGCGCCAGCTGCACCAGAAACTCGGTGTTGGGGGTGAGCGCAAAGGGCTTGGCGCGTAAGCCAAAGAAGCTTTGATACATGCCCTACCTCAACTCTTTAAAGGCTTCGGCGCTTTTTTGGATCTCATTCAGCCAGGTGTCTTCACTGATCACCTGGGGGCGCATCAGAATCACCAACTCGCTCTTGCCAAGGTTCTTGCGTTGCTGCTGAAAGGCCCAGCCCAGCAGGGGGATTTTCGACAACCAGGGCACACCGGCATCGACATTTTCGTTGTCGTTCTGCAGCAGGCCGCCGATCACCACCACCTGTCCACTGCGGGCGCGAACAATGGAGTCGGACTGGCGCGAGGTGGTGCGCGCGGTCGGCAGGTTGAGGGTGCCAAATTTATCGCCGAGATTGATCTCGGTATCATCGGCTGTGACCTTGCTCACCGACGGCCGCACATGCAGGGTTACTTCGCCGCGGGCGTCGATTTGCGGGGTCACATCCAACGAGATACCAGAGAAAAACGGCGTCAGGGTAATGTCCGGCGTCGAGGCGCCATCACCGTTGGTGCTGGTGGTGGTGCTGGCCGACACGTCGGTGACGAAGTACTCGTCGGTGCCGACCTTGATCACCGCCTTCTGGTTATTCAGGGTCGAGATCCGCGGGGTCGATAGCACCCGCACCTCGCCTTGAGTCTCGAGCAATTGCAGCACCCCGGTAAAGTCGCCGACGGTCACCGCCGCGCTGAACACCCCGCCGATGGTTTGTGGCCCAGTGAGTGCCGCGCCGGCCAGACTGGCACCGCCATCGCTGCCGAACTGCGCCCAGTTCACCCCGGCCTGAAAGCGATCGAACAGGTTCACTTCGAGGATCTTGGTTTCCAGAATTACTTGCCGCTGCAGGTTGGTATGGGCCTGCTTGAGGAAGCCTTCGACACTTTGCTGATCCGCCGCCGAGGCCCGCACCACCATCAAGCCGGCCTGCGGATTGACCACCACCTGATTACCCTCCTCGTTGCCAACGATCATGCTCACCACCGTGTTCACTTCCTTCCAGAAGTCGACGTTGCTGGTGGTAATCAGCTGGCTGGCCGGCCGGGTGGTCGAGGTGGTGCTGCTGGTGGTCGCGCCATTGCTGCTGTCCGTGTTGTCGCTGGTATTGACCTGGCCGGAGCTGACTTCTGTGTCGGTAATGCCCTGGCGCTGCAGGTTCAGGTAGTTGATGTCATAGGTGCGGGTAATCGCCTGATTGGGGAAGATCTGATAGCCGTAACTGGTGCGGCCAAAGTCATAGCCGTAGCTGTCGCGCACCGCCGCCAAGACTTCTTCCAGGGTGACATTGCGCAGGCTGAAGGTGATGTTGCCGGTCACCTCGGGGTGCACCACGATGTTTTGTCCGGCGCCATTCATCAGGCTAAGGAAGAACTCGCTGGCCGGCATGTCCTTGGCCGCCACATCGAAGCGCGGCCCGCTGCGGGCCATGGCCGTTTGTGGTAACGGCGAAATCAACGCCGCCTGCACCGCCAAGGGCGGGGCAACCTTGGCGCGGCCTTGCGCCAAACTCTCGGCCAGCAGTTTATTGCTCTGCTCATAGAGTTGCTGGTCGCCATCTTTAAAGGTCTGGCAGGCCGCCAACAGACTCATTACGGCCAGCAGCGCGAGACGCGATTGGCGATGCAGCAGACGAAAACGAAAAGCAGGTTTTGGCAGCATGGCGTTATCGACTCGGTTTCAATATGGGTTCGGCCAGACGCAAGACCTGTTGCTGGCCTTGGCGCTCAAGCACGACGGAATTCGGGTAAATCGCCCGCAGCTTGGCGCCGCCTAACTCGTCACCGAGGCGCAGCGTCTGGCCATTAATTACCACCTGCGACTGCCGCCCGCCGCGCACTATCGACTGCAGCACCAAGACTGTTGCGCCCGTGCCGGCGGTTGCTGAAGTGGTGGCCGAAGGTGCCGGCTGAGTGGGGTCGAGAGCGGCATTGGCAAAATCGCAAAGGCCGATTAACAACATGAGATAAGCGGGTTTAAACACCGATCCACCCCGCTTCGCGGCTCAAGGTATAAAGCACCAGATTGATTTTCGCTTGGCTCGGGCCATCAGCGCCGACTTGATAGTCCAGGCTGTCCCAATGCAGGCGCCAGCCGCTGGCTTGAACTGCCTGCAGGTAAGTGAGCAAATCGAAATAACCGCCTTGCAGGCTGATCTTTAACCCGTGGCGGTACAGGGTGACCGGAGCCTTCAGCTCGATGCCAGCACCTTTCTCGACAGTCCCGCTCGGCTGCGCTGCCGGGGCCAGCTGCAAGGGCTCAGAAAAACTCTGCAGGCTGAGCAGGCGCAGCTTGGGCTGGGCACGCAACAGCTCTTGCAGCACCGAGCGCATTTTCTCGGGGGGCAGCAAGCCGGCGGTGTCTTGGTCGACCTCGCCGATCAGTTGCTCGCCGCTGGCTTTAGCGGTCAGCAGCGCACTGCGATAGGGCACATTAGGGTCGACGGCCAGTTTGGTTTGTAAGTCCGCCAGCCCCAACTGCGCCTCTTGCAGGCTGAGCACTGCGGCTTTATTCAGCGCCGTTTGCTTGGCGACCCGCTGGGTCAAGGGGTCGCCCAACAACAGCATGTAGAGCATGCCGACCACTGCCAACGCGACGACGTAGCTCAACCACTGTTCACGGGGCGCCAGCAGTAACCAGCGTTGCAACAACTTATTCATCGGCCTTGCCCTCGTCATCTAAACGCGAGGACAGCCGAAACCCCAGCAGCCCATCAGCGTTGCGCTGTAACTCGAAACGGGCAAAAGCCCGCCCGCGAAATACCGGGCTCACCCCCAGGCTTTGCAGGTAGAGGGGCAATAATTGCTGGTCTTGACTGAAGCCCTGCAGGCTTAAGCTGCTGCCGCCATCACGCAGGGCAATTTCACTGAGCCACAAACCCGCCGGTGGATGGCGCTCCGACAAGGCCGCCAGCGGTGCCACAAAACCGGCACTTTGCTGTTGCGCCAAGAGTTGTAAATGGGCGACCAAGCGTTGCAGCTGCAAATTGCTCTGCTCTTGTTGCGCCAATTGCTCCGGCAGCAGCGGGTCCAGTTGCGGCGCCTGAAAGCTCGCCGTGGCGCTACTGAATTCGGCCTGCAGCGCCTGGGCGCGGCTTTGCGTGGCATTGGCCAGCGTGGTGGCTTGCTGTAACTGCCACGCCTGCCACGCCCCGTGCGAGATGATCACGGCAAACAACAGCAGCCAGCCCAGCACCATCTGCATGGGCCGTGGGCCATGACCGCGCTTGGGGGGGCGCTGATAGAGGTTGATGTTTTGCATCAGGCCTCCTGGCGCAAAGCAGCGCCCACCACGGAGAAGCAATAAGCCTGTTGCTGCTCATCCAGCTCCGCAGCCGGTTGCCCGGCAAATAGATCGCGTAAATTAAGCGCCTGCAGATTGACCGCCAAGCCATCGCCCAAGGCTTTTAATGCCTGGGCGCCATCACGTTTCATCGGCATCAGCAGCAGCCGGCTGATATAGCCCTTGCCCAGCTGGCTTTCGAAGTAGTCGAGTGAGCGCTGAATCTCCAGAGTGACCCCGGCAAAATCCTGGCTGGCCTGATCCAGGCCCTGCTCGATGCGGCGCGCCATATACAGGTCAGCGCCCTGCTGGACAGAAATCAGCCCTTCGCTGGAGCGCAGTCGCAACAGGGCCAAGTTCAAGCCCTCGGCGCCGGCCAGCAGGCCCAGATTACGAAAGGCCATTTCGGTGATATCAATGCTCTGCAAGCTCAAGCCCGCGTGTTTGAGCATATGCAGCCATTGATCAACCCGCGCCTTGGCCAGCACCGCGCAATAGGCCATGCGCGAACGGCCACGGTAGGCATCGGTGGGCAAGGCAAAAGCATCCACCAGCACCTGCTCGAGCGGTTCACTAATTTGTTCTTTGACTTTCCAGCGCATGGCATCGCGCAGTTCATTGGCCGGCACATCGGGGCAGTCGAGCAGCAGCAACTGATAGAGCGCCGGGTGCAGCAGCAGGTTGACCGGCATGCCGGCCAAGCCAAACTCGGCCACCATGTTTTTCAGCTCGGCCGGCTGATCCGCCGGCGCAACCGGGCGAAACAGGCAACGCAGCAATTGCACTGGCTGGCCCGGGGTGCGCAGCACATGGGCCAGGGCAATGCCTTCGGGGCCGGTTTCGATGCCGAGCAAGCCGTTCGCGGTTTTCTTATTCTTATTCAGCCATGCCAACAAGGGCGTCCCCTTAAACTCTTGATCTGCGCTCAATCACTGCAGGTTGCGAAAACTCGGCGGCAGCACACTGTAGAATGCTTTCTTTGACTCAACATTGAGCCTAATCATGTTCCACGTAGTGCTGTTTCAGCCAGAAATCCCGCCCAACACCGGCAATATCATCCGCCTGTGCGCCAACAGTGGTTGTCAGCTGCATCTAATCGATCCGCTCGGTTTCGAACTGGACGACAAACGCCTGCGGCGCGCCGGGTTGGACTACCACGAATACTCAAGATTAAAGCGACATCAAACACTTAGCGACTGTATAGCAGAAATCGCTGGAGGTCGGATATTCGCCTTTACTACCAAAGGCAGCCACAACTACGCCGAGAGCCAGTTTGTGCCGGGTGACATCTTTCTGTTTGGCCCGGAAAGCCGTGGCCTGCCGGCGGAAATCCTCGACAGCTTGCCCGCCGAGCAGCGTTTGCGCCTGCCGATGCAGCCCGGCAATCGCAGCCTGAACTTGTCGAACACCGTTGCAATCGCCGTGTACGAAGCCTGGCGCCAGCAGGGTTTTGCTCAAGCCGAATAAACCCAAGGATAAAAAAACGCCCCGAAGGGCGTTTTTTGTACAGCGCGGCCTGTTAAGCGTTGCCGGCGGTTTGCATCCGCTCCAGCTGCTGGGCATAGAGCGCATCGAAATTCACCGGCGCCAGCATCAAGGCCGGGAAGGAGCCACGCACCACCAGGTTATCTAGCGCTTCGCGAGCGTAAGGGAACAACAGGTTCGGGCAGAAGGCGCCGAGGGTGTGGCTCATGGCCGCAGCATCGAGGCCAGCAATCAGGAAAATTCCGGCTTGCTGAACTTCGGCAATAAAAGCGGTTTCGCCGCCAGTCTTGACGGTCACCGACAAGGTCAGCACCACTTCGTGGAAGTCGCCTTCCAACGGCTTCTGGCGAGTGTTCAGGTCCAGCTCAACGCTTGGCGCCCACTCTTGGCGAAAAATCTCTGGGCTCTTTGGCGCTTCGAAAGACAGGTCGCGCACATAAATCCGTTGCAGCGAGAACTGTGGACCTTGGTCTGCTTGAGTTGCGCCGGTGCTTACTTGTTCAGTCATGACAGAGCCTTATTGTTGGTAATTACGAGTAGGGGTTAATAACGTCGCCGGGATTTAGCAGGCCGTTGAAAAACTACTGCGCTCGGCTATGCGGCGTTGAAATCAGCCTCAAAATGCTCATTTACGACCAGTAAACTGCGCTTTTTCGGCTATTTTCGCCTTGCCTAGCCGTCGCTCGCTACATTTTTCAACGGCCTGTTAGGCGTTCAGCAGCGCGTCGAGCTTACCGGCACGCTCCAGCGCATACAAATCATCACAGCCACCGACATGACGGCTGCCGATCCAGATTTGCGGCACCGAGGTGCGTCCCGCCTTGCGGATCATCTCGGCGCGCACTGCCGGCTGACCATCGGTGCTGATCCGGGTGAAAGCCACATCCTTACTCTTCAGCAGCTGTTCGGCGCGCCGGCAATAGGGGCAGTAGTCACTGGAATAGACAACGACTGCGGCCATCTCACTTCACCAGCGGCAAATTGTCGCCACGCCAGCTGGCGATCCCGCCGCCGAGCTTGGCCGCGGTATAGCCGGCCTTCTCCAGTTCACGGCACATGGTGCCCGCGTGCTGACCCAAGGCATCGACCAGAACGATGGTTTTGCCTTTGTGTTTTTCCAGCTCGACCATGCGCTCGATGACTTTCTCGTAGGGAATGTTCAGCGAGTCGACGATATGGCCGGCAGCGAAGTCCTTGTGGGCGCGAATATCCAGCACCACACCTTGCTCGCTATTGACCAGCGCGGTCAGCTCGCGGCAACTGAGGCTTTTGCCGCCACGCTGCAGCTCGGTGTAGATCAGCAGGGCCAAGGCCGCTGCGGCAGCGCTGCTCAACAGGTAGTGGTTAGTGGCGAATTCAAGCAGATGAGCAAGCATCAATAGATTCCAGAACGCTGAGAAAAAGTCGGCTAGGCGCGGGCTAGAGCCCGCCCCCGCACAACACGAACCAAGCCGTGTCGCACAATGGCGGCCAGTATACACAGCCACCTAGGCCGGCCAAACCCCGCCGGGCGGTGACGTGAGCCGCGCTTGGGCTTAATATTCGCGCTCTTTTTATCTTGCTTGCATCGGGTGCTCTTATGCCAACCACACCAAAACCGCTAGTGCTGATCATTTTGGACGGCTTCGGTCACAGTGACAGCCCCGAGTACAACGCCATTTACGCTGCCAACACCCCGGTTTACGACCAGTTGCTTGCCACTCAACCGCACAGCCTGATCTCGGGCAGCGGCATGGATGTGGGCCTGCCGGACGGCCAGATGGGCAACTCGGAAGTCGGCCACATGAACCTCGGCGCCGGCCGCGTGGTGTATCAAGACTTCACCCGGGTGACCAAGGCGATTCGCGACGGCGAGTTTTTCCACAATCCAACTCTGTGCGCCGCAGTCGATAGCGCCGTCGGTGCCGGCAAGGCCGTGCATATTCTCGGCCTGCTGTCGGATGGCGGCGTGCACAGCCATCAGGATCATCTGGTGGCCATGATCGAACTGGCCGCCCAGCGCGGCGCCGAAAAAATCTACCTGCACGCCTTTCTCGACGGTCGCGACACCCCGCCGAAAAGCG
>MHZN01000084.1 GCA_001830395.1 Pseudomonadales bacterium RIFCSPLOWO2_12_59_9 | reverse complement strand
GGACTCGGGCAGCATCGAAGTCGGCGAAACCGTGCAACTGGCCTGCGTCGATCAGAGCCGCGAAGACCTGGACGGCAAGAAAACCGTGTGGGAAATGGTCTCCGACGGTTCTGACCAGATCCGCATCGGCAACTACGAAATCCCCTCGCGCACCTACGTGGGTCGTTTCAACTTCAAGGGCGGCGACCAGCAAAAATTCGTCAAGGACCTCTCCGGTGGTGAGCGTGGTCGCTTGCACCTGTCGCTGACTTTGAAAGAGGGCGCCAACGTTCTGCTGCTGGACGAACCGTCCAACGACCTCGACGTGGAAACCCTGCGCTCCCTGGAAGAAGCCCTACTGGACTTCCCCGGCGCCGCCATTGTGATCTCTCACGATCGCTGGTTCCTCGACCGCGTAGCGACCCATATCCTCGCCTATGAGGATGATTCGCAGGCGGTGTTCTTCGAAGGCAATTACACCGAGTACGAAGCCGACCGCAAGAAGCGCCTCGGCGACGCCGCCTCCCAGCCACACCGGGTACGGCACAAGAAATTGGCGTAACACACGCCTGCGCAACAACCAAGCGGAGCCCTCGGGCTCCGCTTGCTTTTATGGCGCTGATAGCGTGTCAGTTCCTACCCATCACCTGAAAGGCTGCGCAGTGCGGCTAGACTGGCGCCGCCTTATTGTTTGGAGAACGTTATGCCCGCCCCCGTCTGGTGGTTGCTCTGTTTACCCTTTATCGCCGGGGCGTTTTTACCCTTGCAAGCCGGGATCAATGGTCAATTGGCCAAGCAGGTCTCCAGCGTGCTGGCGGCGGCGCTGATTTCTTTTTTGGTCGGCTCCTTGGCCTTGTTACTGCTGGTGCTTGCCCAGCGTGAGGCGCCCAGCCTGAATGCCCTGAAAGGCCTGACCTGGTGGCACTGGAGCGGCGGCCTGTTGGGCGCGTTCTTTATCACCACCGCCGCTTTTGCCGGGCCAAGGATTGGCGCCTTGCTGTTTATGAGCCTGGTGTTGGCCGGGCAGCTGGGTATGGCGCTGGCGCTGGATCACTTTGGCTGGGCCGGTTTTCGTGAGGCGCCAGTCAGCCTGGGTAAGGTTGGGGGCTTGCTGTTGATAGTGGCGGGCATCTGGTTGATCCGCCGTGGTTGAGGTGTACTCCAAGCGACTTTTTGCCGGCTGGCGGGGTTTTCAGCTTGCCTAAGGCCTGTGGCACTTGTTAAAACTATCCCGCAGATGTGCCGGTGTAGCTCAGTCGGTAGAGCAGCGCACTCGTAACGCGAAGGTCGTAGGTTCGATTCCTATCTCCGGCACCAGTTAAAACCAAAAGGCCCGCAGCGATGCGGGCCTTTTGGTTTTAACTGGTGCCATTACAAGGTTTCGCAGACGTTCAGGGGCAACCATCAAACCTAGCATGAGGCGCCAACCAATCCAGCAACTGCTGGACGCAGGCATGAACGGTCTGCAGCATCGCCATGCCGCGATGGCCATTGCGAATTTCACGCTGAGATCTGCTCATGCGTGTATTGGGGCTGCCAGGTTAGTTTTTTTCGGCATGACTCACTGGCATAACAAGTTTTCCTGCCTCCCAGTCAGCTTCCCGACTCGCAAGGGCGTTGGCAATGGCTTGTACATTGGTTGAGGAAACTTGATCCGGGAGTGGGTCAAGGCCGATGCTGGCAAATAGCTGACCATAGCTGTTGCGCAGTTCGGCATAGGCCAGGTCGCGGCGCAGATCGGCTTGCAGGGCGTTCAACTCGCCCTGAATCAGTTCCAGCTCGCCAATGCTTTGGGCTTTGTAACGGTTGCGTAATTGCTCGGCAATCTGGCTGTCCAGACCGGACAGTTCCTGGCTGGTGTGAAATTGCCGTTGTGCTTCGTTGAAGTTGGCATTGGCCACGTAGAGTTGCGCCAGGATCGCCATGGACATGGCTTGGCGGCGAACTTGGACTACTTGCTCGCCGGCCTTGGCGACATCAATGGCGGCCGGGCCGGACAGTACGTTGAACAGGTTCCAGGTTACCTTTACGCCATAGTCGGCCCAGCTCTGGTTGACCAGAAAACTGTTGCTGTCGTAATGCCCGCCAGCTGAAAACTCCAGTCCCGGCAGCAGACGGAGCATGGCCTTGCGTGTCTCTGCGGCGCTGATACGGGCCTGATAATCCTGCTCGCGCAGTTCGGGGCGATTGGCCAGCGCCTCCTGCTCGAGCAGGGCCATGTCGACCTTGAGCGTTGGGACTCTGTAGTCGTCACTGGTCGCCAGGGTCAGGTCGCTGCCCATGGGCAGGTTGATCAGGGCTGCCAATTCAGTTTTGGCCAGGGACAGGGCGCGGCGCTGGTCTTCCAGCTGGCGCGTGGCTTCGATCAACGCGCGCTGATAGCTGAGGGCCTGGATTGGGTCGCCGATACGCTGTTCGCTGAGGTGTTGACTGTTGTCGCGGGCCTGATCGACGCGGACCATTAGGTTGTCGATCTGCTTGAGCAGGCGCTCGGCGGCGACGGCGCGCCAGTAGGCCGAACGCACGTCCTGGATGATGGTGTGCACCACCTTGCGCCGGCGTTCCTGCACTATCAGGCGCTGGTCGCCCTGTTGCTTGGCGCTGACATAGGCGACGCCGAAGTCGAGCACGTTCCACACCATGGTTAGGTCCGCCACGCGACGGTTACGATCCTGGGAGGTGGACGGCTCGAGGGATTGGGTTCCGGTTTTCACACTTTCGCTGCTGGAGCCGCTGACGTTGTCACGCCCGGCATAACCGGCAGAGAGTGCCATGCGTGGCAACATATCGAAGGTAGCGAGATCGACCTGGCGCTGGGCCATGGCTTCCTCCATCACCTTGAGGCGGCCTTCGAGGTTGTACTTCACGGCACGGGCCATGGCGTCATGCAGGGTTAGTGGGCCGCTGAGCGGTTCCTGATCCTTGAACATGCTGGACAGGTCGCTCTTGGCGCGCTGCTCGCTGGTGCTGCGGTCGATTGGTTGGCTGGTGACTGCACAGCCGCTGATGGCCAGCGCAAGCAGGCTGGCCCCGAACAATTTCTGGTTTCTATTCATCCTTGGGCCGCCCCCTGGTCACGGCTCAATCCTGCTACATCTCTTTATTGGTTTTATGTTCCGGCTTGTGTGCCGGTGAGTTCGAATTGGCTCAAGGCCATGGCCAGTTGATGTGCCTGGCGTTTTTCGTTGTCATGCAGTTCATGTAACTGTTGGCCAAGTGTTGGTGCCCCAAAGCTGCTGCGGGTATCTGCTCCATCAGCCCACTTCTTGGCGTCGAAGATCTTCAATGGCTCAGACTCTTGTATGGCGTCACGGTTAAATACGTTGGACAGGCTGCTGGAGCCAAAGACCCCCGCATCGCCCCCGCCAAAACCGAGGAAACCGCTACCCGAGCCATCTCCCCCGGTGTCACTGGAACTGCTGGCAAAAACTTGAGCAATAAAACTCGGTGCGAGGGCATTCTGGTTGATAAAGATATCGCCCAGAGTGGGAATCCCGCTGCCCAGGGTCGGTTGTTCGAACAAGGGTAGTGGTAACAGCGGTGAACTGGTTGGTGGCGGTAGCATTGTCGGCAATACCGGTTGAGGCATCGTGGCGGGTACAGACGGAGTAGCCGACGGCGGATTGGTGCGAAACTCCGGGTCGCCATTGTCAAGTGTCGGCGCCTTCAGCGTATCGATGGTGTAGTTGTTGGAGTTGCTGCTGCCACTCCCGGTATTACCGGCGGCATTCGATACCCCGGTGTTATCCAGGCTGATCAGGTTGCTGTCGGCGATCAGGATACTGGCAGTCGGGCGTACGGTGCTGATTGCATAGTTGTTGGAGTCGGTGGTACCGGTTCCGGTATTGCCCGTTGCATCGATAATGCCGGTGTTATTCAGCGTGATGAGATTGCTGGTGTCTGCAATGTTGGTATCCGGGGTCAGGGTAACGGTCCAGGTGATGCCGCCATCCGATGAGAACAACCCGCTCAGCGTGCCGTTGGCTGCGCTAAGGTCAGCCGTGCTCAGACCGCTCACGGCTTCACTGAAACTGATGGTCACGGTCGAGGTTTGACCGGCCATCAGTGCGGTGTCGGCCACTACGATACTGGCTGTGGGGCGCAGGGTGTCAATGGCGTAGTTGTTTGAATCGGTGGTGCCGCTGCCGATATTGCCAGCGGCATCGGCCACGCCGCTGTTGTCCAGCGAGATCAGGTTGCTGGTGTCGGTAATACTGGCGGTTGGTGTCAGCGTCCCCGTCCAGGTGATGCCGCCGTCGCCCGTAACCAAGCCGCTGAGAGCGCCGTTGGCCACTGTGAAGTCACCGATGGCGAGGCCGCTGACGGCTTCGTTGAAGGTGATGGTGACGGTGCTGGTTTCACTGATGCCGAGCGCCGTGTCGGCCACGACGATGCTGGCGGTGGGGCGCAGGGTGTCAATGGCGTAGTTATTAGAGTTGGTGGTGCCGCTGCCGCTGCCGGTGTTGCCTGCGGCATCTGCGACTCCGCTGTTATCCAGCGTAATCAGGTTGCTGGTGTCGGCGATGCTGGCCGTCGGGGTGAGGGTGGCCGTCCAGGTGATGCCGCCGTCGCCCGTAATCAAGCCGCTGAGGGCGCCGTTGGCCACTGTGAAGTCACCGATGGCGAGGCCGCTGACGGCTTCACTGAAGGTGATGGTGACGGCAGAGGTTTCACCGATGGCTAGTGCGGTGTCGGCTACCACTATGCTGGCGGTGGGGCGCACGCCATCGATCACAATGTCCTTGCTCGCGGCGATGGAACCGGCGGTGCCGGGTGTGGGCAGGGTGAGGACCGCATCGATGAAGCTGGCACCCTGGATGGTGTCACCATTGGCAGCTAAGCCTGAGGCGCTGACATAGTCTAGATCCAGCGAATTGTCGCCTTCCTGCACCGTGTAGTTGAAGTACAGGGTCGAGCTGCCACTGCCACTCATGTAACTCAGGCTTTGGTCGGTAGTACCTGTTTCCAGTGTCAGCTGGATGGTGCCGGTGCTCAGGAATATTTGTTCGCTAAAGTTGACGACAACCGTGACGGTGTCACCAATGTTATAGGTGCCATCGGCATCCAGTACGGTTACCGAGGTCACGACCGGGTTGAGTGGTGCCGTCAGGGTGAGGTCGTTACCCGTGCCGCCGATGTAGCTGGTGGTCAGCTGGGTCGAATTGCCGCCCGCAATCAGCGTGCTGCCCTCGCTTACTCCACTGAAGTTACCCGTCACTGCGTCGGCGGCATCGTTGACGATGATGGTGTAGCTGTCGCCGGAGCCCGGCGCATAGCCATGCGTCACCGACAAGGTGGCCCCCGATACATCGACCGTGCCGTTGACTATGACTTGGTCATAACTGGTGCCGGCCGTGGTGCCATTGATCTCCACAACCAGGGTACTGCCTGAGGCCATCGTCAGGTCGCCGTTAACGGTCAGGGTGCCCGCGCTGTTTCCCGGCGCAAGCGTGCCGCCACTGTTGACCGTGACGTTGTTGGCGATGCTGCCGCTGCCACCCAGAGTGGCGGCCGATGCCACAGTCGTGCTCGAAGTGGCGGACAAGGCACCATTGACCAGCAAGCTACCGGCGTTGACGCTGGTGGCGCCGGTGTAGCTGTCGGTGCCCGAAAGCGTCAGCGTGGAGGCGCCCGCCTTGATGAGGCCGCCTGCGCCGGTGATGTTGCCGGACAGGGTGGCATTGGCCGAATTGCTGACGGTGGCCGTACCGCCGCTCAGCACTATGGCATTGTCGATGGTGGTGGTGCCCGTCACTGCCAGCGTTGAACCTGCCGCCAGCGTCAATCCGCCGGAGCCCAGATTGCTGTCGGAGGCGGCGCTGAGTGTGCCTGCACTGATCGTGGTGGTGCCGCCATAGGTGTTGGTGGCGGATAGCGTCAGCGTAGAGGCGCCGGACTTGACCAGGTTGAAGCCGCCGCTGATGACACCGGACAGCGTGGCGTTGGCCGAGTTGTTGACGGTGGCATTGCCGGCCAGCGCGATGGCGTTATCGATAGTGGTTGCACCCGTCACTTGAAGGGTCGTACCAGCCGCCAGCGTGAGGCCGCCGCTGCCGAGGTTGCCGTCGCTGGCAACGCTCAGTGTGCCGGCACTGACAGTAGTGGTGCCCGAATAGGTATTGCTGCCGGACAGGGTGAGCGTCGATGCGCCAGCCTTGGTGAGATTGCTGGCGCCGCTGATGACGCCGGACAGAGTGGCATCTGCCGAGTTGCTGACGGTGGCATCGCCGGCCAGAGCGATGGCGTTGTCGATAGTGGTGGCCCCGGTCACGGCCAGCGTGCTGCCGCTGGTCAGTGTTAGCCCACCGCTGCCCAGGTTGTTGTCACTGCCGACACTCAGAGTGCCGGCGGAAACGCTGATACCGCCGGACAGGGTGCCGGAGTTGCCAGCATTGGTGAGCGTCAGAGTGCCCGCATCGGTTTTATTCAGACCGAATGCGCCACCCAGCGCACCGCTGAGGGTGAAGGTGCTGCCAGTGGCGGCACTGA
>MHZN01000083.1:1927-7758 GCA_001830395.1 Pseudomonadales bacterium RIFCSPLOWO2_12_59_9 | reverse complement strand
GATAGCGCAGGTGCTCTTTACGCAGCATGCCCTTAACTTCGCCCTCGTAGACCTTCATCCGGGCGGCAATGGCTTTATCCATGTCCACTTCCAGCAGGAAGTGCACACCACCGGACAGATCCAAGCCGAGTTTCATGGGGCTCGCGCCCACCGCACGCAACCACTGCGGCGTGGTGGGGGCCAGGTTCAAGGCCACTACATAATCATCGCCGAGCACTTTACGCACTACGTCTTTGGCGGGCAGTTGGTCGTCTTTTTTCAGCAGGCGGATCAGCCCGGCTTTACCCTCTTTCGCCAAGACTGCCGATTTGACACCGACTCCGGCATCGCCCAGGGCCTTATTGATGCGCTCGAGATCAGCCTGACTGATCTGCAGCGTGGTGCTGGCACCGCTGACCTGAATAGCCGGATCGTCTGGATACAGATTTGGCGCGCTATAGATAAAGCCAATCGCCAACACTGCGAGGATCAGCAGGTATTTCCACAGAGGGTATTTATTGAGCATGACGCCGCCCGCTTATGACGCGGGGCGCCTTGCGCGCCCCGTCGGTGTTTATGTTTATGCTGTTCTACGCAGCAATCAGATGGCTTTCAGCGTGCCCTTGAGCAGGGTCGCGGCGATGGCCGACTTCTGAACTTTCAGCTCAACGGTGTTGGACACCTCAAGCACCACGAACTCGTCGGAAACCTTAACGATCTTGCCGGCGATGCCGCCCGCGGTAACCACTTCGTCACCCTTTTGCAGATTGCCCAGCAGGTTTTTCTGCTCTTTGGCGCGCTTGGCCTGTGGTCGCCAGATCATCAGGTAAAAGATGACCACGAAACCGCCCAAAAACAGAAATTGAATATATTCGCCACCTGGGGCAGCGGCAGCCGGGGCTGCGGCATCAGCAAAAGCTGAGGAAATCAAAAAGCTCATGTTGCACTCCTAAAAGGCGATATTAAGGGCGATAAATCTCGGATTTACTCAGTCCAGCGGCGGTGTTTCTAACCCGCGCCGAGCATAGAAGGCATCCACGAAGGCGGCCAATGTACCCTGTTGAATTGCCTCGCGCAAACCAGCCATTAGCTGCTGGTAGTGATGCAAGTTGTGGATTGTATTCAACATACTGCCCAGCATTTCGCCGCACTTATCCAGGTGATGCAGATAGGCGCGGGAGAAATTGGCGCAGGTGTAGCAGTCGCAAGTCGGGTCCAGCGGCGACTCATCATGCTTATGCACAGCATTGCGAATCTTCAACACCCCGGTGTCGACAAACAGATGACCATTACGGGCATTGCGGGTCGGCATAACGCAGTCGAACATGTCCACGCCACGGCGCACACCCTCAACCAAGTCGGCCGGTTTGCCAACGCCCATCAGGTAACGTGGTTTGTCGGCCGGCAACTGCGGTGGCAGGAAATCGAGGATACGGATCATCTCCTCTTTCGGCTCACCCACCGACAACCCGCCAATGGCAAAGCCGTCGAAGCCGATTTCATTCAAGCCGGCCAGCGAACGCAGGCGTAGATCCTGATGCATGCCGCCCTGGACTATGCCGAACAACGCAGCCGTGTTGTCAGCATGGGCGTCTTTGGAGCGTTTGGCCCAACGCAGCGACAACTCCATGGACACCCGCGCCACCTCTTCATCGGCGGGATAGGGCGTGCATTCATCAAAAATCATCACGATATCGGAGCCCAGGTCGCGCTGCACCTGCATCGACTCCTCCGGCCCCATAAACACCTTGGCACCGTCGACGGGTGAGGCGAAGTACACGCCCTCCTCCTTGATCTTGCGCATGGCGCCCAGGCTGAACACCTGAAAACCACCGGAGTCGGTGAGGATCGGGCCCTGCCACTGCATAAAATCATGCAGGTCGCCGTGCTTCTTAATCACCTCGGTGCCCGGCCGCAGCCACAGGTGAAAGGTGTTGCCGAGAATCATCTGCGCACCGGTGGCGACTATGTCGCGCGGCAACATGCCCTTGACCGTGCCGTAGGTGCCCACCGGCATAAAGGCCGGGGTCTCCACCACGCCACGGGGAAAGGTCAAACGACCACGACGAGCGCGGCCATCGGTCGCCAACAATTCAAAAGACATGCGGCAAGTGCGCGTCATACAGATTCCTCAGGCCCGCGCGGCGCGGGGTTGCGGGTGATAAACAGCGCATCACCGTAACTAAAAAAGCGATAACCCTGCTCAATCGCCACCTTATAGGCAGCCATAGTCTCGGGATAACCGGCAAAGGCCGACACCAGCATCAGCAGGGTCGACTCCGGCAAATGGAAGTTAGTCACCAAGGCATCGACCACATGAAACGGCCGGCCTGGGTAGATAAAAATATCGGTATCGCCACTAAAGGGCTTGAGCACGCCATCGCGCGCGGCACTTTCCAGCGAGCGCACGCTGGTGGTGCCCACCGCAATCACCCGTCCGCCACGCGCCTTGCAGGCTTCGACTGCGGCCACCACCGAGGCATCGACCTCCAGCCATTCGCTGTGCATATGATGATCTTCGATGCGTTCAACCCGCACCGGCTGAAAAGTACCGGCGCCGACGTGCAAGGTGACGAAGGCGCTCTCAACCCCAAGTTCGGCAATCGCCGCCAGCAACGCCTGATCAAAGTGCAAGCCGGCGGTGGGCGCCGCCACGGCCCCGGCACGGTCGGCGTAGACGGTCTGATAACGCTCGCGGTCGGCGGCCTCATCGGGGCGGTCTATATAAGGAGGCAACGGCATATGGCCGACGCGTTCCAGCAGCGGCAACACCGGCTCGCTAAAGCGCAGCTCAAACAGGGCGTCGTGACGGGCGAGCATCTCGGCCTGGGCACCGCCTTCGAGCACTATCATCGAACCGGGCTTGGGCGCTTTGCTGGCGCGCACATGAGCCAGCACCCGACGGCTGTCGAGCACCCGTTCAACCAGCACTTCCAGCTTGCCACCTGAGGCTTTCTGGCCAAACAAACGCGCCGGGATCACCCGGGTGTTGTTGAACACCATCAGGTCGCCCGGGCGCAGATGCTCAAGCAAATCGGGAAATTGCCGATGGGCCAACGCCCCGCTCGGCCCATCCAGCGTCAGCAAACGGCTAGCACTGCGCACCGCCAGCGGGTGACGGGCAATCAGGGCTTCGGGCAGCTCGAAGTTAAAATCAGCAACGCGCATGTTAAAAAGGTCGTTTTATCGGGCGGCAAAGTCTAACGGAAATAGTGAAAATAGACCACGCGAACGCATTGACAGAATCCAGAACCGTCTCTAGAATTCGCGCCCACTGAGCCCTGATGGCGGAATGGTAGACGCGGCGGATTCAAAATCCGTTTTCGAAAGGAGTGGGAGTTCGAGTCTCCCTCGGGGCACCAAATAGCAGTAACTGTAAGTCTCTACCAGGCTTACAGACCCAGATAAACCGGCCCTAGCGCCGGTTTTTTTGTGCCTAAAATTTGGCCGACCAACAAGCTGCACAATCACAAAATAATTAGGTAGCATTGCCGGGCAGCCTGACACCACGCTGCAATATCTAGGCTTTATTCTCTGCACTGAGCACGCCAAGCAAGTCCACGCTGGCAGGCGCATGAGGATTGATTAAAAAGGAGCGACACCGCAATGGAACTTGCACGAGCCGAACAACGCGAATTTAACGCCATGCGTGCCCACATTGAGCAGCTATTGGCCAAGGGCTGGGCCATCACCAGCCGCTTCCCACTGACCCTTGAGCGCCAGGGGCATAAATCGGTGGTGCGCTGCGGCGTGCTGATCAGCAGCCAATAGCTGCATAGATCAAAAAGTCAGCAGCCACAAAAAAGCCCGCATCCATGGATGCGGGCTTTTTTGTGGCTGCAATACAGCGCTTAAACGAACTTGGAAAAATCCGGCTTACGGCGCTGCATAAAGGCCGACAAGGCTTCGGTGGCCTCGGGGGTGCGCAGGCGTTGGCCGAACAGTTCGCCCTCCTCAAGGATCACCTGGCGCAGCTCTTCCCGACCCGGCGCTTGCATCAGGCGCTTGCTGACTTCGACCGCCGACGGCGCCAATTGACTAAAGCGCAGGGCCATCTCGCGGGCCTTGGCCAGGGTCGCAGCGCCATCGTCCAGCACCGCATTGGCAATGCCCCATTCGGCCGCTTGCGCACCGGTAAAAGACTCCCCCAGCAGCAACAACTCGGCTGCTTTGGCGTGGCCAAGCAAGCGCGGCAAGATCAGGCTAGAACCAAATTCCGGGCACAGGCCGAGGCTGACAAAGGGCATTTTCAGCTTGGCGCAACGGCTGACATAGACCAGGTCGCAATGCAGCAGCATGGTGGTGCCAATCCCGACTTCCGAACCCGCCACGGCGGCGACTATGGGCTTTTTCAGCTCAAAGAGTGCCCGCATAAAATGAAACACCGGGCTATCGAGGCTGGTCGGCGGCGCCTGCAGAAAGTCCGCCACGTCATTGCCACTGGTAAAGCACTCGGCCCCACCGCTGAGCAATACCGCGCGCACGCCTGGCTCGGCATCGGCGGCCAGCAAGGCCTCGGCCAGCTGGCTGTACATGGCGCGGGTCAGGGCGTTTTTCTTGTCCAGCCGATTGAGCCGCAGGGTCATTAGCCCGGCTTCGCGTTCGACTATTAGATGTTCAGTCATCAGTACTCTCAAAACAGGCGCGGTCAAAAGGCGCGCGGCAAAAACAAATCGGCCAACATCTGATTGCGCGGCAGGCCGAGCAAATACAGCCGTCGAGTAAAAGCCTCGACGCTGGCAGGCGAGCCGCAGAGTAAGGCCATGGTTTGCCGCGAAACAAGCCGCAGTTCGGCCAAAGCCGCCGGCAACTCGGCCGTGTTGACTAATTGCACCTGCAGGTTCGGATGCTCGGCGGCAAGCGCTGTCAGCGGCTGGGCGAGGTAATGCTCGGAGCTGTCATGGGCCAGGTGCAACAACCGAATCGCGCCGTTATGGCCCTGGCGCAAGGCTTCACGCAGCACGCTCCACAGCGGCGCCAAGCCGGTGCCGGCCGCCAACAGCCAGAGCGGTCGGGTCTGCCACTGCGGGTCGTAATGCAAGGCGCCGCCATGCAGCTCGCCCAGGCGCAGTGACTGGCCAAGCTGCAAGCTGCGGGCGGCATCGCTGAAGGCGCCGGCCTGGCGGCAATCGAGGTGGAACTCCAGGTACTCATCGAGATTGGGCACGCTGGCCAAGGAATAAGGCCGGGCAATTCCGCTCGGCGTCCAGAGCAGCAGATGCTGGCCGGCCTGATAACGCAAAGGCCGCTCGGGCAGCAAACGCAGGCGCAGCACCGTGGCGCTCAGCCAGTCGCAGCCAATCAGGCTGGCGCCAATGCCATCGGCCGCCGGATCAAACACCTGTACCGACAAATCCCCCACTACCTGGCACTGGCACGCCAAACGCCAACCTTGCGCCCGTTGCGCAGCGCTCAAGGCCTGCGGCTGGGCATCCAGAGGCTCACCGCTGATGCAGCGCACCAGGCAGCTATGGCAGCTGCCGGCACGGCAACTGTTGGGCACCTTGATGCCGGCGCCGAGCAAGTCATCCAGCAGATTAGTGTCCGCGGCAACCTCAATGCGTACAGCGCCAACGGTTAACTCAGGCACCACTGCCCTCCCACGCGGCAGCGCAGCGATTGCGGCCATCGCGTTTGGCCCGGTACAACGCCTGATCGGCACGCAGCAAGGCCTCATCCAGCGCATCGGTCGCACTGAGCAAGGTCATTCCGGCCGACAGGCTGATACCGCTAACCAGCACGCCAACCGGCTCCGAGCGGGCAAAGGCTTCACGCAGGCGCTCGCAGCAGGAGCTGAACTGGTCGACATCGGTATTGGGCAACAACAACACGAACTCCTCACCGCCATAGCG